>JAYVIO010000335.1:0-25404 GCA_043770175.1 Verrucomicrobiales bacterium | reverse complement strand
CCCTCGAAGGTGGCGGCGAGGCATTAAAATCGTTTGATGGCATCACCGGTAAGTTCACCATCGCAGCCAGCGACAAAACTGGCCGCGATCTCCGCTCGCAGGGTCGTCTGCAATACGTTGGCAAACATCACCTCCAGTTCGCTGGCTCCAAGGACTACTTTCTCAAAGCCGGTCCTGATGCGCCAGAGACTCTGCTTGGTTATGCGGACTTCGATAACACCGTCGCGGGCAAGCCTGACAAAGTGCCGCTGAAGACCTGGCAGCCGCATGTGCAGGATTGGAAAGCAGGCGACCCGACATGGAAGGATGGCAAAGGCAAGGGGCTGATCGGTGCGTTGAACTATCTCTCTGCAAAAGGCGTGAATGCGTTCAGCTTCCTCACCTACAACGCTGCGGGCGACGGTGACAACGTTTGGCCCTTCATCGACCGCGATGACAAACTGCACTATGACTGCTCGAAACTCGATCAATGGGGCATCGTCTTCGATCACGCCACCGCGCTTGGCCTTTACCTACACTTCAAACTCCAGGAGAACGAATCCGACGACGAACGCCTCGGCATGGGCCGCAAGCCCGGCAAGCTTTCCGAAGCCCTTGATGGAGGCAAACTCGGCCCTGAGCGCAAACTCTACTGCCGCGAAATCATCGCCCGCTTTGGCCATGCGCTCGCCTTGAACTGGAACATCGGTGAGGAGAACACCCAGAGCACCGAGGAGGTCCGCGACATGGTGAAGTATCTCCACGACACCGATCCCTACGGCCATCCCATTGTCCTCCACACCTTCCCGCCGGAGATGGACAAGGTCTATCGTCCACTCCTCGGCGACAAATCCCTGCTCACCGGCGTCTCCATGCAAACGAGCTGGAAAGCGTCTCATCAGCGCACCCTGCAATGGCGCAAAGAATCCGCCGCGGCGGGCCGCCCATGGGTCGTAGCGCATGACGAGCAAAACTCCGCCAGTCTCGGTGTCCCGCCTGATCCCGGCTACAAAGGCTACGATGGCATCGCCGTCGAAAGCGATCCCAAAGGCCCCAAAGGCGAAGGCTACACCGCCTCAGAGCCCTACACGATGCACGATATCCGCAAGCTCTGTCTCTGGGGCAATCTCATGGCCGGTGGTGCTGGTGTGGAATACTACTTCGGCTACAAGCTGCTGGAAAACGATCTCATCTGTGAGGACTTCCGCAGCCGCGACAAATCATGGAACTACTGCCGCATCGCACTCGACTTCTTCCGCGATGAAAGGATCCCCTTTGCCGAAATGCAAAGCGCAGATGCCCTCATTGGCAACACCAAGGACAACAACGACAAGTTCTGCTTTGCCAAAGCTGGCGAGCTTTATCTCGTCTATCTGCCCAACGGCGGCAGCACCGATCTCGATCTCTCTGCCGCGAAAGGCGCGTTCACGCTTCATTGGTTCAATCCACGTGAAGGTGGCGCTTTGAAGCGAAGCGACGTCACGGTCAATGGCGCCACAAAATCTACACTGACCGCACCTGATGCTGAAGACTGGATGGCTGTGTTGCGCCGGCAGTAGCGGAAGGACGACTTGGCAGCCGAACCTATTAAACATCATTTATTCAGGTGACGAGGATGTCGCCGTCTCAACCTACCAATCATTCATGACCACCGAACTCACTCCCGAAAAACGATTCCTTCGCGGCCCTGCTTTCCTCTTACTCGGCCTTGGCTTTCTAGCCATGTATCTGGGTGTGATGCCTGCTGGGATCATCGGCGCTGCGTGCCTGCTGCTGCCGCTGGCCTTCATTCTTGAGCCTTTAGGGGAACGGATTCCCATCCTCAAAGACTATCTCGGCGGAGCACCTTTGCTGTTGATCTTTACAGGAGCTGGGCTGGTGCATTATCACATTCTTTCGCCACAGGTGCTGGAGTCCTTTAGCGGCTTCATGAAGGAATCCGGCAGTAACTTTCTGGACTTTTTCATCTGTAGCCTGATCACCGGTGCGATCTTTGGCATTCATTCGAAGATGCTGCTGAAAGCTGGCCTGCGCTATGCAGCACCAGTGGTCGGTGGAGTGGTGGTCAGTTGTAGTCTCCTGGCGCTGGTGGGTGTGTTGACGGGTCAGGGCTGGGAGAAGCTGGTGTTAAACATTGGCTTTCCGATCCTCGGTGGTGGCATTGGTGCTGGAGCCGTGCCGATGTCGAAAGTCGTCAATGGCATCACCGGACAGGACATTAAGCAAATCATGTCGATCTTTGTGCCTGCGGTCGTGCTGGGCAATGTGTTCTCCATCATCGCTGCGGCGTTGCTGAATCGCCTGGGCCAGCGGTTTCCCAAACTCAGTGGCAATGGCAATCTGATCGCTGATGAAACACTGGTTCAGGAGGAGCCCAAGATTGACTTTTCAGCCAGCAACCTGGTGATCGGTGCAGCGGTGGCCTGTGGCTTTTATGCGTTGGGAAAGATCGTGAACCAATTCGCTCCATTCGTTCATAATCTCGGCTGGATGGTGCTGGCCGTGGCCGTTTGCAACATCACAGGGATCGTGCCGAGCTACATCCTCAGCGCTTGCTACTCGTGGTTCAAATTTGTCGCCAAAGCATTCGTCGGCATCGTGCTTTTGGCCATTGGCATCGTCTTCACTGACTTGGGTGAGATCGCCGCGTCTATCACGCCGCAGTATGTGGGTCTGTGCGCCGTGGTCGTGTTCGGGGCGGTCATTGGCGCAGGCTTTGTGGGCAGACTGGTAGGCTTCCATTTCATCGAGTCGGCTATCACTGCGGGACTTTGCATGACTGACATGGGGGGCACAGGCGATGTCGCGGTGCTGTCCGCTGCCAAGCGCATGCAACTCATGCCTTTCGCCCGCCTTTCTACTAGCATCGGTGGGGCCCTCATCATCTTCCTTTGTGGGCTGCTCGCCCGCTATATGCACAGCTCCCCATAAAACACCCTTGTCGCCTCAGTATTCAAAAGCCTAACCACATACGCCATGCCAAAATTCGCCGCCAATCTCACCATGCTCTTCACCGAGGTGCCCTTCATGGAACGTTTCGCCCTCGCTAGCCAAGCTGGGTTCACTCATGTCGAATACTTGTTTCCTTACCCCTTCAAAGCTGAGGAATTAAAAGCTGAACTCGATAAGAACGGTCTCCAGCAAGTCCTCTTCAACCTGCCCGCTGGCGACTGGGCCGCAGGTGAGCGAGGCATCGCAGCGCTACCAGGTCGCAGCGATGAGTTCCGCGCTGGAGTGCCACGCGCCATCGAATGCGCCAAGGTGCTCGGCGTGAATCGCCTGAACTGCCTCGTTGGCAAGAGAATCGCAGGTCACAGCGATGAAGACCATTGGCAAACCCTCGTGGCAAACGTCCGCTTTGCCGCCACCGAGTTGGCAGCGCACGGCATCGAACTCGTGATCGAGCCCATCAATCACTACGACATCCCCGGCTTCTTCATCAACCGCACTGACCACGCGATCCAACTCATTGATGACGTCGGTCTGTCCAATGTCCGTGTGCAATACGACATCTATCACGCCCAACGCGAAGAAGGCGAACTCACCGCCACCTTCCGCAAATACATAGATCGCATTGGCCACATCCAAATCGCCGACAATCCCGGACGCCATGAACCCGGCACCGGCGAGATCAACTTCCCATTCCTCTTCCGCCAACTCGACGATTCCGGCTACAAGGGCTGGATCGGCCTGGAATACATCCCTTCACAAGAAACCAGCGCGTCGTTCGGCTGGATGAAGCAAGGAGGGGCGGCATCCCTGCCGCCCAGTATCTAATCGCCTACACCTTTTAACCGCCTCACACTCCCCCCGCACATGAAAATCGGATTTATCGGACTCGGCATCATGGGCAAGCCCATGGGCAAAAACATCCTCAAAGCAGGCTACGAACTCGTTGTTTACAGCAGAACCCAACCCTCCGTCGATGAGTTGGTCGCCGCTGGAGCTTCCTCCGCCGCCACGCCAAAGGAACTCGCCGCGCAGGTCGATCTCGTCATCACCATGCTGCCGAACTCACCCGAGGTGAAAGAGGTCGTCCTCGGACCCAACGGCGTCATCCATGGCGCACGTCCGGGCTGCATCGTTGCGGACATGAGCTCCATCGCACCGCTTGCTAGCCAAGAAATCGCCGCAAGCCTTGCTGAGAAAGGCATCGAGATGCTGGATGCACCCGTCAGCGGTGGCCAGCCCAAGGCCATCGAGGGCACGCTCTCCGTCATGGTTGGTGGCAAGCAGGAAGTCTTTGATCGCTGCGTGCCCGTTCTCAAATCCATGGCCGCCTCAGTGGTGCGTGTCGGAAACATCGGCGCAGGCAACGTCACTAAACTCGCCAACCAAGTCATCGTCGCGCTCAACATCGCTGCGCTTTCTGAAGCCATGGTGCTCGCTGCCAAAGCAGGTGTGGAGCCTGAACTCGTCTATCAGGCCATTCGCGGAGGCCTAGCCGGCAGCACCGTCATGGATGCCAAAGCTCCGCTCATGCTCGACCGCAAGTTTAACCCAGGCTTCAAGATCAACCTCCACATCAAGGACCTGAAGAACGCCCTGGAAACATCTGAAGAAGTCGGCGCACCCTTGCCACTCACCGCCTCGGTGATGGAGATCATGCAAGCGCTCAGCAAAGAAGGTCTCGGCGACAGCGATCACGGAGCCATCGTCCGCCACTTTGAGAAGCAAGCGAACATCGAAGTGAAACGCAGCTAGGTAGTCTGAGACTTGGTAAAATTACAAACAACGATCTAACCAGACCTATTCATGAACCCCACCCAACTCATCGCCGCATTCCTCGGCATAACGACCCTCGCCTCTGCGGAGACGGTCCAACTGTATTTTGATGCAGCTACACCGCAGATCGCCTTTGCCGCCGGCGACATCAAAGCGGCTTTGGAAAGCCAAAAGCACAGTGTCGAAACACACGGACTCGCCGCACTGACAAAGGACAGTGCAGGAAAGAAGATCGTCCTCGCGATTGCCAGTGAGGAAACCACCACCGCGATGCTCACAGCGGAAGGCGGCAAGCCCGTCGCCAAGCTGGGGGCGCAAGCTTATGCCCTGCGCACCACCACCAAGCCGGAGCTGAGCTACTGGGTCATCGGCGGTGATGCGAATGGCGTGATGTATGGTGGCTTACAAATCGCAGAGAACATCTCCTTCGAGCAGTTGGCGGGTCGTTATGACAGTGAGGAGTCTCCGACCATTTTGCGGCGCGGCATCAAACTGAATCTGCCGCTGGATAAAAACAGCGCCACTTACGATACGCCCAAGAAAGTGAGCGACTCGGCCAAGAAGTCGATTCCTCATGTTTGGGACATGAGTTTCTGGACCGCTTGGTTCGACGAAATGGCGCGGAATCGCTACAACGTCGTCTCTGTTTGGAACAACCATCCCTTCACCTCAATGATCAAGATGGCGGACTACCCCGATGTGGCCATCCAAAACGTCACCGGATACGACGGCTATTCGAAGGTCATGTCCATCGATGAAAAGATCGCTTTCTGGAAGAAGGTCATGGCCTACGCTCACTCGCGCGGATTCGATTTCTTCCTCGTGAACTGGAACATCTGGACAGATGGCGCGACCGGCAAATACGGGATCACCGACGACAGGGACAAGGCAGCCACCAGCCAGCCGACCATCGACTACATGCGCAAGTGCATGACCACCCTGCTTGAGACCTACCCCGACCTCAATGGCTTTGGTGTCACTGAAGGTGAGCACATGTCAGAGAACGATGATGAGAACTCGGCATTCCTCGGAAAGACCTACGGCGCGGGAATGGCCGACTACGCCAAGCTTCATCCTGAGAGAAAGCTGACCTTCATCCATCGCTGGCACATGGCGGACTTCTCGCACATCAAAGCGAACTTCGCTGAGCTGATAAAGCAGCCGAACGTGACGTTCGACATGTCCTACAAATACTGCAAGGCACACATGTATGCCACGGAGACTCCTGAATGGATGGGTGAAACGGAGTTTAAAGCGCTAAAAGGCAATGGCATCAAATCCTGGCTGACGATTCGGAATGACGACTTCTATTTCTCCAACTGGGGAGATCCAGCCTTCGCGCGTGCCTTTCTCAAAGGCATTCCAGGCCAGGGTGATTGGTTCAGGGGCTTCTACATGGGTTCGGATGGGTTCTGCCCCACGAAGACTTTCTACAGCAAGAACAGCGTCACGCAGGGTATGCTGGAGGTCCAACGGCAGGGGTATATGTTCAAGCTGTGGGGACGCCTGTCCTACAATCCAAACACCTCCGACAGTGTGTTCAAAAACGACCTGGCGCTAAAGTATCCTGATGTTGACTCAGAGACCTTGTTCACCGCCTGGAGCAAGGCTTCACGCGGTCTGCCAAGATCAACTGAGCTGGTGCATGGCACGATGAAACTCGACTTTCAATGGTGGCCGGAGGCATGCCAATCGAAGGACGGCTTCGTCACCGCAGCCATGTTTGCCGACGCCGAGCCCGGCAAAGGCTCAAAGCTTCTCAGCATTGCTAAATCTGCGTCCGACAAAAAGGCCGACGGTAAAAGCTCGTATGCTTTGGCCGATGAAATCGAGGCAGATGCCATGTCGGCTCTTTCTATGATCAAACCGATCAGCGCACAGCCAAACACCGAGCTGGGTGTGGCGATCAACAACATCAAGGCCATGTCCTACCTGACGATCTACTACGCGCATAAAATTCGCGGAGCGACGTTCCTGAAAGCCAAGGACAAGGACAAAGCCCGAGATGCACTGGGCACTGCCTACCTCTGGTGGATGAAGTATTCGACACTGATGGACTCCTTGTTCACCGGAATGACCATGCAGCGCAGCGACGAACTGCCCGACTGGCATTTTCATGATCAATCGGTGTTGAAGGATTACACCGACGCGGGAGGCAAAGGCATCCCATCAGACCCATGAATTGAGCAGCAGTAGCCTCGGCTGAAACCACAGGACACGACTCCACTGACGAGTTCATCTGTTTCGACAATCTCAAAGACAACCCATACCCTTGAACACACCCACCTCAGACATCGCCTCCTGCAATCAAGCGTGGTCGCAAAACGTCCTCTTCTTTGAATACGGCAGCGCCGCCAATCCGCGCATGCCCAAGATCGGCATCGATGTCTTCCCGCCATCCATGCATCAGATCGACGAGACAAAGATCATCCCTCTCGAACTGGCCCATAAGCTCGAAACCAGCTACGCCGCCACAGGCCCCAACCTGCTGGCGAACTTCATCCACATCGCCGCAGGTGAGGCGCTCTCCACCAACTCGCACGCCAGCAGTCAGGTGTTTTATGTCATTCGCGGTGCAGGCTCCAGCCTCATCAATGGCAGCAGACTCGATTGGAAAACCGGCGACTTCTTTGCCATCCCCTACACTGGTGAGATCCAGCATCAAGCCAGCGAGGACACCGCCTTCTACTGGGTCAATGACCAGCCGCTGCTCGACTTCCTCGGCGTGCAGCCCACCAAAGAACGCTTTCGTCCGCTCTACTTCTCGCACGAGCAACTCACCTCCGAGCTAGAAAAAGTCCGTCAGGCCAACATGGGCAAGGACAAGAATCGCAATGGCATCCTGCTCGCCAATCCCGATTGCCCACAGACCAAGACGCTCACCCACTCCATGTGGTCCCTGTATAACCTTCTGCCTGCCAAGACCAAACAGAAGGCCCATCGGCACAACTCCATCGCCATGGACTTCGCCGTGAAGGCCACCGAGGGCGTCTATACCAACATCGGCCCTGGCCTCGATAGCGATGGCAACATCATCAACCCCATCCGCGCCAATTGGGTCGCCGGGGGAGCCTTTGTCACCCCGCCCGGCTGGTGGCACTCCCACCACAACGAGAGCGATGAAGACGCCATCGTCCTCCCCGTCCAAGATGCCGGCCTGCAAACCTACATGCAGACCCTCGATATTCAGTTCGCTCATGGGTATTAAATGGAAGGGTGACCTCCCTGTCGCGAAACCTGCCCACACCATGAAATACACGCTCGCCCTCATCTGCTGCCTCGTCTTGCCATTTAGCAATGCACAGAGTGAGCCGCCACCGACATCATCCTACGACCTTGTCATCTATGGTGACTCCTCGGGCGCGATCACGGCTGCGATTTCTGCCAAACGTGAAGGTCGATCCGTCATCTGGATCAACCCGACCAAGTTTGCCGGCGGCATGAGTTCGAGCGGACTTGGGGCCACGGACTTTCTCGCTTTTCGCACCACCTTCGGCGGTATCGCCTCGGAGTTTTACGATGAGGTGGCGAAGGCTTACGGCCAGACGTTCGTCCGCAGTTTCGAGCCACATGTCGGCAAGCAGGTCTTTGAAAAGATGATCGCCGATGCGGGTGTGACGGTGGTTTACAATGAGCAGCTCGACCGCACCTCCGGCAAAGGCGTGACGAAGGAAGGCAAGCGCATCACCGCCATCACCACGCTCAGCGGCAAGACCTATCAGGGCAAAATGTTCATCGATGCGACCTATGTTGGTGATTTGATGGCGGCGGCGGACGTGACTCACACTGTCGGTCGTGAGCCGGAGAGCCAGTATGGCGAGGACATCGCTGGCGTGCGTCGTGGCGATACGAAACCGCGTGTGCATTACGGCCAGAAGGACAAAGATCATTTCATCGTGGATGTGGACCCGTATGTGAAGCCCGGTGATGCCAGCAGCGGCCTGCTTCCACACATTTCGAAGATCGACGGCCTCACCAATGGCCAGGGTGACAAAAAGATCCAGGCCTATAACTACCGCGTCTGCCTCACGTCTGATCCAGCGATCCGCATCCCTATCGAGAAGCCGGAGGGTTATCGCGAGAGCGATCACGAGCTGCTGCTGCGGAACTTCGACGCTGGCGACACACGCTTGCCAGCCCTCATCGAGCCACTCGCAGGTGAAGGCAAAAAGGTCGATTGGAACAACATGCACGCCGTCGGCTCTGACTACACTGGTACGAACTGGGACTACCCTGAGGCCAGCTATGAACGGCGTCTTGAGATCGAACAAGAGCACCAGACCTACATCCGTGGCTTTCTTTGGACCATGTCGAACAATCCTCGCGTGCCAGAAAAAATCCGCCAACGCACCGCGGCCTATGGTTTGCCCAAAGACGAGTTCACCGACAACGGTGGCTGGCCCTGGATGATCTACATCCGCGAGGCTCGCCGCATGGTCACCGACTACGTCATGACCCAGCTCGACTGCGAGGGCAAACGCAAAGCCGACGATCCCGTCGCGCTCGGTTCCTTCGGCATGGATTCGCACACCGTGCAGCACTTCGTCACCGAGCGCGGCTTCTGCATCAGCGATGGCGTCATCTGGCGCACACCGCCACGCCCCTATGGCATCTCCTACCGCTCCATCATTCCAAAGAAAGGCGAGTGCGAAAACCTCTTCTCGCCCATCTGCCTCGGAGCCTCACACGTCGCGCATGGCTCCATCCGCATGGAGCCCGTCTTCATGGCCCTCAGCCAAAGCGCCGCCATCGCTGCGGGCATGGCCATCGACAGCAACCTGACCGTGCAAGACGTGCCCTATCCCGCGCTGCGCGACAAACTCGAAGCCGCGAAACAAATCGTGAGACCGGAGACATGGAAGCGCCCGCCTTCAACGAAGAAGAAGGCCGAACCCAAGAAGCCTGCCGCGATGATCCCAAACAATGCCGCTGCAAACCCCAACGTCGTCCTCATCCTCGCCGATGACCTTGGCGTAGAATGCCTTTCATCCTATGGCGGCACCTCACACAAAACGCCAAACATCGACCGTCTCGCGAAGACGGGCATGCGCTTCACGCATTGTTTCTCTAATCCCTTCTGCTCGCCCTCACGAGCACAGTTACTGACTGGCCGATACCCTTTTCAAAATGGGCTCAAAGTCGTCCTCCACAGCAAGAACCAAGAAGACCTCTACCTTCATCCTACCCAGCCAAGTTTTGTGCGTCAGCTCAAGCAGCACGGCTACACCACACAGATCGTCGGCAAATGGCATGTGGCCTTGGAGCACAAGCACAATACCATCCGCGAGTTCGGCTTCGATCACTACCAGACCTGGCAAATCTTCGGTGAAGACGGTCAGCGAACTACGCGCTATTGGAAGCCCTACCTGATGCGCGATGACCGCATCATAGCTGACCAGATCAAAGACCGCTACGGCCCCGATGTGGACCTCGAGGTCTATCTCGACTTCATCAAAGCCAGCGCAAAGAGCAAAACGCCCTTTCTCGCCTATTACTCGACTTGTCTGACGCATTACCCTTGGGAACCCACGCCGGACAGCCAGGAGAAAACGTATCGCTCACCTCGCGAGGGGCACAAAGGCGACCCCAAATACTTTCCTGACATGGTCGCTTATCTCGACAAGCAAATCGGTGTCATGCTGAAAACGCTCGATGACCTCGGCATCGCCGAAAACACGCTCATCCTCTTCATGGCTGACAACGGCACCGACGCCGATCTGATCAACACCTGGGGCAAAGACAAAAAGGTCGCTGGAGGCAAGGGAACCATGACAGACCGCGGCACGCACATCCCGCTGCTCGTCCGCTGGCCCGGTCACATCCAGCCCGGCACCAGTTGCGAAGACCTCGTCGATCTCTCCGACATCTTCCCCACCCTCTGCGAAATCACCGGAGCCAAGCTGCCCGCCGAGAAAATCCACGGCCATTCCTTCGCCCCGCAACTCCTCGGAAAGCCCGGCCAACCCCGCGAGTGGATTCACATTCAAAACGGCAATGACCGCCAAGTCCGAAACAGTGACTACATGCTCAACAACAAAGGTCAGCTCCGCCGCGTCGTCGAACTCTGGCAGGAACCTGCCAAGCCCGACGAAAATCTAAACCCCGATAAAGAAGCTACTGCCCGCAAAACACTCCAGGCCGTATTTGATGCCCTGGGCAAGTGACAGCAAACCAACTTCAAAACCGCGAATGAAATCACTGCTTCTCCCTCTTTGTGCCGCCCATCTTTTTGTCGGCAGTCTATGTGCCGCTGATCTCCAAGTCGCCGAACCAAAAACCGTCCGCTACGGCTGGGCGCAGGTGCCCGACGTGAACCTATACAATCAACAAGGACTACCCGCCGTGCCTTTCACCAGTCATTAGCACAACGATGAAACGATTTTTCACGCCCCTTTGCCTCGCCCTTCAAATTGCTTTCTCTCACGCTGGTGACTTGATGGTCTATCCGCCTGTTCCGGGCCTTGATGCCTCGGCCCATTATCAGGTCCGCATCCGCAGCACCGACAAGGGCGCGAAGTGGCAGAGCGCCTTTGCTTGGCAGACGGAGTGCAAGAATGAAGAGGCCTACTTCGAAACGCTTGAGGGTTGGACACACGCCTACGTGAACTTTGAAACCTCAGGCCCTGTCGAGATCGAAATCTCCCGAACCAACGGCCAGCCGATTCGCAGCGCGGCCGTGCATCCCGAGCGAAAAGCAACCGACTGCTCGGTCAAAGAGGGCAAAGCATTCGTGACACTGAACAAGCCCTGCCTCGTCGCCGTGGACATCGACGGCCAGATGGACGGCCAAGACACGGGCAAAGGCTACAAGGGTCCGCCACTTCACACCATCTCGCTCTTTGCCAATCCGACGCTCGCAGGTAAGCCCCGCCCAGATGGCCCGGGTGTGCGCACCGTGAAACCTGGCGAGACACCACCTGCTGATGGCGATTGGAGCACGCTCTACTTTCTGCCTGGCGTGCACGATATCGGTGCGGGCTTTCGAGTGGACGCCAACCGCCAGTATTACATCCCTGGCGATGCCATGGTCTATGGCTCGTTCTGCCATCCCGAATGGGAAGATGGTCATGACATCCGCATCTTCGGCCACGGCACGCTGTCAGGCGCACGACTGAAACACGCGGATGCCTTGAAGAAGCTCTTTTCGGGAAACAAAAAGGTGAGCCGCAAACCCATTGAGATATTGGGGGCTCACGACACGCAGGTCGAAGGCCTGACCATCGCCGACTCCGCCTCCCATTCGGTGATGCTGATCCATCCATACAAGGAAGGGCATCCAAACGAGGTGAAGTGGACCAAGATCTTCACCTGGCGCGCCAATGGCGATGGCATCAATCCCTTTGGCAACACGCTCATTGAGGACTGTTTCATCCGCACGCAGGATGACTCGCTCTACGTGAGCGGCCTCGGCATCCGCCGCTGCGTGCTGTGGAATGATGCCAACGGCTCCTCCTTTGTCCTCAGCGCACTCCCCGAACACAAGCTTGTCGTCGAGGACTGCGATGTCATTTACTCCCGCGCCAAGTGGCATCACTGGAGTGGCGGACGCGTCTTCAACATGCGTGGCGAAGGTGAGAGCCCAGCAGGCACTGGCGTGATCTTCCGCAACATCCGTATCTCCGACCCGCGCCCCACGCTCCAGCAGTTCTTCATCTGCATGACCGTGCCTGATCCGTATGGCGATGGCAAACGCGGTGCAGGTGACCTCTCCGGCATCCTCTTCCAAAACATCTCCACCGCTGCGCCCAGTGTAGTCGGCGAGCCACAACTGCTGTGGGGCCAATCCAACGCCCGCATCCGCAACATCACCTTCGAGAATCTCACGCTCGCCGGGAAGCCTGTGCGTTCTCCGGAGTTTTTCAAAACGAACGAGTTCGTGGACGGACTCATCTTTGGTCCTAACGCCGATTCGAAACCATGACTGCCTTTCAGCATGGAAACGACCGCCAACAACCCTCTATTCATAACTGCATGATCACGCGTGTCACTTTCCTCAGTCTTGTTCTCGGATTCATCACCATGCCAGTGCGTGCGCAAGATCCCGCTGCCGGTTCTCCACGACTGGTTTTGAATGCGGACACTGGGATTTCGATTCGTGAAGGATTTGACGCCGAGTTGCTCTACGAGGTCCCGAAATCTCAGGGCTCATGGGTCGCCATGGCATTCGATCCCAAAGGCCGCCTCATCGTTTCCGACCAGGATGACAAGGGAGTCTTTCGCGTCACGCTTCCGACTGAGAGCGCGACGATCAAGGTCGAGAGCTTGCCGGGTTTTCCGTATGAACCGGTGGACTGGGGGACGCGCAAAGTTGGCGGTGCCTATGGCTTTCTCTACGCCTTCGACAGCCTCTACATGGCGAACATGCGGGGCTTTTATCGCATCCGCGACACGGATGGTGACGACCAGTTTGATGACTTCAAGCTGCTGCAGAAACTGGACATGGGCTACGAGCACTCCGCGCATTCCATCATCCAGACTGCCGATGGAAAGGGACTGTATTTGGTGAGCGGAAATTTCACCCGCGTGCCCAAGGCGGCGACTTCCGCCCAACCGCCGGTGTGGAAGGAGGACACGCTCATGCCAGTCATTCCAGATCCAATGGGACACGCTGTGGGGCTCAAGGCACCGGGCGGCTGGATCTGCCGCATCTCGCCGGACGGCAAGGATTGGAAAATGATCGCTTCCGGCTTCCGCAACGCCGTGGACATCGCGCTGAATCGCGAGGGCGAACTCTTCACTTATGATTCCGACATGGAGTTTGATGTCGGCGTCCCGTGGTATCGGCCCACGCGCATCAATCACGTCACCAGCGGTGCGGAGTTTGGCTGGCGGGCGAACACGGGCGTTTGGCTCGATTATTTCGCTGATAGCCTCGGCTCAGTGCTTGATGTGGGCCCGGGCTCACCCACGGCCATCAGCTTTGGTCATCACTCCAATTTCCCCGCAGAGTTTCAAGACAAGCTCTTCATCTGCGACTGGACATTCGGCACGATTTACACCGTGGATATGCAGGAGAGCGGTTCCAGTTACACGGGCACCAAGACGGAGTTTCTTCACGGCAGTCCGCTGAACATCGCGGCCATGCGCTTCGGTCCTGACGGTGCCATGTATTTCGTCACCGGTGGACGCACGACCGCATCCCGTCTTTATCGAATCCGCTACACTGGCGAGAGAACGACGGGCAATCCAAAGACTCTGCTGGCGAACAGCGAACTCCGCGCTTTGCGCCACTCGCTGGAGAAACTGCATGTTCGCGGTGAAGGCGGTGCTGATGCTGTGGAGAAAGCATGGCCTCATCTCGCGCACGCAGACCGCCACATCCGCCACGCAGCCCGGCTCGCCATCGAATGCCAGGACCTCGCCCTCTGGAGTGAGAAGGTCTTCGCGGAGAAAAATCCACGGGCCGTGATCTATGCGAGCATCGCCTTGTGCCGGCACGGCCACAAATCATTGTCCGGGCGGCTGCTCGACAAACTCGGTGAGATGTCTTTTGCCTCCCTCGAGAAGGAAGACCAACTGGCCATGCTCCGCGCCTGCGCGCTCTGTTTTGGGCGCATGGGTCAGCCCGCTGGTGAAAAAGCGTCGGCTGTGATCGCGAAACTGGATGCTCATTATCCATCGAAGGACGACACGGTGAACGCCGAGCTTTGTCGGGTGCTCGCTTCGCTCGACGCTCCCGCGGTGGTGAGCAAGACCATCGCGCTGATGAAATCCACCAACGCCGCGACCGCTGACTACGACAAGGAAATGCTCGGCCGCCACGAGTATGGCGGAGCGATTCTCAAGATGATGGCCAACACGCCCAACACGCGCAACATCCACTACGCGTATTGCCTGCGGCGCGTGCGGAGCGGCTGGACGGTTGAAGACCGAAAGTATTTCTTTGGCTGGCTGAACGAGGCCCTGGCAAAAGACGGCGGCAAGAGCTTTGCCGGATACATCCGGGCCATTCGCAAGGATGCTATCGCGCATCTTGAGACAAAGGACGTCGAGTTGATGGCTGGATTACTGGCTGACTTTCCTTCTGTGGATCTTTCCAAATTGCCCAAGCCCAAAGGCCCGCCCGAAGCATGGACGGTTGACACAGCGATGAAGCTTTTTGAATCGGCACTTCGCAGCAGGGATTTCGAGAACGGCAAAAAAATGTTCTCCGCCGGATTGTGCATCGCCTGCCATCGCTTCAGCGGTGAAGGTGGTGTTACCGGTCCCGACCTTGGTTCCCTGGGCACTCGCTATTCCATCCGCGACATTCTCGTGGCCATCTGCGAACCCAGCGCGTCGATTTCCGAGCAATACATGGCCAGCACCGTGAAACTCAAAGACGGCGGCACTCTCTATGGCCGCCTCATTATTCGGAACGACAAGGAAGTCGGCGTTGCTTCGAATCCTTTTGATTTGAACCAGATCACCAAAGCTCCGGCGGATAAGTTGGAAAGCATCGCGTTCTCCAATGTCTCCATCATGCCCCCGGGAACGATCTCAGCCATGAACCGCGACGAATTGATGGACCTCATGGCCTATCTGCTCTCGGGCGGCGATTCGAAGCACAAGGCTTTCAGCAAACAATGACCTCTCATCCTCTTACCTCAAAAATCATGAACCCCACCCATCGACACCTCAAAGCGGCATGCCTGGCATTGCTTCTCACTGCATGCGCGTTCCC
Organism: Verrucomicrobiales bacterium; assembly: GCA_043770175.1. Classification (GTDB taxonomy): domain Bacteria; phylum Verrucomicrobiota; class Verrucomicrobiia; order Verrucomicrobiales; family Verrucomicrobiaceae; genus Prosthecobacter. The sequence continues at coordinate 10,037 of JAYVIO010000335.1, read as the reverse complement.
TGCGACAGCAGCCAGCCTGCAAATCACCAACGATCCCTCCACCGGTGCTCCAGGCAAGTTTGCCGAAGAAGAAATCCGTCGCGAGGCTGCGGCTAAAAAGACAGAAGCACAAATCACTCTCACTGTCGCCAAAGACAACAAAGCCGCAGCCCAAAGTTACCGCATCAAACGCGAAGGCCAAATCATCACGGTCATCGGAGCTGATCCCGCCGGTGCCATGTATGGAGGACTCGACATCGCCGAAGCCATCCGCACTGGCACGCTGGACTCGCTCAAAGACTCCGACCACAAGCCGCACATCGAACGGCGCGGCATCAAGTTCAACATCCCGCTCGATCTCCGCACACCGAGTTATTCGGACAACAGCAGCTCGGCGCAGGCAAACATTCCCGAGATGTGGAGCCTGGAGTTCTGGCATGAGTTCATCGACCGCATGGCGCGGGATCGCTACAACGTGCTCACGCTTTGGAATCTGCATCCGTTCCCATCCATCGTGAAGGTGCCCGAGTATCCCAAGATCGCGCTGGACGATGTGTGGCGCACCACGGCAGACTTGGTGAAGCAGTTCGACTCCTTCTCCCCTCGCGGCACCGGCATGGTGAAGCCGTGGATGCTGGAGAGTCACGAGGTCGTGAAACGCATCACCATTGATGAAAAGATCGCGTTCTGGCGTGCGGTGATGGACCATGCGCATGATCGCGGCATCGAGGTCTATTGGTTCACCTGGAACGTCTTCACCAATGGCACCGGCGGCCAATACGGCATCACCGACGACCTCGATAACGCCACCACCCGCGACTACTTCCGCAAGTGCGTCCGCGAGACAGTGCTGACCTATCCGCGACTCGCCGGCATCGGCATCACGGCAGGCGAAAACATGGATCACAAGGATGGCTCCAAGGGCAAGGAAGAGTGGCTATGGGCAACCTATGGCGAGGGCATCAGCGATGCGCTGAAGATCCAACCCGAACGCAAGTTCCGACTCATTCACCGTCTGCACGAAACCGGACTGAGTCCCATTTTGAAGCAATGGAAGGACTATCCAGGCCCCTTCGAGTTCAGCTACAAATACGCCGTGGCGCACATGTATGCCTCCCGCTCGCCGTCGTTCATCAAGGATCTGCTGCCCGAGATCACGCCCGACCACCGCACCTGGCTCACCGTGCGCAACGACGACCTCTACAGCTTCCGCTGGGGTGATTCAGACTTCGCCCGTGCTTTCATCACCAACATGCCTGGGTCCGACAAGCTCGCTGGCTTTTACATGGGCCCGGATGGTTACATCTGGGGCCGCGATTTCCTCAGCCGCGATGCCGTGGGCGCGGACGGACGCCGTCAATTGGTCTGGGATCGCCAATGGTTCAGCTTCAATCTCTGGGGCCGCCTCAGCTATGATCCCTCGCTGCCCGACAGCCATTTTCAGCGACTGCTCGGCGCTCGTCATCCTTCCGTCTCTGCTGAGAAACTCTTCGCCGCATCACAAGCTAGCTCAGGCATCATTCCACAGGTGACCCGTTTCAATTGGGGTGGAATCGACCTGCATTGGTATCCCGAGGCCAACCTCAGCCATCCCAAGCAATACAAAGGCTTCTACACCGTGCGCCATTTCATGGAAGGCAAGACCATGCCCGGCGAGGACGTGCTCAGCATCTCAGAGTGGCGGAAGACTCAGAGCGCCAAAAAAACCATCACCGCGCAGACGCCGCCGGAAGTTGCCGCCGCACTTGAGCGCGATGCCAACACGACCTTTCGACTCGTCACGGAACTCCGCAAACAAGCCGAAACCACCGACAAAGAACTGACATTGGCGCTCGGTGACTACGAAGCGCAGGCGTTGCTGGGCCGATACTACGCCGCCAAGATCCGCAGCGCCATCGACCTAGCCGAGTTCAATGCCAGCGCCGATGCCGCCGCACAGACATCAGCCCTCAAACACGCGAAAAACGCCCTCGTCCACTGGAAGCAATACGCCACCATCTACGACCGCCAATACACGCCACAACTACTCAACCGCGTCGGCCCCACAGACATCCCCGCTCTGACGGCCAAAGCAGCCGAAGACATAGAAATCGTCCGCACCTGGAAGCCCGGCACAGAGCCGCTGCGCAATGGGAAAAAGTGATTCACTCCCCAACCAAAGTTATGCGATATACACTCCTCGCCGCTCTGCTGCTCGCTTCCTTGGCCGCACTCACCGCCGCTGAGTCATCGAGTCCCAACATCGTCCTCATCCTCGCCGACGATCTCGGCTACGGCGACGTTCATTGCTACAATGCCGACTCCAAAGTCTCCACGCCGAACATCGACCGGCTCGCAGCACAAGGCATGAGGTTCACGGATGTTCACAGCCCGGCCACCGTTTGCACGCCATCGCGCTACAGCCTCATGACGGGGCAGATGGCCTTTCGCGTGCCGAATGGCGGCACGGTGTTTCAAGGAGCGGGTGGGCCGTCTTTGATCGCCAAAGATCGCCTCACGCTTCCGGCGATGTTGAAGAAACAAGGCTACGCCACCGCCGCAGTAGGCAAATGGCATGTTGGCCTCACGTTTCGCGACAAGAGCGGCGAGGTGATTCACAGCGGTAAGTTTGAAGACATACAGCGCATTGATTACTCCCGCCGCATTGAGGGCGGGCCGCTCGATCACGGGTTTGATCGCTTTTTCGGCACCGCTTGCTGTCCCACGACGGATTGGATTTACGCTTTTATCGACGGAGACCATATCCCTGTGCCGCCATCCGACCTCATCGACAAATCGAAGCTGCCAAAGCACCCCTACTCGAATGATTGCCGAACTGGCATGATCGCTCCGAATTTCCCGATGGAGGAAGTGGACATGATCTTCCTCAACAAAAGCCGCGAGTTCATCGACGAGCACCGCCGCACCTCACCGGACAAGCCCTTCTTCCTTTACCACGCCACACAGGCCGTTCATCTGCCGTCTTTCGCCGCCGCCGAGTTCAAAAACAAATCGCAGGCCGGGCCGCATGGCGACTTCATCTTCGAACTCGACCACATCGTCGGCGAGTTGATGAAGCACCTTGATAAACTCGGTATCGCCGACAACACGCTCGTCCTTCTCTCCAGCGACAATGGCCCCGAAACCACCAGCATCGTCCACATGCGCTCTGATCACGCCCATGATGCCGCCAAACCCTGGCGGGGCATGAAACGCGACTCCTGGGAAGGCGGCCACCGCGTGCCCTTCATCGTCCGCTGGCCCGGTCGGGTGAAACCCGGCACCACCAATGATCAACTCGTCTGCCTCACCGATGTGATGGCCACCGTCGCCGCCATCACCAGCACCGAACTGCCGCGCGATGCCGCCGAAGACAGCTTCAACCTCCTTCCTGCACTCGAAGGCACCGCCACCGCTCCTATTCGCCCCTACATGCTCACACAGGCGTTTGGTGGCAAACGCACGCTTTCCATCCGTCGCGGTCCGTGGAAATATCTCGACCACCGCGGCTCCGGCGGAAACAACTACGACAAAGGCGAGCTAAAACCCTTCGCCATGCCCGACACAGCCCCCGATGCCCCCGCCCAACTTTACAATCTCGAAACCGATCCCGGCGAAACCACCAATCTCTTCATCAAGCATCCTAAAATCGTTGCCGAACTCAAAGCCGTGCTGGAGAAGTCCATCGCCGAAGGCCGCAGCACACCAACATCGCCATGACACCTGTCTCCATCTTCAATGACGTGATTGGCCCCGTGATGCGGGGACCGTCCAGCTCCCACTGTGCCGCAGCGCTGCGTATCGGGCGCCTCGCACGTGACTTGATGGACGGCGAGATCACCGAGGTGCTCGTCGAGTTTGACCGCGCAGGCTCACTGCCATTGACGCACGAGAGCCAAGGCAGCGACATGGGCCTCTTCGGCGGCCTGCTCGGCTGGGATGCCGATGATGAGCGGCTGCCGGACTCCGCGAAAGCGCTCGACGATGCCGGGATCAAGCTGCGCATCGAAACCGTCGATGTCGGCGATCCGCATCCGAACACGTATCGGCTCACGCTGCGCAATGAACGTGAAAAGCACTCCCTCATCGCCATCTCAACTGGCGGAGGCATGATGGAGGTGCTCAGCATCGACGGTGTGGCGATGCACATGGACGGCGGCTATCACGAAACGTTGATTTGGCTCCCCAAAGGCAACACAGCGGCCCTCGAGGCCGATGAAGTCATCCAACACGATTTGGGGGACACCGTGCTCTGGCAGGTCAAAGCCAACGCATTCGTCCCATCCGACCTATTCAGTCCTATCTCAGTCAAACGGCTCTCTCCCGTGCTGCCGGTGCCATCACGCAAAGACATGCGCGTGCCCTTCAGTAGCTGCGCCGACATGCTGAAACATGATGGCGGCAAAAAAACGCCGCTGTGGCAGCTCGCCATCGAGTATGAGCGTGCACGCGGCAATTTCACCGAGCGCGAGGTCATCGACAAAATGATCGCCATCATCCGCATCCTGCGGAAATCCATCGCCAGCGGCATTGCGGGCACGAGTTATGAAGATCGCGTACTGCATCATCAAAGCGGACGATTCGCGGAACTCATGAACGCAGGCCGCTTGCTTGATGGCGGCGCCTTGAACCGCATCATCCTCTACGTCACCGCCTTGATGGAAGTAAAGAGCAGCATGGGCGTCATCGTCGCCGCCCCAACCGCCGGAGCCTGCGCAGCACTTCCCGGAGCCGTGATCGGCATGGCGGAGGCGATGGGCCAAAACGAGGAAGAAATGGCGAAGGCGATGCTCGCCGCCGGTTTGATCGGCGTGTTCATCGCCACGCGCTGGACCTTTGCGGCGGAAGTCGGCGGTTGTCAGGCCGAGGGCGGCTCCGCAGCCAGCATGGCCGCAGCCGCGCTCATCACAATGGCCGGTGGCACACGAGATCAAGGCATCGCTGCCGCCTCGATGGCGTTTCAAAGTATGTTGGGCCTCATCTGCGATCCCATCGCCAATCGAGTCGAAGCGCCCTGCCTCGGCAAAAATGTCATGGCCGCCAGCAACGCACTCTCTTGTGCAAACATGGCTCTCGCTGACTTTGATCCACTCATCCCGCTCGATGAAGTCATCGACGCCGCCAAGCATGTCTCCGCATCCATGCCCCGCGAGCACCGCTGCACTTCGCTCGGTGGACTTGCGATCACACCGACCTCGCTGGAGATCGAGCGGAAGCTCGCGGCGCTGAAAAACAAAGGTTGTGGCAGTTGCCACTGCTAATTCCGAAAGAAACGCACCACGAATGACTTCTAATCCCGCCATGAAACGCCGCTCCTTCCTCTCCACCGCCACCACCGCTTTTGGTTTCCAATTCGTTCCCGCGCACGTCGTCCGGGCGCAGGCCAACGCCCAGACGCCAGTCAACAAAATCCGCCTCGCCGTGATCGGCTGCGGCGGGCAGGGCGGCAGTGATTTGGGCAACATGGCGGGCGAGGACATCGTCGCGCTCTGCGATGTCGATGACCGCCGTGCGGCGGGCAGCTTCGCGAAGTTTCCCAAGGCGAAGCGCTTCAAGGACTTCCGGCAGATGTTTGACTCGATGAGCAATGAGATCGACGCCGTGCTCGTGGGCACGCCGGATCACACGCATGCCGTCGCGTCCCTCGCGGCGATCGGGCATGGCAAGCATGTGTATTGCGAGAAGCCGCTCGCGCACTCGATCGCGGAAGTGCGGGCGATGCGCAAGGCGGCGCTGGAGCACAAGGTCATCACGCAGGTTGGCAATCAAGGGCACTCGTCGGAGAGCATTCGGGTGTTTGTCGAGATGGTGCAGGCAGGCGCCATCGGGAACGTGTCGGAGATTCACGCAGGCTGCGATGCCTTTAAGAATGTCTATTGCCAGATCCGCGATCAGCAGAAGCACGAGTCTGAAAAGCCCGAGGTGCCGAAGGAACTCGACTGGGAGCTCTGGCAGGGCCCGACCGGTCCGCGGGCCTATCATTCCGCCTATCTGCCGTTCAACTGGCGTGGCTTCTCGGCCTTCGGCAGCGGCTGCATTGGCGACTGGATTTGCCACGTGGTCGATCCCTCGTTCTGGGCGCTCGATCTCGGCATGCCCACGAGCATCACAGCGGAGACCAAGGGCTACGATCCGGTGAAGAACGCCGAATATTATCCCCAGGGATCGCGGATCACCTTCGAGTTCGCCGCCAAGGGTGATCGCGGCCCGGTGAAGCTCATCTGGCATGACGGCGACTTCAGCATTCCGGAGCCGAAGGAGTTGAAGCAAGACAATCGCAAGGTCGTGGGCACCGGTGCGGTCGTCATTGGCGACAAAGGCAAGATCATGCACGGCTCGCACGGTGCCGGCGGCGTGCGCATCATCCCTGAGGCACAGATGAAGGAATTCAAGATGCCCGAGAAGACGCTCCAGCGCGTCGAGAAGGGCCATCATCAGAACGACTGGCTCAACGCCATCCGCGAGGGCCGCCCCGCCGGCTCCAGCTTCGAATACGGTGGTGCACTGAGCGAAATCGGCCTGCTCGGCATGATCGCAATTCGCCGCACCGGCACGCGGCTCGAATGGGATGGGAACGCGATGAAGTTCACCAATGATGAGCAGGCGAATGCACTGCTCACGCCGAAGTATCGCGATGGCTGGAAAATGTAACCGCATCATGATGAAGTGTTTCCTCGCCGCCTGCGCGATCACCTTGAACGTCTCCGCCGCACCGCCGCGAGATTCCATCCCTCTCGATGCGCCGGAATGGCCCCTGAACTACCGCCTACATCTCGATGGCGCGGCCAAAGTGCGGCTGAGTGATGAACTGACGATCTCGCTCGGCGCAAACGGACCGCATGACATCGCGGTGGAGCATCCGGCGGATGGAGCACCGGTGTTGCGCGTGTGGAGTGGTAACAAACTCGTGCGTGGGCCGGAGGAGGTGCCTGAACTGGTGCAAACAGGCGCAAAGGATTTCTCAAACGCGAAACTCGATCTCGGTGCGGACTTCACGGCGATGGCGGTGTTTGAGGCGAATGGCGAAGGCACTTTGTTCTCGAAATGCGCGGCGACAGGCAAGTGGTCGCCGGATGCGAAGGCGCTCTTCATTCGTGCTGGCAGACTCGTGTATGACATCGGTTGGCTCGGCGCGATCACAGGCGGGCCAAAGGTGAATGATGGCAAGCCGCACACAGCGGTGCTCACGGTGAATGCTGGCTCGGCTCAGCTGTGGCTGGATGGCAAAATCATTGCAGAGAAAAAAGGCTTCACGAAGCCGGATCAGAAAGAGCATGTCTTCAAAGTGGGCCGCGCCGCGCCGAACTTCGGGGGTGATTTCACCAAAGGAAACATCCGCTCGGTGCGTGTGTGGCAGCGTCCGTTGCCGGAGGAAGAAATCGCGCTGCTTTTCAAAAACGACGGCGCGGGCGCGAACACGCCGGACTTCACGCATGTGCCCAAAGCGGGCGGCAAACCCATCGTGGAAGGCGGCAGCGGCTGGGTGCAGGCGCTGGAGCGCAGTGATCACGCAGAACTCGTGAGCGGATGGAATGCGAAGACGCTCGAAGAAGGCGCGACGATCTACAAAACGCTGTGCGTCATCTGCCACGGCACGAAAGAGCAGCCAGGATCGCTGCCGACAGCGCTGCGTTTTGCCGAAGGCCAGTTCAAAAACGGCTCTGATCCGTATTCGATGTTCGTGACGCTGACGAAGGGCTTCAATCAAATGGTGCCGCAGCCGCAATACACCACCGCGCAGAAATACGCGGTCATTCAATACATCCGCGAGACCTTCCTGCGCCCGCACAATCACTCGCAGCTCAAGGATATCGACATCGCCTCACTGCCACGCGGACTGGTGCGTGCGGAGGCGGAAAAAGTGGACACCTCGCTGCCGCCTTACAAGCGCATGGAACTCGGTCCGGCGTTGTTTTGGACCTTTGAAGTCGCGCCCGACAACATCGCGCAAAAAGGCATCGCCATGCGTCTCGATGATGGCCCCGGCGGCGTGAGCAAAGGCCGGGCATGGATGATTTACGATCATGACACGATGCGTGTCGCCACAGCGACCACGGGCGGCTTCGTGGACTGGAAAGGCATCGCCTTTGACGGCAGTCACGGCTCACACACCGGACTCACGGGTGAACGGCACTTCATCAATCCCACTGGCCCCGGATGGAGCCTCGGTGAGTTTGAGGACACGCGTGCTGCGGCCAAGGATGGCAAAAAGTACGGCCCGCATGCCGGCTTTAAATTCGCAGGACTCTACACGCATCAAAACAAGATCGTCATCGCTGCGGACATTTACGGCACGCGCGTGCTCGAATCGCCCGCGTGGCTCGACTACGGCACCACGCCGGTGTTTGTGCGCACGATCAACGTCGCGGAGTCCAAACAACCGCTGTGGCTGCTAGTGGCTCCAGAAAATGTGAACGTCGTTTTGCGCGGTGAAGGACGTCTGACGAAGGACGGCGGCTTTTGGGTCGCCAAACTGCCTTCAGAGGCCAAAGCGCAGCTTTTCATCTCCAAGGTCGATCCAGCCTCACTCGACACGTTGGCCAAAACTTTCGCTGCACCGCTTGATCTGACACCGCTGACACAAGGCGGGCCATCCAAGTGGCCGCAGGTGGTCACCACGACCTCCGTGGCAGGCAAAGAGGACGGCGCCTTCGCGGCGGATGACTTCACGCTGCCGCTCGACAATCCGTTTCAAAGCTGGATGCGTCCCGGTGGCTTTGACTTCACGCCGGATGGCAAAGCAGCCATCGTGGCAATGTGGAATGGCGACGTGTGGCGTGTGGACGGCGTGATGGACAAAGCCCCCGCAAAGCTGACATGGCGGCGAATAGCCAGCGGCCTGTTTCAACCGCTCGGCGTGAAGTTTCGCGGCGAGGAACTCTTCATCACCTGCCGCGATCAACTCGCACGCCTGCGTGATCTCAATGGCGATGGCGAAACCGACTTCATCGAGTGTTTCAACGACGACGCGCAAGTTACCGAGCACTTCCACGAGTTCGCGATGGGCCTGCAGACCGACGCGGCGGGCAATTTCTATTATGCCAAAAGCGGTCGTCATGCGCTCGACAGCGTGGTGCCACAGCACGGTACGCTGCTGAAAGTGAGCGCCGATGGCACGAAAACAGAGATTCTCGCCACCGGCTTCCGTGCGGCGAATGGCGTGTGCCTCAACGACGACGGCACATTCTTCGTCACCGATCAAGAAGGCTTCTGGACGCCGAAGAACCGCATCAACCGCGTCAAAGTAGGCGGCTTCTACGGCAACATGTATGGCTACACGAATGTCACCGACACCAGCGACTCCGCGATGGAGCAGCCTCTGGTTTGGGTCACCAACGACAAAGACCGCAGCCCTGCCGAACTCGTGTGGGTGCCGAAGAATGCGTGGGGCACTCTCGGTGGCTCATTGCTCAATCTAAGCTACGGCACCGGGCGTGCTTTCATCGTGCCGCATGAAGAAGTGAACGGCCAATGGCAGGGTGCGGTGTGCGAACTGCCGATGCCCGCCTTTGCCACCGGCATCATGCGCGGTCGCTTCGGCAGCGATGGAGCGCTCTACACCTGCGGCATGTTCGCCTGGGCTGGAAACGCGACAAGCCCAGGCGGCTTCCACCGCATCCGCCGCACCGACAGGCCCGCGCAGGCGCCCGTGGCGGTGCAAGCGACGAAAGGAACCCTTAGTGTGACATTCAGTGATCCCATTTCGACTCCTGCATGCTCGATGAAGGTGTGGACGCTCCAACGCACGAAGAACTACGGCTCCAAACACCACGATGAGCACGAACTGACGATCCAAGCCGTGAAACTGAGCGGCGACAAACGCACCGTGATCCTCGACATCCCTGATTTGGCCCCCACGCACTGCTACGAGTTAAAAATCGGCGAACGCGTGCTGCACGGGACGATTCATGAGATCGGGAAAAGCCGATAAATGTTGGCTGAAAGAGGGTGGTGACGAAGACCTTTGTATCTTCAGCCGCTTCAAATCCCCCCATGGCTGTAACATTCCCCAAAACTCGATTTCCATGGTCCGCACTGTGGTTGTTCTCGACGTGCACTTTGGCCGCGCCGATGGAGCA
>JAYVIO010000334.1:0-25425 GCA_043770175.1 Verrucomicrobiales bacterium | reverse complement strand
TCGCATGCGCCGTTGACCCCATCGACATCGGCTCGCGCCGTGAGTTGTTCGTGGATGACTTCTTGATCGAGAAAATGACCGGCAAGGCGGAGCAGCGGCTGCATCAGCCACAGCCGCAGGAGATCGCCATCACGCATGACATGCCGTGGGAAGGCAGCGGCAGCGGCTATCACAGCATCTTCAAGGACGGCGACAAATACCGCATGTATTACAAGGCATGGCAGCTCACCGTCACGCCACCGGGAAAAGTAAACACGGGCGAGCATCCGCTCTTCACCTGCTACGCGGAGAGCGATGACGGCATCCATTGGCGCAAGCCGGAGCTCGGCTTGTTCGAGTTCAACGGCTCGAAGGCCAACAACATCGTCCTCGCTCCTGGAAAGATGGGCGCGACGAATCCTGACCCCGGCCACATTGCAGTTTTCAAAGACGACAATCCCGCCGCGAAGCTGGAGGCACGCTACAAAGCCATCGTGCGCTCGGGTTCACCCAAAGGCCTGCTCGCGTTCCAGTCTGCGGACGGTTTGCGCTGGTCGCCGATGCAGGAGACGCCGGTGATCACGGATGGCGCCTTTGACTCACAGAATCTCGCGTTCTGGGATGCGCATAGCGGCCAATATCGCGCCTACTGGCGCTACTTTACCGGTGGCACGACCGATGAGAACAACTGGAAGCCCTCCGGTGATCGCGCCATCCGCACGGCCACGTCGAAGGACTTTCTGCATTGGGAGAGTCAGCACGATCTGAGCTATGTCGATTCACCCAGCGAGCAGCTCTACACCAATCAGGTGAAGCCTTACCACCGCGCACCGCACTTGCTGCTCGGCTTTCCCACGCGTTATGTGGAACGCGGCTGGTCGGAGAGCATGCGCACATTGCCTGAGCTGGAACATCGCGAATGGCGAGCGAAAGCGAACCAGCGCTACGGCACTGCCATCACCGAAGGCCTGCTCATGGCCAGCCGTGATGGTGTGAAATTCAAACGCTGGAGCGAAGCCTTCCTCCCGCCCGGCATCGAACGTGAAGGCACCTGGAACTACGGCCAGCAATACATGGCGTGGCACGTGGTTGAAACGAAGTCAGCACTCGAAGGCGCACCGAATGAACTGAGCTTCTACGCCACCGAAAGCTATTGGACCGGCAAGAGCAGTCAGCTTCGACGCTACACGCTGCGCCTCGATGGCTTCGTCTCCATCCATGCGCCGATGGGCGGTGGTGAACTGATCACCAAGCCGATCACGTTCAGCGGCAAGCAACTCACGATGAACTTCGCCAGCTCTGCTGCTAGCGGTATCCGTGTGGAGATTCAGGATGCGAATGGCAAAGCGCTGCCTGGATTCGCCTTGGAGGATGCCGCAGAGCACTTCGGTGATTCGATTGAACGCACCGTGGTGTGGAAGAACGGCATCGATCTCGGTTCTCTCGCCGGCAAGACCGTGCGACTGCGCTTTGCACTGAAGGATGCCGATCTTTACTCGATCAAGTTTGAGTAACCGGCACTGGACGGTGCTTTCGCCCGTTGAGCAGCGCACCGATCCAAGTGTAGCGCACGAGGTATTCGTAGCTCACCAGCAGGATCGCGGACACGCCGCCGCAAACGATCAGAAATTTCCATCCCGGTGCCAGGGTCCAGTCGCGCACCCAAAGCTGCGCTGCGAGCACGAGAGGCAAATGCGCGACATACATCCAGTAGGACGCATCGGAGAGATAGCGGATCCAGCCGCGCTCCTTGGAAACGAAGCGGCGGAAGAGGCCCATCATCGCCGCGCTCATCATCCAGACGTAGATGACTTGAAGCAGAATGGCGAGGCCGCGCAGGTTTGCGCGGCCGTAGGTGGTCGCGAGACCGGCGGGATACACGACCAGCAGCGCTAGCGGTAACGCCAGCCACCAGCGGCGGCCAAGATTGCCACGCTCGTCCTGGCTGTCGAAATAGAGTGCGCCGTAGCCGAAGAAGATGGCGTAGTAGGCCAGCAGATGGAGCGGGGGCAGGATGCTGGATGACGTGTCCGGGCCGAAATTCGGCATGTCGCGGCCCATGAACCACGCCGGGATCATTGTCAGCGGCACCAGCCATAGATGGCGCAGAGATGATGCCACCCACCCACGCGGTTTTCGTTGCCAACCGATGCGATTCGCGATCCACGCGCACACCGCGAAGCCTGCGGCCATCCAGCAGAGGAACCACAGGAACCAAAGATGGCTGAGGAGCGGAAGCCGTGTCAAAAACAGCCACAACCCGAGCAACGGGCGTGATTGGGCCTCCACCTTGCCACCGCCGAGCAACTGGCGCACCTCCTCGCGGCCCTTCATAAGCGCTTCCTCATCCACCGGGATTTTCATGACCTGCGCGATGAATTGCGTCGTGCCCCAGTCGGCCCGCGTCGCGTCGAGAGCCGTCTCGCCGCGTTCGTTCTTCACCTGTGGATCGGCTCCAGCCTTCAGCAATTCGCGTGCGATGGCCGCACGACCGAGAAACGCCGCCGAGTGCAGGGGCGTGCTGCCATCGCGATTTGGGAGCTTCGCATCCGCGCCACGTTCCAATAGCATTCGTGTCAATTCATCGCGCCCGAAGATGGCCGCGTAGCTCAGCGGCGTGACGCCGAGCGCCGGATCGGGAGTGTTCACATCTGCGCCGTCATCGAGCAGTTTCGTCGCCAACACGCGATCACCGGTCGTGCAGGCTTTCCAGAGTGTCGGCGGACCGCTGTCGGTCTGGCGGGAGCCAGATTTGGCAGCGATGCCGCTGATGCCGTGCATGACGGGAATGATCGTCACCAGTCCGAGGAGAAGCGGCAGCAGCACACGTTTGAGGCGGTGCGCGGTCACCGCCCGCAGTCCCCGCCGCCGCCAGAGCATCGCGGTGAAAAAGCCGCTCAGCAGGAAGAACAGCGGCATGCGAAAGCCATGCACTGCGCCGATCAGCAGATGAAACACACCGCTCGTCCGCGAGTCCTGCACCATCCACGGCACGCCCGCGAAAGACAGCGCCGCGTGCAGCGCGATGCCCAGCAGCATCGCAAACGCACGCAAGGCATCGAGATCGTGACGGCGGCTGGAGGCGGGTGGGAGTTCCATGAAGTGCCGTCGTAAACTGCCGCGCCGCGCCGAGGTTTCGTGTTTGTATTCACGGTTGCAGCCCGAGCAGCTTCAAGCTGTCGCGGTGAATCATCGCTTCGATTTGATTCACATCGAGACGCGGCAGCTTCGTGCCCTCCAGCATGTCGTTGAGCTTGCGGATGCCCTCGATGCTCGCATTCACCGTGGTGAAGGGGAAGTCGGTGCCGAAGAGCAGCTTGTGCCAGACGCCGTATTCCTGGGCGAGCATGAGCGAGTTGTAGAGCTGCCATGGGCGGTAATGCAGCGCGCTGACATCGGCGAAGACGTTTTCGTGCTTCCGAATAGTGACGAGGCACTCGCCTTCATACGGATGACCGAGATGAGCGAGGATGATCTTCACGCCAGGATGCTTCAGCGCCACCGGTTCGATTAAACGCGGCAGCGTGAAGGCCAGCGGTGCCTGCGCGATGAACGTGGTGCCCATGTGCAGCAGCACCGGCAGACCATTCTTTTCCGCATACTGCCACAGCGGCTCCAGCTTCGGATCATCCGGGCTGAAACCGGCATACATCGGCAGCAGCTTGATGCCACGCAGGCCGAGTTCCTCATGGCCGACCTGCATCTCGCGTTCCCAGCCGTCCTGCGTCGGATCCACTGACAAAAAGCCGATCAAGCGTGATGGATCCTTCGCCACATAATCCGCCACGGTCTTGTCGCTGATCCACAGGCCGCTGAGTTTCGCTTTGCCACCGAAAACAACCGTGCAGGTGTCCTCCGGCGCTGTCGCTCGATAGGCCTCATACGTTGCGCTGAAGTCCACTGCATGGCCGGGGCGCGCACGTTCGGCCTGACGGATGAAGTCTGCGGAGAAGTCAGAAGGAAAATTCCAAGCGTGGGAGTGAATGTCGATGATCATGAATTCAAATTAATGAGCTGCTGCAATCATGCGGTCAAACTGCCGCTCCACCTCGCGTTTCGTCTCCTCATCGAGTTTGAAGCCGACAGGGCCGCGCACGAGCTTGTTTTTGAAGATGCCTTGGCGGACGAGCAGATGCTTTTCGACAGCGAGGAAGCCATCGAGGCTCGTCTGCATGGAAATGAGTGCGGAGAGCGGGCCGTGGATGCGGTCGGCTTTCTCGGTGTCGCCGGCTTCGAGTGCTTTCCACAACGGAACAAGCCCGCGAATAAGGTCCGCACCCGGCATGGTGCCGATGACACCGCGTTTGAAGGAATCGACGAGCGCGATGCCACCAGTGCCTTCGAAGACGCGGGCGCGGCCTTTCGTCGCGTCGCGCAGTTCGGAGAGCTTCGGACCGATCGGTGACGCTTCGGGTTTGTACTGCACGCGTTCAGGCCCAAACTCATCGAGAAGCTTCGCCTGCATCGCGATGGGCATCGGTTTGCCGACATAGCCGCTCGCATCCTGTACAATGACGGGAATTTGGATCGCGTTGATGATGCGTGTGTAATACGAAAGCAGTTCGCTCTCGCCGATGCCGATGGAAACCGGTGGAATCGCCATCACCGCATCTGCGCCGACGGATTCGGCGTGTCTTGCATAACGCTCAGTCACTTTCGATGACTCCGCGCCAACGCTGATCACGACCGCGCCGCGATCTTTGCCGAATTTGCACGCGGCGGCGGCGAGTTGTTCGCGTTCTTCACTGTCGAGGCGCAGCGTTTCCGACACCATCGCCATCACGATGCCATTCGCGCCGCAATCATAGAGCCAGGCGATCTCGCGTTCGAGCGTTTCGAGGTCGAGGGTTTCATCTTCGAGCCAGGGTGTCTGAAAAACGGGCAGAACGCCGTGGAGTTCGTGTTTGGGAGGAGTCATGTCGTTTTGAAATTCACCACAGCAGCTTGCCCCCATCAATGACGAGCACGCTGCCGGTCATGAAACTGCTCGCATCGCTGGCGAGATAAAGAGCGAGCGGGCCGATCTCTTCCGGCCTGCCCCAGCGGCCCATCGGGATGCTGGTGGCGACTTCGCCTTCAAACTCAGGCTTCTCGCCAATCCAGCGTTTGTTGGCGTCAGTGAGGAATGGACCAGGCGCGATGGCGTTCACGGTGATGCCATGCACGGCCCAGTCGGCCGCCACGGCCTTCGTGAACATCGTCAGCGCGCCTTTCGAGGTCTCGTAGCTGCGGCCACGCATCGCCTTGCCGGGCCAGAGGGCGTTGATGGAGGAGATGTTGATGATGCGGCCCCACTTTCGCGGAATCATCGCGCCGCCGATGCGCTTTGTGAGGATGAATGCCTGCGTGAGGTTCAAATCGAGGATGCGCTGCCAGTCTTCGAGCGCCAGATCCTCCGTGGGCGTGTTGATGCGGCGCCCGCCGACGTTGTTGATAAGGATGTCGATGGGCGCGTGCTCTTTGAGCACGACATCGCAGAGTCGCTCGGCTTCCTCGGGCTTCGAGAGATCGGCTTGAATCGAGGTGACGTGCAAATCCTCGCTGCACAGCTCCTCGCAGGCCTTGTGGAGGTGCTCGGAATTTGATCCGGCGATGACGACCTCGGCACCAGCTTCACCCAAAGCTCTCGCCATCTCCAAACCGAGGCCGCGCGAGCCACCGGTGATCAAGGCACGGCGTCCGGTGAGATTGAAGCGGTCGAGAATGGGCATGGAACAAGGAATCGGCGGAGTGAAACGACTCTTTCAGCCGTTTCATCCGACCATGAAGCGATTCACCTCATTCGTGCTGATCTGGGTGCTGACAAGTACTCTGAACGCCAAGCAGCCGAACATCCTCTGGCTCGTCGGCGAGAACCTCTCGCACGATCTCGGCTGCTACGGCGCGAAGAACGTCCACACGCCCAATCTCGACCGACTGGCAAAGGAAGGCGTGCGCTTCACGAACGTGTTCTCGACGAATCCGGCCTGTGCGCCGAGCCGCAGCGCCTTCATGCTGGGCATGTATCAGACCACGACGGACACGCATCACATGCGCTCGCATCGCACAGATGGTTTTAAGCTGCCTCCCGGCGTGCGGCCGATGACGCACCGCTTGCAGGACGCGGGCTACACGACGGCAAACATCAAAATGATCGGTGATCGTTCCGTGGGCACCGGGAAGCTGGATTTGAACTTCGTGAACGAGGGGCCGATTTATCAGACGGATGATTGGTCCGCGCTGAAGTCAAAGCGACCGTTCTTCGTGCAGGTCAACTCGCACGAGGTCGAGTACGACATCTACGACCGCAAGAGTGCGGAAAAGGAACGTGTCGAGTGGGTGGGAGAACGCGAGCATGTGAAGCATGCCACGCCGGAGAACGTCACGCCGCCGCCCTACTACCCGAATCATCCGCTCGTGCGCGAGGAATGGGCGCGCTATTTGAACTCGGTGTCCGGCATGGATGTGCGCATCGGCTGGGTGCTCGACCAGTTGCGCAAAGATGGCCTGGAGGATGACACCATCGTGATCTTCTTCGCCGACAACGGCCGTCTGGAGCCGCGCGGCATCCATTGGTGCTACGACTGCGGTCTGCGCGTGCCGATGATCATCAAATGGCCGTCCCACCTCAAAGCCGGCACCGTGAATGATCAAATCGTCAGCTTGATTGATGTCACTGCGACAACGCTCGATCTCGTCGGCATACCGAAGCCGCCGCAGATGCAGGGACGCGTCATTTTTGGCCCGCATGCCGATCCGCCGCGCCAGTTTGCCTTCGCGGCGCGAGATCGCATCGACGAAACCGTGCAGCGCATTCGCTCGGTGCATGACGAGCAGTTTCATTACATCCGCACCTTCACGAATGGGCCGACGTTTGCGTCGTTGAACCGCTACAAGGAGAAATGCTTCCCGATTGTGCCACTGATGCGCGACATGCAGGCCGCAGGCGCGCTCAAAGGTCCGCCGCTGGCGCTGATGCAGCGCCAAGGCCCGTGCGAGGAGCTTTACGACACGCAAGCCGATCCGCATGAGATCACTGACCTCATTGATTCGCCGAAACCGGAGCATCACGAGGCACTGACGAGGCTGCGAGCAGCGCTCGACGCCTGGATCGTTAAATCAGGTGATCGCGGCATGATTCCAGAAGCGCCAGAAGTGTATGCACCATTTGAGAAGGAGATGGACGCCTGGTTCGGCACGCCGAAGTGGTTCAAGAAGTGAGTGCTGCGACCGTATTCGTTTCATGATCACACGACTGCTGCTTTGCTTCTTCTTCATCGCTCTGCAACTCCATGCCGGTGATTTCCGCGTCGGCGCCGCTCGCGTGGACATCACGCCAAAGGACGGGACGCCGCTCGGTGGTTACTACAAGTTTCGCGGCTCTGCGGGTGTGCTTGATCCACTCTATGCGAAGACGATTGTCATGGAGAAGGACGGCACGCATGCCGTGATTGTCGTGCTTGATCTCTCCGGCACGGTAAGGCCAGTGGTGGCGGCGGCGCGGAAGGCGATTCAGGAGCAGTGCGGCATTGAGGGCGATCACGTCATGATTTCCGGTACGCACACGCATACCGGCCCACAGCAGCCGCGTGGTTCGCTCATGGATGACATCACGAAGGTGAACTCGCCGCCCGGCACGGCCTATATCAACGCGTTGCCCGATCTCATCGCGCAATCGGTGAAGGAGGCGAAGGCGAAGCTGGCCCCGGCAAAGGCTTCGGTGGCGATGGGGAAAGCCGAAGGCATCAGCTTCAACCGTCGTGTGCTGCGTGAAGGAGAAACGAAGGCGATCTGGCAGCCGCAGAAACTCAATCCGGCCACCGACAAGCCTGCTGGGCCGGTTGATCCCGAGGTGGGCGTGGTGGTGTTTGAATCCGAAGGCAAACCCACGGCCAGCCTGCTGAATTTCGCGATGCATCCGACCTCCGTGGGCGGTGGCGTTAAAATCTCGGCCGATTATCCCGGCGTGTTCACGAAGCTCGTCAGCGAGCGTCACGGACCCGGTATGATCTCCGTTTTCGCGAACGGCTGCTGCGGCAACATCAACCACGGCGATTACATCACGGGCAAGCGTCGCAGCACTTTGGAGCTGGGCACCGCGCTCGCCGATGCCACGGATGCCGCGTGGCCGAGTTTGAAACCTGTCACCACGTTCAAACCGCGCATCCGCTCCGAGCAGGTCACGCTGACGCGGAAGAAGTTCAGCGAGGCCGAGATCGCGAAGGCAAAGGACATTGCCAGCCGCATGGCGACGGAAAATCTCGGCACCGTGCCGATGGCGGAAGCAGTTTGCATCCTGGAGACAGTGGACAAGCAAAACGTGCCGCTCGTTGGGGAAGTGCAGGTGGTCGCGTTCAGTGAGGATCTGGCGATTGTCTCGCTGCCGGGTGAGATTTTCGTCGAACTCGGCCTGGCCATCAAACGGGCGTCGCCTTTCAAGCACACGCTCATTGCCGAACTCGCCAACGGCAGCGTGGGCTATGTGCCGAACAAGGAAGCCTACCCGCAGGGCAATTACGAGATCGTCAGCGCCCGTGGTGAGGCGGGCAGCGGCGAAAAACTCGTCGAAACGGCGCTGAAGCTGCTCGGTGAGGTGAAGTCCGCGAACTAAACCAGAAGGTTGTCACCATTGCGTGATTGACCTTGGGATCATTTCTGAAGCAAGATGCGGCAGAAACACGTTCAGTCACCATGCAAACCCCCGGTTCTCCCGCAGCAGCGTCGTCGGATCCAGATGAAATGGACGCGCAGACCATTCGTGTCAGCGCTCCGGAGAGCAAAGGCGAAAACAGCGACAGGTCTGAGTTCGCAGGAGAGCATGGCGAGAAGCGCGGGGATTTCATCGGCCCGTATAAATTGCTGGAGCAGATCGGGGAGGGTGGTTTCGGCACGGTTTGGCGGGCGGAGCAGACGAAACCGGTGCATCGTGAGGTGGCGGTGAAATTGATCAAGGCGGGCATGGACTCGCGGGAAATCATCGGCCGCTTCGAGGCGGAACGGCAGGCGCTGGCGATGATGGACCACCCGAACATCGCACGAATGCTGGATGGCGGCACCACGACCTCAGGTCGGCCGTATTTTGCGATGGAGTTCGTGAAGGGCGTGCCAGTGAACGAATTCTGTGATGGCCGCAAGCTCTCGCTGAATGACCGCATCGGCATTTTCATCGACATCTGCTCCGCCGTGCAGCACGCGCATCAAAAGGCGATCCTGCACCGCGACTTGAAGCCCTCGAACATCATCGTGAGCGAAAACGGCGGGCGCATTGTGCCCAAGGTCATTGACTTCGGCGTGGCGAAGGCGCTCGGGCAGCAGCTCTCGGACAAGACGATGTTCACCGCGATGGGCCTGGCGATCGGCACACCGCAGTACATGAGCCCGGAGCAGGCGGGCGCGACTTATCAGGACATCGACACGCGCAGCGATGTGTATTCGCTCGGCGTCATTCTTTATGAGCTCCTCACCGGCTCCACGCCGCTGACAAGGGACGAGATCAAGAAGCTGATGATGCACCAGCTCATGGAGGTGCTGCGCACGAAGGACGCCGAGCGGCCCAGCACGCGCTTTCAGCACCTGGACGAGGCCACGCGGCAGCAGATCGCCGCCTCACGGCATGTGGACTTCACGCGGCTGCAAAAAAATCTGCGCGGCGATCTCGACTGGGTGGTGATGCGTGCTTTGGAAAAAGACCGCAACCGCCGCTACCAGACGGTAAACGCGCTCGCGCTCGACTTGCAGCGCTACTTGAAAGGCGATGCGGTCGAGGCCGGGCCGCCTTCCGCGAGTTACCGGCTGGGGAAAATGGCGAAGCGCTACAAAGGCACACTCGTCGCGGCAGGGTTGGTGGCCGCGAGCATCGTCGCCGGGCTGTGTTTCACCGTATGGCAGGCGGTGCGTGCCACGAAGGCCGAAAAGCTGGCCTCTGAGCGCCTCAACCATGCCGCCGAGGCCCGCGATGCCGCTGAAAGCCTCATCAACGAGGCGATCTACGGTCTGCGCAAAAAGCTCATGGCCGTGGGCAAGGTCGAGGTGATGGAGGAGATGGTCACCTCGGCGGACAACTACTACCGCAAGCTGCCTGCGGAACTGCTGAAGGACGACGAGACGCAGCGTCATCTCGCTTCGATCGCCTTGAACCGTGCCATCATCGCCGGAGCCATGGGCCACGATGAGGAGTATGAGAAACAAACGCGGGAGGCGCTGCGCATCACCGAAGAGCTCGCCACGCGGCATCCCGACGAGGAAAAGCTCCAGGACGAGGCCTGCTACGCGATGCTGAACCTCTGCTACCTGTTCATGGACCGGAATGACAACAAGTCACTGATCCCCATGGCGGACGCGGTGGTGGCGCGATGCGAGTCATGGCTCAAGCAACAGCCCAAGGCCATCTGGGCGATGCGCTACGAGGTGCTGGCGCACAACATCGCCGCCCAGGCCATGATTCGGTATCTGAAGAAAGTGCCGGAAGGCATGGTCCGCTTCCAAACGGCCACGCAGATCACGAAGCGCATGCGTGAAATCGGCGGCGAGACAGCCGAGGTGTGCGAGTGCGAGGGCTTCATCCACTACGGCAATGCGAACGCGGCGGAGCGCATGGGCCTGCCTGTCGAGGTGCGCAACAAGGAGTTCGAACTATCCACCGACGCGTTCGCTCGCGCCCTTGAGCTTGGCGGCGACAGCGCACTGCTGCGCGAGATGCATGTCGGCGCGATGCACCACGCCGGGATTCACAGCTACAATCTGGCGCAGTCGAAAAAAGATGACGTCGGCATAAAGCGCGGTCTGGAACTGGTCAATCAAGCCTTCGAGGGCCGCCGCAAGCTCGTCGAGTTGGAGCCGGGCCGGGCCGAGTGGTGGCGTGACCTTGCCTACAGTTACCGCGTGCAGGCTGGCTTCGCCCGCGCCCGCCATGACATCACCACCGAACTGCAGCTTCGCAAAGAGGAGCTGCGCTGCCGCGATGAAGCGGTGAAACGCCAGCCAAACCGTCCGCTGCTGCGCGACGAGCGCGGCGCCGGCCGCTCGGAGATGGCCGCCGCCCTGCTACTGATCGATCCACCGGACACGAAGCAAACAGCGGAATTGTCCCTGCAGTCCATCGAGGACTGGAAGCACACGCTGGAGGCGGCGGATTTCATTCTGCTCACAGGACGCAGCATCAGAGGGGACATCGAACGCCTCGGCAAACTCGCCGCCGCCGACGCTACCACGGCGCTGCCCTGGCTTGAGCAGGCACGGAGCCTGCTCGAGCCGCTCGTTGGCAAGATAAAGGGCAGCAACGATCTCGCCGCATGCCATGGCCTGTTGCTCAGCTGTCAGCGTGATGCATTGACAAAGCTGGGCCGCGCGAAGGAGGCGGCCGCCGTGGATGAGGTGCTTGCAGAGCTTCCGAACCGTCAAACCACGCCGCAGGGCATGTTTGACGTGGGCAAGATGATGTATGAATCAGCACGCGCTGATTATGACAAGGCCAACGCCCTGCCGGAACCGGAACGCAAAGCAGCGTTCGCCAAAGTGGAGGTGCAGCGACTCAAGGCTCACACGCTGCTGGAGCAGGCCGCTGCGAAGGAGCCCGAGAACACTGATTTTCGCGGGTCTTTGGGCAGTTCATGGCGTCTCAAGGCCATGATGGAAAAGGCCGGCGGACATTTGCGCGAAGCGGTGGCTGACTATGAAAAGACCATCGCCCACTATGATCCTGGCAAGCATGCGTCTGCCATCATCGACACCTACAAGGAGCTCGCCGACACGTTACGTGATCTCAAAGACTACCAGACGGCGCTCGTGAAATACCAGCAGGCGGCGAAGCTGAGCGATGCGCGCTGCGCCTTGACCGATCCGAAGCCGAACGCGGGTGAGTTCAACCGCGCAAGCTACTGCTGGTCCGG
Source organism: Verrucomicrobiales bacterium (assembly GCA_043770175.1). Lineage (GTDB taxonomy): Bacteria > Verrucomicrobiota > Verrucomicrobiia > Verrucomicrobiales > Verrucomicrobiaceae > Prosthecobacter. Next base: position 13,579 of record JAYVIO010000334.1, on the reverse strand, counting down.
CATAGCCAGCGCGCAGATTTACATGAAAGACATCACCGGCGGTCTCAATTCGCTCAGCGAGGCGCTTAAACGTCGGCGAACGGCGCGTGAGATGGACCCGGCCAATCGTTCCTACCCATGGGATGTGCTGGCTCTGGAAATCGAAATCATGTACCGTCAGTCCGTGGTCAAACAGCCGGTGCCGCCGTTGGAGCAAGCCGTTCCCACTTTGAAGGAACTGCCCGCCATGCTCAAAGACGAGATGGATCACGGTCGTGTGTCCCGCTTGAACGATTCTGCCATCGGCTCGCTGCTGAGCTCGCTGCGGGATGCCAAGCGCCTGCCCGAGGCCACGCAGGTTCTGCGTCACATCATCGCGCTGCGCCAGCGCTTGGAGGCATTGAAAGGCTGGCCCACGGATTTTTCCAAACTCTCCTCCGGTGCTCGTGTCAGCCTCGTCGCGCTGTTGAGCGAGCAAAAGCTCACCAGCGAGGCCGAGGCGGAGAAAAAAGCCCTCCTGGCGGACGTGGAGGCGTGCGGATCGCCGCTGGTGCTCGCAGAGACGCACGACCGCTTCTGGGCCTGGCTTTCGAGCCTGGGAAAGCATGCGGACTCGGAGGTGCATGCGCGAGCAGCCTATGACCTCGCGCAGAAAAACAACTTCGGCTGGCGCGGCATCCAATACGCCTCGGACCTCGGCAGCGCCCTGAGCAATCTGCAAAAAGGCGAGGAGGCGGAGAAAATCCTCGTGGCCGCGTGGGAGCAGGCCGCGAAACAAAGCTGGCCCGGCGAGACCTTGCGACTGCGCGCCGACGTGGCCCTCCGCCTCTGTTCCGTTTATCACAGCATCTACATGAAACTGCCGGACGCCGTGCAGGACCGCGCAACGCGTGTCTGGGTGCAACGCGCCGCCGAGCAGTGTCCGCTCGAAAAATTCACCAACGAAAGCGAGTTCAACTTCGCCACGCAGCCCTGGATGGGCTTGTTCGCGCAACTGGCCGACGAGGGGCGTGCCGACGAGTATCAAAAACAGCGTTCGCTGTTTTTGCAGACCGCGAAACGGTTCGCCGCGCCCAACAGCACGCTTGAACGCGTCGCCAGGGCCACATTGCTGCTGCCGCTGGAGGGAGATGAGCTGAAACGTGTGGCCGAAGGAGCGGCGCAGGCCTTCCAGAGCAATCCGAACGATGAATGGCTGCGTTTTGCCCACTGCCTCGCACTGCTGCGCAGCGGCAAGGCGCAGGAATGTCTCGACACCGCCCAGCCGATGCTCAAGACGCCCGATGGCTCACGCGCCTGCTGCCTCCTGCCGGTCGTGGCGCTCGCCCATCGCCAGCTCGGCCAGCAGGCGGAAGCGGACGCAATCATCGCCGCCCTCGACAAGGATGCTGGGCGCACCAAGCACCTCAACAGCCCCACACATCGCGATGCCATCATCGCACGCGTGCTGCTGAATGAGGCGCGGAAGAAATGATCACACCTGCTGCGGCGCACGGATGTGGGTCCAGCAGTGAAACCGGCAATGGCGAGAAGCTCGTGAAAACGGCACTGAAGCTGCTCGTTGAAGCTAAGAAGTGAATGTGCCGACGAGGAAAGCCTTCAACGGCGTGAAACACGGGTGATCGAAGTCGATCCATTTGTCTTTCATCCAAGGCTTATCTGTTTCCTTCCTGCCATGCCAAGCGGCAAGACCGAAGCGTTCGTTCGGGGTGTCCTTGGTGGCAATCCAGAGCTGCGCTTTGGCTTTGTCATTCTTGGCAAAGACTTCGGATGGTTGCCAGCCTTTCGTTTTGATGCAGTGGAAAAACTCGTCGATACACGGTGCGAGAGGATCGGTGGTGAGTGAGGCAAGCCAGAGTGACTCCAATGCTCCTTGTTTGCCTTCGCCGGGAAGAACGAAAATCTGTGGGTTGAGATGCCGAATACCTTCTGGCGCGGCTTCCACGGCATGCTGCACGCTTTGCAGGGCTGCTGCGGCGCTCTCGTCGGCATCACGAATGATGCCAATACGGCTTACCTTGCTCAATCCGCTCACCTTGGTCAGATCGGACAAGTATTGAGCGAGCTTCGTTTTGCCCTGGTAGGCGATGACTTGCACGTCGGTGATACTGAGTTCGAGGAACCATGCGCTGAAGAAGCTTACTTCATCCTCGCCTTCGCACAGCAGCAGGCTGGGTTTCGAAATGGTCAGCGGCTTGCGGTTTGTGGGCATCAACGCACCTCCCAGTCGCGTTCCAGCATGCGCTCCAGTTCATCCTCGTTCATGGTCACGCAGCGAATGTCACCGTTCTCGGCACGCTCGAGGCGGTGAACGGCTAAATCATTCTTGGGTTCACCTTTGAACGCGGCAGCCGCCGCAGCAATGCATTCCAGACTATGTGTGGTGGCAAAAATTTGAACTTCTTCCTTATTCACAGCCTCACGAATGCCCGTCCAGATTTGTGGCAGAGCACTCCAATGGAGACCATTCTCGATTTCGTCAATCAGCACGATGTCAGCCCCCTCACCAATGATTGCACCGTAAATTTGAACGAGACGGTTGAAGCCTTCGCCAAGCAGCGGAAGCGCGATGCGCTCCGGCAGACGAACGTCGGCGTAGAGCATGCGCCTTCCTTCGATTTCAAATGGACGAAGACCTTTGAGTCGAGGCTCAATCTTGCTCATAAACTCGACAATGCGCTCTTCGTTAACTGTGCGTCTTGTCCAATAATCAAAATCTCTGGCCAGGGCTTCCGCAGGGCGTTTGTCGGTGGTCAAAGACCTGACCAACAATGTCCAAGAAGGCGACGAAGGATGCCAGCTCAGCACTTTACCTCCTGGTAACGACTGGACTTCTTGGGAGAGCTTTCGTCCTTGGCCCGGATTAGCAATCTGCGCGATGTACACTCCTCTCGCATAACCTGCCTGAACCGAGATGGGCTGACTGAGATCTAGATCGTGAAACAACCAGCGCACGGACTCCAAAGTCTTTCCCTGCGTTAGCGCTGGATCGCGAAACTCGGGCAGTCTGACGCCCTCTGTCTGAGGCAGCATCGAAACTGCTTCCAGCACGGAAGTTTTGCCTGAGTTGCTTGTTCCCACGAACAAATTCACCTTCGCCAGTGGCTCGATCTTGAGCTGGCGGAAGCATTTGAAGTTCTCGATTTCGAGGGAAGTCAGCATGGGCGGCCCGGATTATGACGGTCCGTACCAATGATGCAACCTTTCAAAGCCATCTGCTGATCACGCCACCTGCGGTGCGCGAATATGCGCCCAGCAGTGGACGTGGGGGTCGCCGCAGTAGAACCAGACCATGTTGGGGCCTTCGATCTGCCAGACGTCCCAGACGCCGTCTTTGCCGACGTCCTGGTTTTTGTAGAAGGCCATGTGCAGGTTGTCGAAGCCGCCGGCTTCGATGTATTGCATGGACTCCTCGCGCTCGGACTGGCGGAAGGGCTTGAGCAGGTCGGCGATGACTTTTTTGACGAGGTCTTTTTGATCGGCGGTGAGTTCGGTGAGGCGGATGCCTTCGATGCCGTCGGTTTTGCCGGTGAGCTTCACAGTGTCGTTGCCGTCCTCATCGCGGGATTCGCCGAGCAGGGCGCGTTCGCGCTGTTTGCCGTCGAGCGCCTGGAAGACCTCGTTCGCTCGCTGGGCCTGATACCAGTAGGCGTTGCCAGGATGATCGGGCTTTTCATTGAAGCCCTGGGCGGCGTGGCCGTAGAAGATGGGGCCGCCGAAGGCAGCGCCCTTTTCGCTGTCGCCATCGCAGCGGCGGGTGCAGTGGCGGCCGGTGAGGACGAACTCGAACTGGTCTTTGCCGGGTTCGCCAAACAGGGCGATGGAGGCGCTGGGGAAACCGCCGTCGCCTTTGTTGTCCTGATCAAACTGACGCCAGACTTCGGACTTGTACTCGTCGCTGTGCAGCTTGTCGAAGACCTGCTTCACGAGATCCTGCTGGTCGGGTTTGAGCACGTCACGGATTTTTTGCGGCGTGATGTGCCAGTTGTTATCGACCTTCAGACGGCGTGGATCGCTCCAGGCAAAGCAGAGCGTCTTGCGCTGGGCCTCGTCCATGCTGCCGTAGAGCTGCTGCACGAGCGTTTCAGAAGTGGCGGCGGATTCGGCGGCGTAGGCGGAGCCGAGAATGCCCGCAGCAGCGGTCTGCGCGCTGCGGGTGATGAAATCGCGACGATTCAGGGAAGAGTGGAGCGTGTTCATGGCTGGGTTGTATCAAACACGGCCCGAAAGGGGAAGTTTTTGTTTTCGATGATCGCGGGCAGGCATGGAGGCGATGCTGAAACAGTATTTTGGTGATAGGGCATCCGCTGGCAGTAATCTGCTGCTATGAACTCTCATGACGTTATCATCATCGGCGGCGGTCCGGCGGGCAGCAGTTGCGCCGCCATCCTCGGAGAATACGGCCACCGCGTGCTGGTGCTCGAACGCGAAAAATTTCCGCGCTATCACATCGGCGAATCATTGATCCCGTTCACGTTTGGCCCACTGGAGCGGCTGGGGATGATTCCGAAGATGCGGGCCTCACATTTCACGAAAAAGTACAGCGTCACCTTCGTGCAGCCGGACGGTCGGCGGTCGCAGCCGTTCTACTTCTTCGCCCGTTATGATCGTGAAAGCGTGGCGCAGACCTGGCAGGTGCTGCGCTCGGAGTTTGATCAGATGCTCCTGGACAATGCGCGCGAAAAAGGCGCGGCGGTGCGCGAGGAGACCACCGTCACGCAGTTGCTCAAAGACGACAGCGGCAAGGTCATCGGCGTCGAGGTGCAGAACAAGGACGGCAGCAAGGAACACCTGTTCGCGAAGCTCGTCATTGATGCCTCGGGCAAGGAGGCGTTTGCCTCGAACCGCCTGGGCTGGCGTATCGGTGATCCGTATCTGAACAAGATCGCCGTGTGGACTTATTACAAGGGATCGAAGCGTGAACCAGACATTGACGAAGGCGCGACCACGGTGGCCTTTGTGCCGGACAAGGGGTGGTTCTGGCACATCCCGCAGCACAACGACATGGTCAGCGTCGGTGTCGTCGCCGAAGGCAAGTATTTGACCCGTGACGGCGTGCGTGATCCAAAGGAGATTTTTCATCGCGAGGTCGAGCAGAACCAGTGGATTAGGGAACATCTCGGCGCTGGAACGCCGATGGGGCAGTACTGGCTGACCAGCGAGTATTCACGGCACTCGAAGTATGGCGCGTCGCCAGGGCTGTTGCTCGTTGGCGACGCCTTCGCCTTCATTGATCCCTGCTTCAGCAGCGGCGTGATGCTGGCGCTGAAAAGCGGTGTGCTCAGCGGTGAGGAAGTACACAAGGCGCTCGTGGATGACGATCTCTCGCCGCAGCGCTTCGCCCACTATGGGGCGATGATCCGTCAGGGTGTCGAGAACATGCGCAAGCTGGTGTATGCCTTCTACGATCCGAACTTCTCGTTCCGCGAAGTCATCCAGCGGTTTCCTGAAGCCGCTGGTGAGATCACCGACTGCCTTTCCGGCGACGTGAACAAGGATTTCACCCCGCTGTGGAACCGCATCCGTGAGTTCGTGCCGCTGCCGGACGATCTGCCTTATGGCGTGCCGTTGTCGGCGTGAGCGGGCAAAGATGGATTGATTTTCAGTATTCATTACGGGAGTGTGTGCGCATCGTCCGGCAGCGACGATGATCTCATCAATCCCATGAAAATGAAAACACACCTCCTGCATGCCTGTCTCGTGCTCTGTGTCATGACCACGGTTCAGGCGCGAACTTGGACGGAAGCGCAGTCTGGCCGCACGGTAGAGGCTGACTTCGTTAAAGTGGATGGCACCAACGTGTTCATCCGCATGGCAAACGGCGCCATTACACAGTTCCCGATCTCCAGACTCAGCGAGACCGATCAAGCCTTCGTCAAAGAGCAGGCTGCCGCCGCGCCGGCAACCACCAGCGCAGCGAAAGCCGAGGAAAAAGGCTCATCGAAGGACGACGTGAAGAAACAACTGCTCGGCACCTGGGACGGCTACATGGCCGACAGCGACGGCTCGAAGCATGGCGACATCCGCCTTGTCATCACCGAGGACAAAATCACCGCCTCCAATCCACAGGGCAACCGCGAGATGGGTGCAGGCACCTACAAGATCTCAGGCAGGCGCATCGACGCCACCGGCACCGAAGGCCAGTTCTCCGGTAAAAAATACGAGGGAATCTTCGACCTCGACGGCAAGTCGCTGAAATGGTGCTCGGCAAACGATAATCCGAACTCCAGCCGCCCCAGCAAACTGCAAACCAACACGCAGGCCGGCCAGTTCCTCATGGTGTTGGAGAAGAAATAGCACCGCAACGTGCGGCCGTCTGCGGTGTGAATTTCTTCACACCCCGCACGGCAAGCAGGAACACCGCAAGCAAGCCGGCTCCGATGGTGTTTTCACTCAGCGAAGGCGGAAACACCAGCACATAGCCCACGTCCTTTACCAGCGCGGCAAAGCTGGAAACGCAAAACGGCATCAGGAACAGACGGAACATGACCCATGGGTCCATTTTCGTCCGCATCCCAGACGTGGGCCGCGTGCTGAGGATCAGCGCCGCGCCGATGATGCCGCTGAGGCCTAGCGAGGTAAGCCAGATGCGCGGCGTGGCGTCGAAATGATGGAGGATGCTCACCACCCACCAGAGGAAGTAGCACCAGAGGATCGTGCGGCCGGTGGAAAGATTTTGCAGATAACGAATCAGCGCCATGCCGCCAAACGTAAGCAGATGGCATGCCACGCACCCAACGTCCCATCCGCAAACACGGCCTCGCGCTCGTGGGTTTCATCATCATCACATTCGGCGCACCGTTGCTGAGTGTCGGGTCGATGCCTGGCACATGGTATGAGGCCTTGCATAAACCATCATGGAATCCTCCCGCGTGGTTGTTTGGGCCGGCCTGGACGCTGCTTTACACACTGATGGCGGTGGCCGCGTGGCTGGTGTGGAAGCGGGTTGGATTTTCGCGGCCGTTGGTGCTCTACTTCGTGCAACTGGCGCTCAATGCAGCGTGGACGCCGATTTTTTTCGGAGCGCATCAGCTTGGCTGGGCGCTGATTGAAATCGTGGTGATGTGGGTGACGATTTTGCTGACGCTGCTGAGTTTTCGTCGTGTCAACCCAACGGCCGGATGGTTGTTCGTGCCGTATCTCGTGTGGGTCAGCTTTGCGACCTGCTTGAACTTTACGCTTTGGAGATTGAATCCCTGATGAATCGAAAGAACTGGCTGATCACAGGTTGTTCCAGCGGCTTTGGCCGCGCCATTACCGAAGCGGCGCTGGCCGCCGGGCAGCGCGTGATCGCCACGGCGCGGGATGTGCGGAGCATCGCGGATTTGGAGCAGGTGGGGAGCTGTGAGGTCATGGCGCTGGACATCACGGATGCGGAGAATGTGCGCGAGGTCATCGCGGCGGCGGGAGCGCTAGATGTGATCGTGAACAACGCGGGTTATGGCTTGATCGGTGCGGTGGAAGAATGCAGCGACGAGCAGATCCGCCGCAATGTGGAGACGAATTTCTTTGGCCCGTTGAATTTGATCCGAGCAGCCTTGCCGGGCCTGCGGGCGCAGAGGAGCGGGCACATCGTGAACATCAGCGCGGCGGCGGCGATCTCGAACTACGCGGGTTTTGGCATCTATGGCGGCGCGAAGGCGGCGCTGGAGCTGATGAGCGAGAGTTTGCGACTGGAACTGGCGCCACTGGGCATTCAGGTGACGTTGGTGCAGCCGGGACCGTTTCGCACAGACTTCATCGCGCGCGGCTTGGAGCGCGCGGCACATGAAATCGCGGATTATGACGGCAGTGCGCGGAAGTTTGCGCGATTCCTCGATTCCATGAATGGCAGGCAACCGGGTGATCCGGTCAAGGCGGCTGGAGCGATCGTGAAGAGGGTGCTCGATGGCGAGGCGCCGCTGCATCTGCCGCTGGGCAAGTATGCAGTGAAGAAACTGCGAGATAAGGCGGCAGCGCTGACGCGTGAGGCGGAGAAATGGGAGGCGGTCGCGAGCGCGGCGGATTTTTGATCATGGCCGTTCACACGCTGCACACGAAACAGATCATCCGCGCCACGCGGGAGCAGGCCTGGGCGTTTTTCTCCAATCCACGCAATCTGGCGAAGATCACGCCGCCGAAGATGGGGTTTGAGATCATGACGCCGGACTTGCCGGAGAAAGTTTACGCGGGGATGATGATCACCTATCGCGTGCGACCGTTGCTGGGAATACCGATGACGTGGCTGTCCGAGATCACGCTGGTGGAGGAGGGAGTGAGGTTCATCGACGAGCAGCGCGTGGGGCCCTATGCGGTGTGGCATCATGAGCACGCGTTTCATGAACTGGGTGATGGCCGCATCGAGATGGAGGACCGGGCGACGTATGTGCTGCCGCTCGGGCCGTTGGGCGATCTGGTGCATCCGTGGCTGGTGAAGCCGCAGTTGGAGCGCATCTTCGCGCATCGTGAAAAGGCGGTGAGGGAGCTGTTTGCCGACTGAATTCTTGCGGAGGCGTGTCATACATGCGCCCGTCCCGCGTCACTCAGCGGGAAATGAATGGAACGCGCCATTGCCGACCAGCTCGAAGCCCTGCACGCCGCCGCCTTTGGCTGGGCGCTGCACTGCTGTGCGGGCGATCATGCGCGGGCGGAAGACGTGCTGCAAAACGCGTATCTCAAAATGGCGCAGCAGCGCGCGTCTCACGATGGCCGCTCCAGCTTCAAAACTTGGTGGTTCGGCGTGATTCGATTCACAGCGCACGAGGAATTTCGGCGGCTGCGCTACCGCGAATCATTGCTCGGCAAACTGCTGGCGCAACTCACCGGAGACGCACACGACCCGCAGCCGTCACCGTCGCGAAAGCTGGAGATGGACGAACGCACGGCCGAATTGCGGCGTTGTTTGCAGCAACTGCCCACACGGCAGGCGGAGGTCTTGCACCTCGTGTTTTATCAAGATCTGACCATCAACGAAGCAGCGCAGATCATGGATGTGGGCATCGGCTCCGCACGCCAGCACTACGAACGCGGCAAGGCGCGTCTGCGTACGCTGCTGCAACCCGATTCCCATCATGAATGAAGCACACGATCACGAGCTGCGTGGACACTTCGAGCGGCAGCGCCAATGTGACCGCGAACATGCGCCTGCGTGGCGATCGGAGCTGTTGAACTGCTCCATAAAGCCCCGGCGCTCCTCCATGCGCTGGATTCCCGCGGCATTGGCCACTGCATGCGTCGTGATCGCTGCGCTCTACTTCACCGCTGCACCTCAGGCAGAATCGAAACTGAGCGAACTGCCGCCGTTGTTTGCTTCGCCGCCTGGAGAGCTGTTTGCGAGCCTGCCGCCATCCTTCACGGTGTTCGAAGCGCCTTCCGATTTCCTTCTTCCAACCCAACACATCCCATGAAACACATCGTCATTCTTCTATTCCTCGTCACCGCCAGCCTGCACGCCGCCAATGTCGAGGACTGGCTGAAAAACGGCCTCCTGCATCCTGATTTGCTCGCGTCGCTGCGCGACGAACTCGCGCTGACGGAAGATCAGCAGACCAAGCTCAATGCCCAGCTCACGGAAGCTCGTCAAAAGGCTGCGCCATTGGAACAAGCCGTGAAAGAGCAGCAAAAGGCGCTAAACCACCTGCTCAGTGACACCACCACCTCAACCGAGGCTGCCAGCACCCAGCTCACGAAGCTGCTCGAAGCCGAAGCTGCGGTGAAACAACTGCAACTGCGCACCTTGATCGGTGTGCGCGACGTTTTGACGCCGGAACAATTGCAAAAGGCCAAAAAACTCGGCCCACCGCAAATGGCGGCGAAAGGGAGCTCCGATTCGGCAGTGACGGCGAAGGCAAACAAGCTCCGAGCCGCAGTGGAAGCCCTCGGCGTGCCACCGACGGAAGCGATGAAGACACGCGGCGCGGAGATCGAGGCGCTGATCAAGAACGGTGATCTGGCGGCGGCAGACAAGGCGCTGGACAAACTGATCGAGGATTCTCACCTCAAGGAGCTGGAGGCTGAGGCCGAGGTCGTAGATTTCTCGAAATTTGAGACCGGCAGCGCTGATCTCGAATCTCTGCGTCAGCGTTTCGAGGCGGTGCAGGAGGCTGGGCGTGAAGTCCTCTCTCTTCCGCTACTGCGGCAGATGATTCAGGCCAAGAAGGCGTTTGAGGAGGCCAAGGAAGCCCAAAATGCCGAACTCGTGGGCCGCATCCTGACCTTTGCGGAGGGCAAGCTGAAGAAGCAACCATGAAAGCCTTCGCCCTTTGGCCTCTCTTGACCGTATCAGCGTGGGCAGTCGATCTCTCCACGGAGGAAGCTGAGGCGCGGTTGCGCATGGCGTTGCAGATCGCTCGTGAACACAACGATCGTGCGCTCGTCGCGAAAGTGGAAAAAGCGGGACGCTATTTCAAAGCGGGGCTTCCTGAAGACACTGACAAGCGCCTGCGCGAGGTCGAAGCCGCTGTGGGCATCGATCCCGGCGGTTGGTCGATGGCTGGGCAGCCGTTGTTTCATCCGACCGCAGCGATGAAGGCGAAGCAGCCGGAGTTGAACGCCAAACTCGTCGCTGCCATGCAACGCGATGACACGGCGCAGGTGCGTGCCGCGACGCAGGAAATGCTGGCGGTGCTCGGTGATCAGGCCGGCGTGCCGGATGGACGTCGCGCAGGCCGCAAGGCCGAACCGCGCACTCTTGGTGAAGCCGAGGCAACGAAGTTGTTTGTGGATGCTTTGAAGGGCGAAGGAAGGGCGATTCGGCAACTCAGCGAAGGCAAACCGTTGCCGGATCAGATGTTGCGGCTGTATGCGGAGGTGTTGACCGGCGTGACGATCATCCGCCCGTTCGCGGAAAAGCATGCGCCTGACTCGATGGCGGACCTGCACAAACTGACAAACGGCGTAGCGACGATTTTGACGAGTTTGCAGCAGCCGGAAGGCCATTTTCCTTTCCCGGATCTGCGCGGCAAGAACATCCGCTTTGGGGACATGATCAACCGGCAGCTCAAAGCTGGCGCGGTGGTGGTCAAAGATGGCTGGCTGGTCACGGCGGACCCGGATGGCGGCTCGCAGTTCGACACAGGAGTTTGCGGCACGGCGCTGCTGCTGGCGGGACAATTGAACGGCAACGAAACCTGGAAGCAGGCTGGTTTGAAGGCCGCTGACTGGGCGCTGACGCAGAAATGTTGTGCCAACTTCAACTACAACGCTTTCTCCGTCTCACTGCTGGCGGAGGCGTTTCGCGTGTCCGGTGAATCGAAGTATCTCGATGGGGCACTCAAGAAATTTCGGGTCGGCGTTGCCCCAGGTCAGGCTCCGAATGGCCGCTGGATGGATGCGCATAACGCACGCACGGTTTACCACCGGATCATCCTGCAAGGCCTCGGTGACTTAATGTTCGCCCTGCCGAAGGATCGTCAGGATGAACGGGCAGAGCTGAACCGAGTGACACAACCGGCCCTCAAGGCGCTGCTGGATGAATTTGATGCCATGGGCATGACGGTGGAAGCCTTGCCCGAATTGCTGACCCTGACGGCGGTTTATCCCGATGACACGCGTCTGAAAACTGCTGTGCAGGCGATGGCGGGTCATATCATTGCCAAATGCACGGACGGGAAACGGGTGAAGCTGGGTTCCGCGGTGGCGCAACTGGCGGCGGTGGTCCGGGTGATGCCGTAGAAAAGATTCGTTTGCCTTTGGCACATTTTCGGCGATAAAACGCCGCAAGTCACCTGTTAAGGGTCAGGCTCAGTCGTTCATCAGGTGATTTTGAATCCGTTGGTGTTCATATTACCGAAGGTTCGGGGCTGGTTCTGGCACGCGGCAGAAGACTGCACCCAACAACGATATGAATACCAAGATGTATGTGGGCAATCTGCCCTTCGCCGCTCAAGAACAAGACATTCGTGAGCTGTTCTCCCAATACGGTGGCGTCACCGAAGTCTTCCTCCCGATGGACCGCGAAAGCGGCCGTCCACGTGGTTTTGCCTTCGTGACCATGGATTCCGCAGAAGCCATGAACGCCTCGATCAATGCGCAAAACGGCCAGGAGTTCCTGGGCCGCAAGCTGGCCATCAATGAAGCCCGTCCGCGTGAAGAGCGCCCGGCAGGTGCTGGCGGCGGCGGCGGTGGTCGTGGCGGCTACGGCGGCGGTGGCGGCGGTGGCGGCGGTGGTCGTGGCGGCTACGGCGGTGGTGGTGGTGGCGGCGGCCGTGGCGGCTACGGTGGTGGCGGCGGCGGCGGTGGCAAACGCGGTGGCGGCGGCTTCGACCGTGGTAGCCGTGGTGGCGAAGGCGGCGGCGAAGGCTGGTAACACCCCTCGTTGATTTCTTTTCAAGCCCGTGATGTGGCGAGGCCGGTCAAACCGGCTCCTGCGTCACGGGTTTTTTATACCGCACGTCGTCACGATGGGTGAAAATGCATGAATCCCGCAGATTCAGAGAACCCACAGATTGCATGAGTCTGAAAACAAATCTGCGGGTATTCTGAAACTGCGGGGAATCACAAAACCTGATGACGCGAGGTATATATCCGACGGTCATGCACGCGGAACGCTCCACGCTTACTGCGTACGCAATGCCAGTTTCTCCACTCCAATTACCGTTTAGCGACGACGACGACGCAGAAGCAACCCGCTATAACCCAAGCCCAGCAGCACCATGCGCGAAGGCTCGGGCACGGACCCCGTCTCGATTAGAAGGTTGTCCAGAGCAAAGCCGTTGGAGTCGGAGGGCGATTCAAAGTACAGCGTGTCAAAGTTCATGAGCGCACTGGCTGAGTCGCTGCCAGTGGCCCGCAGAAAGCCATCCTGATAAAGTGCCAAGTCCACATTGAAGCCATTGCGGGTAATGAGCAGGCTGGTACTGCGAGGGGTGGCACCGTCATCGAAGCTCTTGGCCGGCGCGGGTCCTCCTGTGATGAGGCTGAGGATGTCGCCACTGGGACCGGGATCCGTGCTGGACAGGTTGTCCAGTAGGATGCCGTTGCTGAAGGCGTTATACACGTTGATCTCCTTGCGTATGTTCCAGTCGCCATCCTTGCTGGCGGAGGCGTTATCCCAGTAGTTCACGTCTGCGAGGTAACCGATGTCGTCGTCGTAGGTGGTGTTGGTGCCGTTTTTGTTGTAGAGGCCGTAGCGGAAGAAATTGTACGGCTGAGAGCCGGGACTGGTGGGCGTTGCTGAATAGCGGTAGTCGAAGCTCACTTTGATCCAGTCACCAGTGCCCCCGAGTGTAACTGGCGTGCCTGACGCAAAGTTAACACCCACATTCTGCTGGCCGTTGCCCGCATTGCTAAAGACTTGGTTCGGGGCGGTTGTATCAAGTGTCGCGTCCGTGGTTACCTGCCAGATGTTACCGCCTTGATAAGCCCAGCCTGCAATAGTGCTACCAATACCGGCGGCATCAAAGTTTTCGGAATAAATAACTGTCGCCGAAGCCTGTTGAACACTGAGTCCTGTGACGAGGAAGAGGATAAGCTTGCGCATAATATGATTGGACGATGATTTTCGGAGCCTTGTTAGTGGGTATCAAAGAACGAATGTTCAACTCACTACCATAAGGGCGATAGAAAGGTCGAGAAAAAACTCGGTAGGCGTTCAATATTTTGCCTCTTCAGCCTGTGTCAC
>JAYVIO010000333.1:0-8653 GCA_043770175.1 Verrucomicrobiales bacterium | reverse complement strand
CCAGTCGTCAGCTTTGATCTCAAACGTTTGCAACTGCTGCGCGGGCAGAGAGGTGGTGGCAAGCAGGCAGGCGGCGAGGAGCAGTCGTTTCATGATCGGCGTGAAGCGAAACTGGATCAGCGCACGGGTTCTTTCAACAGGGCCAGTGCTTCGAGCGCGGAAACATCCTCATGGACGATGGCGGCGAGGCTGCGGGCGATGGCGGCAGGGTTTTTGTGCTGCCAGACGTTGCGGCCGATGGCAATGCCTGCGGCACCGGCATCCATCGCGTCTTCGACCATCTTCAACAGCCCGGCGTCGTCACCCATGGCGGCACCGCCGAGAATGATGACGGGCACAAAGCATTGCGCGACGATGCGACGGAAATCATCGACTGTGCCATTGGTGGGGTAGGGGACTTTCACCACGTCAGAACCGAGTTCCGCGGCCAGACGGGTGGCGAAGCTGACGTTTTCGACGGTGTACTTTTCCGGCGCGCCGAGGGCATAAGGCAAAGATTCGAGGATGACCGGGATGTCGGTGTCGAGGCTGAGGCGGATGAGGTCGGCGCATTCCTGGAAGTTGGCCTTCTCATAGGTGGACCAAGGGTAAAGCATGTTCATGACGGCGTTGGCACCGACCATTTCAGCTTCTTCAACTCCAAAAACACCGATGCTGCCTGCGCCTTCGCCGGTGGTGCGGGTGTTGTAAATGTCAGTGCGCAGAATGATGCCTTTGCCGGCGAGACTGTCCGCCGCGCGCAAAGCGACGCCAAGGTTCATGACGTAACCATCCACGAATTCGTTGACCTGGTCGATGAGCTGAAAAGGGTTCTCCAAGCCGGGCACGGGAATGGCGCAGCCATGGTCGATGGGGAGAATGACGGTCTTGCCGTTGCGAAAGAGGGCTTCGAGGTTTTCCTGGCGGTTCATGGATCAAATGGGATGAACCGTTTCTTCGCAGCAATGCGGGCTGCGTGCAAACTCAAATCCCATCGTCCGAACCGCTCAGCGCTTGATGCTCTGGGGTTTGCTTTTGACTTTGTCGATTTCGCGGCTGGCACTGTCGATCTGGCGTTCGAAGCGCGTTTTTTCCCGCTTGTATTCACGCACGAGATCGACGGTCCAGAAGGCGCCGCTAAGGCTGGTGGCCAGCAGGAGAACAAAGACAGCGTAGCAGATGACGGTCATCTGCACTTCCTGGACCCGTCGCTGCTCCCTGTCAGCATCCACATCCAGCACGCCCAGCAGATCCATCCACCACATGCGCCAGACACGGGGGTCACGCGCAACATTCAATGCCCAAAAGCTGATGAACAGCGCAAGGATTGAGGTGATGGCGAGACCGATTGGCATGTGGGATCAATTCTGAACTAAAAACAGGGAGTCGATGAGATTAAATAACCGTGCAGCCCCATCATCAGGGAGGACCCTCACCAGTTTTTGATCCATTTGATGGAAAGTTTGGGGTCCTTCTGGGTGTCGATGGACTTCTTTGTGCTGTTCACTTCATCTTCGGAGTAAGACCAGAGATCGTACGTGGAATTGATGGTCGTCGCGGTTGTGGTCGAACTGCCGGAGCCTGTACCGGTCGCACTTGGTAATGCGGCCTTGATGTACTGAAACGGGCGTCCAAACGCGTCGATGAGGAAAAAGCGGTTATTTTTGGTGGTCCAGATGGTACGAGGAACTTCCACGAGCATCATGTTTTTGATTTCAGCAGTTCCTTCAGTTTTCCCATCTGAGGCCGATGGTGCGGCATCACCACCGGTGCCGCTGGAGGCACTTACGCCTTGGATTTGATCGTAACCGTCTCCAGTGAGTGCTTGGTATAGACAGGCAGCACCAGAAGTGTCGTAGGACTTGCCGGGGACAATTTCAACCATCTGGTCTTTGCCGGCTGGTTCAGGAAATTCGCCAAACTCCGTATTGTAACGTTCGAGGGCGAGTTTGATCGCCTCAAACGTTCCGGTGGTGGTGCGCCGCTTCGAGGAACGCATGGCATAGGTGTAAGCACCCATGGTCAGCGAGGCGAGCAAAGCGATGATCGTGATGACAATGAGCATCTCCACCAAGGTGAAGGCGCGTGAATTGAATCTGAAACGGGTTAATTTCATAACTCCAAAGTGCAAAGGTTGGGGGGCGACTAGCCGCCAGCGCCGCCGCTGAGGTTTTTGATCACGTCGATGAGCGGGAGGAACAGAGCCATGACGATGACACCCACAACGAGCGCGAGGACAACGATCATGAGTGGTTCGAGCATGGAGGTGAGGGCGGAGACGGAGTTGTCCACTTCGTCCTCATAGACGTCGGCAATTTTCAAAAGCATTTCGGGCAACTGGCCGGTTTCTTCGCCGACATCGACCATGGAAATCACCATCGGGGGGAATACGCCGCTGGATTCCAGCGGGGCCACCATGGATTCACCTTCTTTCACGGCATCATGCACCTTGGTGATGGCATCAGATACAATGGTGTTGCCCGCAGTGTCCCGCGTGATGTTTAAGGCCTGCAGGATGGGCACGCCTGAGGTGACGAGCGTTCCCAAGGTGCGGGTGAAGCGCGAGATGGCGGTCTTGCGCTGTACGTCACCGAAGAGCGGCAGCTTGAGCTTCATGCGGTCGATCCAGCGCCGTCCGCCTTTGGTGGCGGCCAGCATGCGCCAGCCGACGATGGAACCGAGCAGTGTGCCAAGCAAAAGCCATTTGTACTCAAACATGTTGCGGCTGAAGCCGATGACCCATTTGGTCAGCTCAGGGAGCTTGTCCTTGCTGCCCAGCATGTCCTCGAAGATGCTCTCAAAGCGCGGCACGATGACCATCATGAGGAAGACCATGATGGCGGCGGCGATGCACATGACGATGATGGGGTAAACCATCGCGGCGACAATCTTGTTTTTGAGCTTCTGGGCCTTCTCCTGGTATTCAGCGAGGCGGTTGAGCACGAGTTCGAGCACACCGCCAAGCTCACCGGCTTTCACCATGTTGATGTAGAGCTTGTTGAAGATGCGCGGGTACTGCTGAAGGCTTTCAGAGAAGGTGCTGCCGGTCTGCACATTGTCGGCGAGCGTGTTGATGGTGCCTTTCATCACCAAATTCGGCTCCTGGCGGCCGAGAACGGTGAGTCCGCGCAGCAACGGCAGGCCGGAGTCAATGAGCGTGGCAAGCTGACGTGTGAAAATCATCAGGCTCTTGCTCTTCACCTTGGCGTTGGCGCCGACTTTGACGACTTTGGTCTTGCCTTTGCTGCTCGAAGAGGCGCGCTTCTTGATGGCGGCGGCCTGTCCCTGGCCTTCGGCGGCGACACTGGTCGGGTAGAGGCCGGACTGGCGCAGTTGATTGATTGCATCTGACTCAGAGGCGGCATCAAGGTCTCCGGCGGTTTCCTGTCCGTTCTGATCCAGGGCGATGTAATGAAACTTGGGCATAAGGCGTGTCGTGGCGGCGTTTGTTCAGGGTAAATTGAGAATACCGGGGCGGCGGGCGTCCTGTCCATCAAATAATGTGCAAGGATGCACTCGAACAGTTCGCGCCGGAGGGTGTTGAGCGATCAGGTGTATTTCAGCACTTCTTCGATGGTCGTTTCTCCGCTGTAGATGCTGCGCAGACCGTCTTCCCGCAGGGTGACCATGCCGAGTTCGATGGCCTTTTGGCGCAGCACGAGGGAGGGGGCGCGTCCGGTGATAAGTTCGCGGATGGGGTCGGTGACATCCAGCAATTCGTAGATGCCTTTGCGGCCTTTGTAGCCGCTGCTGCCGCAGGTTGAGCAACCGGAGCCGGTGTAGAAATGCTTTCCGCCAATATCTTCGGGCGAAAGGTTGAGCTGGTTGAGGATGTGCAGGCTCGGCTCATAGGGTGAGCGGCAGCTTTTGCAGATGGTGCGCAGCAGACGTTGGGCGAGCACGCCTTCGAGTGTGGCGGATACGAGGAACGGTTCCACGCCCATATCGACCAGACGCGTTACGGCACCGGCGGAATCGTTGGTGTGCAGCGTGCTGAGCACCAAGTGGCCGGTGAGGGATGCTTGAATCGCAATTTGAGCGGTTTCGAGGTCACGCATTTCTCCGACCATGATGCGGTCAGGGTCTTGGCGCAGGAAGGAACGCAGCGCCTTGGCAAAGGTAAGGCCCACGGCGTCGTTGATCGGCACCTGCATCACGCCATCCAGCTCATACTCGACGGGGTCTTCAGCGGTGATCAGCTTGCAGTCGATGGTGTTGATGCGGCGCAGACAAGCGTACAGCGTGGTGGTTTTCCCCGCTCCCGTAGGGCCGGTGACGATGAAGATGCCGTTGGGCTTGTTGATCGTCTCCACGATGTAGTCAAAGAGGAAGGGCTGCATGCCGAGCACTTCGAGATCGAGGTTCACCGAGGAACGGTCCAGCACGCGGAGCACCACGGACTCGCCATGCTGCGTGGGCAGGGAGTTCACGCGCATGTCCACCGGTTTGCCGCCGACGGTGGTCATGATGCGACCGTCCTGCGGGATGCGGCGCTCGGCGATGTTCATGTTCGCCATGACCTTGACGCGGGAAATGATGGAAGTGGCCAGATGGACTGGAGGGGGCGCCATTTCATACAAGGCGCCGTCCACACGATAGCGGATTTTGAACTCGCGCTCAAAGGGCTCGAAATGGATGTCACTGGCACGTTCTTTGATGGCCTGGTGCATCACCAGATCGACGAATTTCACGATGGGGGCGGAGTTTGCCTCCATTTCAGGGGAGGCACCGCCGTCTTTGCCGCCCTTGCCGAGCTGGCCGAAAATTTCATCAATGCTGGGCGCGCCGCTGCCGTAGTGCTTTTCAATCAAGGTCTGCACCTGGCTGCGCCGTGCGACCACCGGCACGATGGTCTTTTCAAGGCCGAAGCGCAGGTCTTCGACAAGCTGCGGGTTCAGCGGATCGGTGAAGGCAACGTGCAGCCCCTGGCCGTCCAAGGTGATCGGAAACGCGCCATAAAGACGTGCCATGCCAGCGGGGATCAACGCGACGACGGACGGTGGCGGCTCGAAATTGTCGAGGTCGAAATGATCCGCGCCCAGTTCATCGGCCACCTGGGCCCAAAACTCATCTTCGTTGGTGTAAATGCCGTAAGCCAGCAGCACCTGGACGATGTCTTTGCCGTTCTGCACGGCATCCTGCTCAATATCATAGGCGAGACCTTTGTCGATCACGCCCCGGTTTTCGAGCATCTCTACCACATTCTGAGGTGTCATATTCGTCTGTAAGGAATGGAATTTAGTTGGGAGTGCCGGTGATGCTCAATCGGCGTCGGCCATGGTAGCCTCGATCACCTCTTCGGCGGTGGTCATGCCGGAAAGCACCTTGCGGATGCCGTCCTCGCGCAGGGTGCGCATGCCCAGTTCGCGTGCACGCTTGCGGAGCTGTGGCGTGGTGAGCTGCTGGTTGATCATGTTGCGCACCTCGTCGTCGATTTTGAAAATCTCCACGAGGGACATGCGGCCGCGGTAGCCGCCCTGTCGGCACTTGGAACAGCCGTTGGCACCGTTGACCGTCGCTTCAAACAGCTGGGAGGCTTCCAGCCCCAGCGCCCGCAGTTCACGATCACTGAGGGTGGTGGGAGATTTGCAATCAGCGCACAGCTTGCGCACCAGTCGCTGCGCCTCGATCGCCCGCACCGCAGAGGCGGTGAGAAACGGCTTCACGCCGATGTCACTGAGACGTGCCACGGCGCTGGGCGCATCATTGGTGTGCAGCGTACTAAAGACAAGGTGACCTGTAAGGGATGCCTGGATGGCGATGGAGGCCGTTTCCAAATCGCGAATTTCCCCCAGCATGATGATGTTCGGCGCCTGGCGGAGCATGGCGCGCAGCGCGGCGGCGAACGTCATACCGATGTCCTCCTTCACCATGACCTGGTTGATGCCCGCCAGCTCATATTCGACCGGGTCTTCGACCGTGATGATTTTGCGGTCCGGGCGGTTGATGAAGTTCAGGCAGGCGTAAAGTGTGGTCGTTTTTCCAGAGCCGGTGGGTCCGGTGACGAGGATGATGCCATCTGGAAGCGTGATGAGCTGCTCAAAGCTGGCCTGGTCGTCACTAAGGAAGCCCAGGTCAACGAGCCCGAGTTTCAGGCTGCTCTTGTCGAGCACACGCATGACCACGCTCTCACCGTTGTTCGTCGGGATGATGGACACGCGCATGTCGATCTCCTTTTCATTGTAGGACATCTGGATGCGGCCGTCCTGCGGAATGCGCTTTTCATCCAACTGCATCGTGCCGGTCATGATTTTGATGCGGCCGATGATCGCGGAATGCAGCCGCTTGGGATGATGCTCCACATCAATCAGCACGCCGTCCATGCGGTAGCGGATGCGGATGTCCTTCTCCAGCGGTTCGACGTGAATATCAGAAGCCTTTTGCTTGAACGCCTCCATCAGCATGTTCGTCACCAGCCGGATGACCGGTGCGTCTTCATCGCCTGCGGTGCCGTCGGCGTTCTTGGCCTTGATGGTTCCCATCACCGCCTCATTGCCGTAGATGTTGGCCTGGAGCGTCTTGATCAGCGCGGGAGTGGAGCAGTAGTACTCGATGTCCGGCTGCAGCACATGCGGCAGCGCATCGAGTGTTTCAAAGTCATACGGATCGGCCACGACGATCTGCAGGGTGCTGCCGTTCGTTCCCAGCGGCGCGATCTTGTATTTCAACGCCACATCGAGACGCACCAGTGCCTTCAGCCCGCCATGTGGCTCGAAGCCGTTGAGATCGACGTACTCCATCCCGGAGTTCACCGCCACCATCTGGGCGATCTGCTCGTCCGAGACCGTTCCCGCTTTGATCAGCACGCTGATGATGCTCTCACCGGGTTTCAGGCCGTTTTTCGCCTGCTGGATGTCTCGTTCGGTCAGCAGTCCGGATTCCTGGAGCTGTTCGAGTAAGTATGTTTCATTGGAGTACATGAATTCGTATCTGCGTGGCGGGTGGGACGTGAGAGCGGTATTTTTCGATAATCATCAGACTACAGCCTCACGCTGGAAAGTGTCAACGTCGCGGCGCATGCCAGATGAAAAATGATGAGTATGAATGACAAACCACTGATTTTGCCAGCGTTCGACTTGCCCCCCGATTCAATCACGACGATTCACCACCCTCATGCACCTCCCTCCGCGCCTTACCGTTTCGCTTCTCGGCCTCAGCCTTGCGTTTGCAAGTTTCACACCATCCACCGCCAAAGCCCATGACGCCGGCGTCCAGATGGCGGCCATTGCCAAAGTGTTCCTCGCGGCGCTCACTCCTGAACAAAAGGCGAAAGCCACCTTCGACTTTGCGGGCGAAGAGCGTGAGAACTGGCATTTCATCCCACGTGAGCGCAAGGGGCTGCCGATGAAGGAAATGACGCCGCAGCAGCAATTGCTTGCGCATGCGCTGTTAAACACCGGTCTCAGTTTCAGCGGCTCCGCCAAGGCTGTCACCATCATGAGTCTCGAAGAGGTGCTTTATCAAATCGAGGGCGCGGATGAATCCAAGCGTGCCGCCACGCGCGAAAAGCGCGATCCGGAAAAATATTTTGTCTCCATCTTTGGTGAACCGGCCGACAAAGGTCTCTGGGGCTGGCGTGTTGAAGGTCATCACCTCTCGCTGAATTTCACCATCAAGGACGCTCAGCTTCTGCGCGCCACTCCGGCTTTCATGGGCACCAATCCTGGTGAAATTCGTCAGGGACCGCTCACCGGACTGCGGGTGCTCGCCGTGGAAGAAGAGCTGGGCCGTGAACTGGTCAAATCGCTCACACCAGAGCAGTTCAAAACTGCTTTCGTCGCTGATGTCGCTCCAAAAGAGATGATCACCGCCGCTGAACACAAAGTCAGTGCACTGTCACCCGCCGGCCTCGCCAATTCGGAACTTAATGAGAAGCAGCAGGCCATGCTCACACGTCTCATCGCCGAATATATCGAACGTCTGCGTCCTGAAATCGCCGAGGCCGCCCGTGCCGAGATCAAAACCAGCGGTCCGGTTTATTTCGCCTGGGCTGGCGGCAAGGAGCGCGGCGAACCGCACTACTACCGCGTGCAGGGCAAGACCTTCCTTATAGAGTACGACAACACGCAGAATGAGGCCAATCACGTTCACAGCGTGTGGCGCAGCTTCGACGGCGACTTCGGCCGCGATCTGCTCGGCGAGCATGTGAAGAAGGCGCATTGATGCCGCGCGCAGTTTGCGTGCCTGAATGAAGTTGCACACAGTTGTTCTCATGCTGTGCACAGCTTGTTCACGCTCGATTGCGCACATCTTCACATCCAAGCGCAAACGATTTCAAAAAATATCACCGTTCTGCATGGAGATTTCAAAAAATATATCGAAGAAGAACTTGTGAGTGTTGATGGTTTCGTCATACAAAGCGTGGTCATTTAAAAAGATAATCAGTGGGTCTCATTGAATCTCTTTCGACAACGCTTCCCAACCCACTTTCGACCTCACTCCCAACATGGCGCGCAACGATGAAAGCACGAATCAACCCTCCCACAATGGATCAACTCATCATGCGGACGCGGAACTGTTCACGGTCGTTCCCACGGTGTGGGACCGTGTGTGTGAAGTGCTCGTAAAGCGCCTCGGCGGCGACAACTTCCAGCGCTGTTTCAGCGGCACCTCCGCACGTCTCGCGGATGACGGACGCTTCATCATCACCGTCCCGAATCCGATTCATCAGTTG
>JAYVIO010000332.1:0-67420 GCA_043770175.1 Verrucomicrobiales bacterium | reverse complement strand
TGATGACCGTGATGAGCAACGCGAAGCTGCAAAACCTGCTTGGCGTCGAGATTCGGCACTGGCGCGAGGCTTTGGAAGATTATCTGAAGAAGAAATATCGCGCCCAATGACTCCACCCTCTGCCATGACCCGCTGCGAAGTTCTCCACGAGGATCGTTTCCTCATTGTGGTGAACAAACCGCATGGTGTGCTCTCGCATCCGAATCCCAAAGCGGTCAAACCGCAGCCTGCGGCGTTTGAAGGCAGCTATGATCATGATCGGCGCTGCTTCAAAACAGCCGCAGGCAACGTGTGGTTGATCCATCGCCTCGATCAGGACACTTCCGGAGTTCTGCTCGGCGTGAAGGACGAAAAAACCGCCGCCGCGTGCCGCGAGGCGTTTGAAGCTGAGAAGGTGAGGAAAAAGTATCTCGCCCTGTGCAACGGCGGCAATTTGAAGCCGGAAGGGGTGTGGCTGGATCATCTGGTCACGGCCCACGCCAAACATCAGGTGCGCACGACGGTGCGGCATGGCACACGCCCCAATGCGGAGGCGAAGTATCGTGCGATCGAGGCCCATGCGGCGAATCGCCTCGTGTTGATCGAGATCGAGCTGATCACCGGCAAGACGCATCAAATCCGCGTGCAGGCGGCCTCACGGCAGCTCCCGCTGGTGGGCGATGACGTGTATGGCTCGTTTGATTTGAACCGCAAGCTGCGCAAGACGCTCCACGCGAAGCGCTTGTTCCTGCATGCGCATGAACTGGGCCTGAAGCATCCCGCGTCAGGCCAGCCACTGAGTGTGAAAGCACCGCTGCCTCCAGACCTGTGCTTGGTATTGGAGACAGCGGGGTTGAAGCCGGTTTAAGCCTTTTTGAGCAGGAAGTATTCGATGCCATCGACGAGCGCCTTCCAGCTTGCGTCGATGATGTTGCAGCTCACGCCGACGGTGCTCCAGGTGGCGTTGCCATCGGTGCTGGTGATGAGCACGCGGGTTTTTGCCGCTGTGCCGGCACCACCGTCGATGATGCGCACCTTGTAATCCGCGAGGCGCATGTCCTTGAGCTTGGGAAAGAGCGGCGTGAGGGCCTTGCGCAGCGCGTTGTCGAGTGCGTTCACGGGGCCGTCGCCTTCATCGACGGTGTAAACGGGTGAGCCGTTGACGTCGATCTTGATGGTGGCCTCGCAGGTCTCGAAGCCGTGATTGCCGCCACGGAAGCGATGTGTGGAATGATACTCGATGAGATCGAACAGCGGCTGGTATTGACCGAGTTGTTTACGGATGAGCATTTCGAACGATGCTTCAGCCGCTTCGAACTCGCAGCCTTCGCTTTCGAGGCGTTTGACCTCGGCGAGGATGGATTGAACCTTGGGATCGCCCTTGGCGAACTTGAAACCCATGCCCTCGGCTTTGACGAGCACGTTCGACTGGCCGGACATGTCGGAGATGCTGATGATGCGCTGGTTGCCGACGAGCGCGGGATCGACGTGTTCGTAGGTGCGGGCGAGTTTCTGCACCGCATGCACATGCAGGCCGCCTTTGTGGGTGAATGCGGCGAGGCCGACATACGGCGCACGGATGTCATGCGGCACGTTGGCGAGTTCATCAACAAAGTGGGCCAGTTCGCGCAATCGTGTGAGATCGAGGCCAAGTTCGACGCCCATCTTGAGCTGGAGTGCTGGCATGATGGTGGTGAGGTTGCAATTCCCCACGCGTTCACCGTAGCCGTTGATGGTGCCTTGTACCTGACAGGCACCGGCGCGCACGGCGGCAAGCGCATTGGCGACGCCGACTCCACCGTCATTGTGCGTGTGGATGCCGACAGGGCGGCCGAGATGCGCGATGACCTTGCGTGTGGTGTCTTCGACGAACTCGGGCAATGCGCCGCCATTCGTTTCGCAGAGCACGATGAGGTCAGCACCGGCATCCTGCGCGGCTTTGACGGTTTTGAGCGAGTATTCCGGGTCTTCCTTGAAGCTGTCGAAGAAGTGCTCGGCATCGTAGAGCACTTCGCGGCCATGTTTTTTCAAGTAGGCCACGGTATCGGCGATCATCGCGAGATTTTCTTCCAGACTGACCTGGAAGACCTCGGTGACATGCAGTGCCCACGTTTTGCCGACGACGGTTACGGCGGGGGTTTTGGCATCAAGGAGCATTTTGACCTGAGGATCGTCCTCGACCTTCATCTTGCCGCGGCGGGTCATGCCGAAGGCGGTGATCTTAGCGGTTTTCCAAGAACGTTTGGCGGCTTCTTCAAAGAAGGCCGCGTCCTTGGGGTTTGAGCCGGGCCAGCCGCCTTCGATGTAATGCACGCCGAAGTCGTCGAGTTTTTCGGCGACGCGGATTTTATCGAGGGTGCTGAAGGAGATGCCGGTGCCTTGCGTGCCGTCACGCAGGGTGGTGTCATAGATGGTAACTGGAGACATGTGGGTATGGAAATGGAGAGGGTGGAAGGGGTGTGCAATGAGAAAACAGGCCGGATGGCAGTTGCCTAAGGTTCCGGGACGCCGGCTGCCGGGAGCGCTTGGAGCGCGGGCATGGATGAAACCAACGGACTCCCTCAGCTGCGTCAGGCGCAGAGGAGTCCGATGCTAATTCGGCTGATTGGGCAGATGTCAGGGCGGTTGACCATGAACGGCGTACTTTTTACGCCGGGTCCGACCTGCTGGCAAAGAGAAGTTTTAACCGCCGGTGGGCACGACCACCCACCGACGTGGAAGCGAATGCGTGATTACTTGTCAGCGCCTGCTTCGGTGCCATGCGCCGTAGCGGGAGTCAGATCTTTCAAGCCGGGGGCTTTCTGCCAACCACCAGCAGGCAAGGGGGAGACATTGCCTTCGAGCGAAGAGCGCACTTCGAGATGTTTGCGGAGCAGCGTGTCTTCGAGCGTGGCATTGCCGCGTTCGGCCATGTTTGCCAGCGGAAGGTCGCTGAGATCCATCTTGGGAATGAAAGGCTTCTCCGGGAATGTCGGCACCGCCGCTGGCACTGCGGTGAGTGCAGGCGCTGGAGTGTCAGCGCTTTGCGAAAGCATCCTGAGCCCCATGGCGCAAACCGCCATAGCAGCGGCAGCCATGCCCCACTTGGGCACGAACAAGTTGCCCCACCAGGTGGTGGCGCGTTCCCAGAGCAGTTCGAGGGATGATTGCTTCAGCATCTCCGCCCGCTGCCGCTGATGAAACTTCTGGAGGAAGTCTTCTGTGAACCCTTCTTCAGGCTGTTCAAACCTTTTCAATCGGATCAACCGCTGGATATCTTCAAACTCACTCATGGCGTGCTGTGGGTTGTGTGTGTTAATTTCGTGAATGGCGCGGGGTTATTTCACAAAATCTTCAAGATAAGTCTGGAGCAGGCGATGGGCGTAAAACAATCTGGATCTGACCGTCCCTTCCGAGACTCCGAGTATCTTGCTGATTTCGGCATGCTGGTGACCTTGTACATCATACAGAGTCACCACCGTGCGGTGATCTTCGGACAGCTTCATCATGGCTGCGTTCAACCTTTTTTGCAGCTCATGGATGTTCACTTCTCGAAGCGTGCCGGAGTTGGCCGTGGTCACGCGGATGAATTCGGGATCGTTCTCAATGCCGGTATCTACATCGTCAAGACTGACCTTGTGGTAGCGCCCGCGCTTCTTGAGAAAATTCAGGCTCATGTTCACTGCAATGGAGTAAATCCACGTATAGAACGAAGACTTGCCCATGAAGCGCTTGATGGAGCGGTAGGCCTTGGCAAACACGTCCTGCAGCAGGTCGGCGGTGTCCTCCCGGTTCGAGGTCATGTTATAAATGAGACCGTAGAGCTTGGGCGTGTATTTACGCACAAGGTCGTCGAAGGCCTTGGTGTCACCCGCCTGCGCCCGGTCAACGAGGATGCGATCCTCCGCTGCACTGCTGTTGGGCGCGGGTGGTTGGATCAGCGAAGCGATGGGAGTCGCTGCGGCGCTGAGGGGTGATTCTTCCATTGGAGGAAAGGAAACCACTCGTTGTGCAAACAGACAAGCATTTCTTCCCGGGCGGCTGATTTCAGTTATTTTTGAACGCTCCAGAGGTGGTCCACGCAGATCTGCGACCACGTTTCCAACTGGTCGCGCATAGCATGCAGTTCCTCCAGCGTGTGAAACCGCAGGTCCTGGATGGCATCCTCGTTCGATCGCACCTCGTCGCTGTTGAGATCAAAGAAATGCACGACGCCGAGGTGAACGCTGCCGACCTCTGTCGCATCGTCGTTGATCAAACCGATGACCTTCTGTGTGTGCGTGCCGCCGATGACCAGCTCCTCGGCCATCTCACGCTCGACGCCGTTGTAGTACATCGTTTCACCAAGACCGTCCTGACCGGCATCCACGGGATTGATGTGACCGCCAATGCCGATGGAGCGTTTCGCCACCAAGCGTTTCTCGCCCGAGCTGCCGCCGCGGGTATAGCTGACATAACGGCCCGCATGATGGAAAATCGTGTAGGGGATGAGTTGTTTGTGCGTGGGATCCTTTTCAGCAGCGGGACGCTCCATGAAATGATTGGCTCCTGGGGCCAGCATCGCATGCAAATAGCGCGGGGCATCGGGTTGAAAGCCTTGAAAGCTGCCGAGAGCGTCGAAAAGACGGCGGGTGATGACGAGAACGTGTTCCATGTGAGGTTGCGCAGAATGAATGGCCGCGATGAGTGCGCAACCAATCAATCCAGCAACCACGCCTGAGCAGCGTCGCCTGCTTGCAGCGTTTGACCGGCATCAAGGCGCAGCAGCGCCTCTGAGCGGCTCAAGGAAAGCAATGCATGGCTCTGTTGCATTCCAAAGGGCATGAACTGGCCGTTCGTGAGTGTGCCTCGCAGATAATGCGGGCGATCACCTGGATTATCGAGCGTTGCTCCAGCCAGCACTGGCACCAAACGTGGTGCGAGATGTTGATCGCTTGCGCCTATCATCTTGAGCAAGGCGGGCCGCACAAACAGCAGAAAGGTCACGAAAGACGACACCGGATTACCCGGCAGTCCGAAGATATGGGTCATGTGCGGCTCAGATCGCGACGCATAGAGAAACGGCTTCCCAGGCTTCACTTTCACCCGCCAGAGCTGCGGCTCGATGCCGAGCTGTTGCAACGCAGGCTTGATCTGATCGTGATCACCGACGGAAACACCGCCGCTGAGCAGCAGGACATCGTTTCCATCCATCAGTTGTCGCAACGTCTCGATGGTGGTCTGCAAATCATCGCGGCAATGCACCTGCAGGCTGTTGCGAATGCCCAGACGCGCCAGCAGGCCGCGCAGCATGAGGCCGTTGGTGTTGTAAATCTGTCCCGCTCGCAACGGACCTGCGCCGGGTTGCACCAGTTCATCGCCCGTGCTCAACACCGCCACACGCGGCAGCGCACGCACCTGAATTTTCTCCAAGCCTTGCGATGCCAGCACGGCCAGCCTGCCGGGGGTGATTTTTTCGCCCTCCCGCATCACGATCTGGCCCTGGCACAAGTCTGCGCCCGCACGCCGAATGTTCTCGCCCGCAACGACTGGCTCCTGGCAGACGATGTGATCACCATCACGCCGCACATCCTCCTGCATGATCACCGCATCTGCTCCAGCGGGAAGCGGTGCACCGGTGAAAATGCGCACGGCGCATCCAGATGCGAGTTTCAATCCGAGATCTAATCCCGCCGCCTGCTCGCCAGTGACTCGCAGCGCTGTTTTGTCGGTGCTTTCAGACGCGATGAGCGCGTAGCCATCCATCGACGATTGATCGAAAGCCGGAATCGGCACCGCGGCGGTCACATTCTGCGCTGCATAACGATCCAAGGCTTCAAACAATGCCTCTGACACGACCTGCATCGGTGCCACCGCTGCCAGAATGCGTTCGAGCGCTGCGCTTTCGGAAATCATCGGACGACAGGCGGCAGCTTGCTGAGATCTGGAGTCGGCTCAGGCTCAGAAGGCGTTGCGGGCGGTGCCTTGAGTAGCGGTGGCGGAGCAGGGCTGGGTGCAGGCTTGACCGGTGCCAGCGGCTGGTAGGGGGCGTCCAGCGGTGGAATCACATCTGCCTGCATGACCGGTGTCAGCGGCACGACAGCACCTCCCGCTGTGGTAGTCACCGGAGCGGGGGCAGGGACTTCACCCGGCTTGATCTTGTACAACACGATATCGCGCAGTTGCGGCATGCCTTCCTTGATGTCAGCCGTGATGTAGTTGCCTTTGCGTTCAGGCGACACTTTGAGCTTCGTCTTTGAGCCGTCGGCGTTTTGCGAGACGATTTCCGTGCCTGCGGGAATGTTCAGCCGCTGCTCACAGTTGATGAGCACGTAGTTCTGCTCGGGGTTCACCAGTTCAATCACGCCGATCACCTTGGCTTCACCAAGGCGGTTGTCGGCTCGCGATTTATTGGGAAACATTCCCAAACTGGCCGCCTTGCCAAGGAAGTAGGAGCAACTGGAGAGTCCCAGAAGCAAAAGGAGGCTGGTGAGGCGAAGAACCCGCATGCGCCATTGATGCGCATGCGGAGCAAACTGTCCAGCGGCTACCCGATGATGCCCAGCTTCTTCAACGTGGCCTTGAGTTCCTCAATCTTGGCCTGTTCCATGCCCACCAGTGGCAGCCGCAGTTCGTCGGTGCAGTGTCCTGCCAAAGCCATCGCGGTTTTGATCGGGATGGGATTGGTGGCGAGCTTGAGGAAGGCGGCGAAGAGCGGGTAGTAGCGCGTGTGGATCTTCAAAGCGGCTGCGTAATCGCCTTTGAGGGCGAGTTGGACCATCTCGCTGATCGGTTTTGGGATCAGGTTTGATGCGACGCTGACAATGCCGACACCACCCACCGACATGAATGGCAGGGTCAGGCCATCGTCGCCGGACAGGATCTCAAAATCAGCTGGAAGCACCTGCTTCATCTGGCTGACACGCTCAGGATTGCCGCCGGCTTCCTTGATGGAGCGGATGTTCGGGCAGTTCTCCGCGAGGCGAATGAGCACGTCGAGGCCGATCTCGATGCCGCAGCGTCCGGGGATGCTGTAGAGCATGAGCGGCAGCTTGGTATTGTCGGCGATGGCTTTGAAATGCTGATACAGGCCTTCAGGAGTCGGCTTGTTGTAATAGGGAGCGACTTGCAGCGACGCGGTGGCACCGGCGGCTTCGGCTTCCTGGGTGAGTTCGATGGCCTCACGCGTGGAATTCGATCCCGTGCCCGCCATGACGATGCCACGGCCTTTCGCGAACTCGACACTGAGTTTCACGACGCGCTCATGCTCGTCGTAATCAAGCGTGGGCGACTCACCCGTCGTGCCGCAAGGCACGATGCCGGTCACACCGTTGTCGAATTGGAAATCGACGAGTGATTTGAGCGCGGCCTCATCAATTTGGCCGTTTTTGAAAGGGGTGACGATGGCGGTGTGCGTGCCTGCGAACATGGGAAGCGGGGGGGCGAAGGGCGTGGAGCTTAGAGTTGAACGGTGCCTTGGAAAACGAAATCTGCCGGGCCGAACAGGGTCACATTGGTGTATTCGCTCTTTTTCGGCTCTTCAAAGCCGACTTTGAGTGTGTCGCCGCCTTTGACGAGGACGGAAACGGGGCTTGAAGCGCCGGTAAGTTCATGATGGATGAGGGCGCAGGCGACCATGCCGGTGCCGCAGGCGAGGGTTTCCCCTTCGACGCCGCGTTCGTAGGTGCGGATAGAAATGCTGCCGGGGGCGATGACTTTGGCGAAGTTCGCATTCGTGCCTTTAGGCTTGAAGGCCTCGTGATAGCGCAGTCCGGCACCCCATTCGCATACGGGCACGCTTTCGAGGTTATCGGCGAACACGACGGCATGCGGGACACCAGTGTTGACGCTATGGACGGTGAGTTCGGTGCCAGCGACGTGCAGAGTTTGCGCGAGCTTGAGGCTGTGCGGAGCACTCATGTTGATGCGCACTTGGCTGCCTTCAAATTCAGCGCTGATCATGCCCGCGAGGGTCTCGAAGGCAATCTTCGTGAGCTTGTCTCCGTGCAGGTGATTCACAAAGCGGCCGAAACAACGTGCGCCATTGCCGCACATCTCGGCTTCGCCGCCGTCGGCATTGTAGTAGCGCATCTTGAAGTCGCCGCCTTGGGTTGCAGGTTCAACACAGAGCAAACCATCGGCACCGATGCCGCGATGGCGGTCACAGAGGCGCTCGATTTGATTTTTGGTCAGCGCGAGGCTGAGATCGCGATTGTCCAGCATGACGAAGTCATTGCCGGCACCGTTCATTTTGGTGAATTGCAGGGTCATGGGAAATTAGAGTGCGTGTACGGCATCAACGAGTGGTTTGAC
Source organism: Verrucomicrobiales bacterium (assembly GCA_043770175.1). Taxonomy (GTDB): domain Bacteria; phylum Verrucomicrobiota; class Verrucomicrobiia; order Verrucomicrobiales; family Verrucomicrobiaceae; genus Prosthecobacter. The sequence goes on along the minus strand of JAYVIO010000332.1, from coordinate 59,170 downwards.
GAAGGCTTCGACTTTGGCGGCGCAATCGGGGCTGGAGCCGTTTTGCTCGATCAATTTGACGATGGCGCTGCCGACGACGACGCCGTCGGCTTTGCTGGCGATTTCTGCAGCTTGTTCAGGGTTCGATACGCCGAAACCGACGCAGACTGGCACATCGGTGGCTGCCTTGATGATGGCGACCTGCTCAGCGATGCCGGTGGCGATCTTTGCCTGTGCGCCGGTGACGCCGAGACGCGACACGTAATAAACGAAGCCTTCCGCGCTCTTGGCAATGCTGGCGATGCGGTCGGCGGGGGTTGTTGGTGCGATGAGTTGGATATGCCGCAGTTCGGCGGTGGGCTTCAATTCAGCATTTTGTGCTGCTTCATCGGGCGGCAGGTCGAGAACAAGCACGCCATCGGCTCCGGCAGCAGCGGCGTCGATGTGGAAACGCTCGTAGCCGTAGGTATAGACGGGATTGAGGTAAGTGAACAGGACCAGTGGCACCTGGGACTTCGTGCGCAGCTTCTTGATCATCTCTAGCACGAGTGGCGTCGATGCTCCGGCACGCAGGGCGCGGTCGGCGGCCAATTGATTGACGACGCCATCAGCCAGTGGATCGGAAAAAGGCACGCCGAGTTCCACGATGTCCGCTCCCGCACGCTCCAGTGCGAGCACGATGTCGATGGTGGCATCGAGGGTGGGATCACCGGCGCAGACGTAGGCCACGAATGCCTTCTTCTGCGTGGTGCGAAGCTGGGCAAAACGGGCGTCGATGCGGTTGGTGGGGGCGGACATGGGGCCGGGTGTTTAGCATGCGGAATGACGAATGTCGAGCCGGGAGCATCAAGACAGATTGCTGAAGGCAGTCCGCAGGGAAGCGCAGCGCATCAATGCCGGAATGTTGAAGCATGCGGCCCGGCTCCGGGCATCAGGGGCGCTGCGGGAGAGGCTGCTACGCCACCGCACTCCAAGACGCTTCGCGCTCAGCTGGATCACTCGATCCAGACGAAGATGCCGGTAGAACCCATACCGCCGCCTAGACTGGACGAACAACACTGCCAGGAGATCGGGGCACTCTTGGCGAGCACTTCCTGTGCCTTTTCGATTTCACCAAACTGGCTGATCCCGTTAATGACCCAGGGCTTCCCCTTTCGACGCCAATGAAAATTGACGATTGTGCCTTCCACATCTTCCACATGATCCGCAGCCATCTTGAAAACACCACCTGTCTCCGTGTGCAGATCGCCTTGTTTGTCCAAAAATGCGCCACTCCAAACCATCACTTTCTCAGTTGTATTCAGCGACAAGCCTGGCCCAACCCAACGCACAATCCCCCGACGTAATGGAGGTGGCGCTTTCACTTCTAAACCGGACTCGTGCCATGCCATGATAGCCCCTGACTCTGTGAGGATGATCAGGCTCTGATTGTCACACGACACCGCTTTAGCCTTTGGCAATGATTCAGGCTTGGGCAACCACTCGCCGGGAGTATTTGCTGCGACAAGCATGACGGTGCCATCCGCTCGCAAGCCCGCACAAAACTTGCCTTGGTCACCTCCGCTGAAGTCAGACACGCCGTCCAGCTTATCCCACGGGCCTCGGACATTTTCTCCGCTCACTCTTAGTTGGACGACTCGACCATCTTCAGTCAACCCCCAGACCGAACCCTGTCGGACGATGAGCTTGCTCAAAGGCGGAGTTTCGTGAATGAAAGTTTCCAAGACCTCTTTGTTTTTTCTCTGAATGATGGCACCGCCATTGGCACGAAGGGCGGCAAAGGCCAGTGGATTAGCAACCACCTGCACAAAGTCGTTGTATGCCGCGAATGGTTCCGCGTTCAGCGGCATGCCTGCATTGCCCATACACCCAATCATCTTGAGCTTCCCGGCCTTGGTGTGGCGCACGTTGAGCGGGCCTTTCTTCACTGCGGCGAGACCACCGGAGACGGGCAGGGCATCCGCCTTCTGCAAATGGGCGCGGGCCAGCTTGATGCGCTCGGCGCGGGTGATGTCGCCTTTGTCCTCCAGTTCCTTCTGCAAGGCGGCAAGGGCTTGGTCCTGGGCCTGCTTCGCGGGGGCGGCGTTCTGGATGCGGGTGACGAGGAGCTTGGCAAGCTCGGTGTGCCAGGTCTTGCGCAGGGTGACGAGCAGGCCGGGAATCTTCGGCTCATCGGCGGGCGGGATGGGGTCCTTCTTCTCGATGCGGGAGATCTCCGCACGGAGCAGCGCCTCGGTGGGCGTGCCGCGCACGTTGGGCACGGTGCGCTCCAGGGCGGCCTTGAGCTTGGCCGCCAACTCGGCCACGGCGGTCTCGAACGGCGCATCCGCCTCGCTCTTGATCCGCTCCTGATACGCGCGCTCCAGCGTGGCGAGTTTTTCGTCGGCGGGGTTTGGGGCTTCGAGCGATTGCCAGGCGATGTCGCGGACGAGGCCATCGGTGCTGCTGTAGAGCGAGACGGTGCCCCCGTAAGGTTCCTCGTTGTCAAGGAGGCTGCCTACTACTTTACCATCGACGGAAACACTTATGACCTTGCCGACGGCGAGCAACTCAACCTCGATATCCGTCGTTGTGGTGGACGAGGATTTAAATGAGAACGTTGCCATGGTCTCGTCCGAGGACGTGCCACTACGTTTCTGGACGGTGATTATCTGGGTGACGCCGTCAACTTTCGCGACGCGGAAGCGTTGCGCGCCATTACGCAGACCGAGATAAACAATGGTGCCCAAGCGTATCCTCGCACGCAGGGCACCATCCGTGAGTGTGATGCTTGGAACTGTAATTGTGCTCTTGAGCTTGATGCCGCCATCGGTCCACAGGGCATTGTCACCAAATAGGGCAAGACTCTCCGGCGTCTCGAACACTTTCACCCACTTCGCCGGGTCGGGCAGGCGCGCGGGCACCGGGCTAGGTTTGGCGGGAATACTGGTGGCTGCGGAAGGCGGCGGGGCGGCTGGCTTTGCCTCGGCCATGGCAGCAGCGGGTTTCGTCGGTGTGGCGGCTGGCGTGGTGGCAATGGTCTTTGGCGGCGTGACGGTGCTGGCGGAGCCGGTCGTGGTGGTAACTGTGGGAGTGCGCTTCGATTCGGTTGGCGGTGGAACGATCGTCGGGGCTGGTGTTGGATTCGGCGTGGCTGGAATCGAGCTAAAGCTCTGGACTACTTTGGCTTCACGCTGTGGCGCTGGTCTGAAGATGATGAATGCGCCGATGGCGGCGGCGGCTGCGGCGGCGGCGAGACCGATGAGGAGCGGAGTTTTGGATTTCGGTGTAGCCGCGCTCGCCAGAGCGTGGTGCTGAGGTCGCTGCTCCACGTTCTGGCGAACGTGGCTACGAGGGGACTGCTGCGGCCCTTTGGCGACGGGCTTCGGTGGCCCGCTTGCAACGCTATGCGAAGCATTGCGGGCAGGCAGCGATTGCACGGGGATGGCGACGCTGCTGTGGCCGCCAGTTTGCACGAGCGGCACGGTGAGGATGACATCGAGATCGCGGCGGAGTTCGGCGCTGGATTGATAGCGCTCGGCTCGATCCATCTTCATCGCTTTCAGGATGATGGCGTCAAAGCGGGGATCGGTGCCGAGGCGTTTGCCGGGGAGGTCAAAGGCACCACGCGGCACCTCGCCGGTGAGCATGTGGTAGAGCATGACGCCGATGGCATACAGATCGGCGCGGCCATCGATCTGCGTGCCCATGATGAGGGCTTCAGGAGCCACATAATCGGGCGTGCCCATGGCTATGCCGGTTTTCGTGAGGCCGGTGGTGCCGGATTCGTCGAGTTTCGCAAGGCCGAAGTCGGCGACTTTGACCTGGCCTTCCATGTTGATGAGGACGTTGGCCGGCTTGATGTCGCGATGGACGACGCCGTGGGTGTGCGCGTAGCCGAGCGCATCGCAAACATGCGCAGCGATGGCGAGCGCATGCTCGGGCGGCAGGCGCTTCTGGCTGTTGATCATCTGGGCAACATCGGTGCCATCGACAAAAGCCATGACGATGTAGAGCTGACCTGCGCTGGTCTCACCGAAATCATAAACAGGAACGATGGCGGGGTGGTCGAGCCGTGCCATGATGCGCGCTTCGTTCTTGAAGCGTTCGGTGTAGCTGGCGTCGTCGTGATCGACCTCGGGCGGCAGGATTTTGATGGCGACGGCGCGGTCGAGCGACTTCTGCCTGCCTTTGTAAACCGCGCCCATGCCGCCACGGCCGAGGAGAGATTCAATGTCATACTGCGGCAGCAGTGTGGCGAGCTGCTCGGCGGAGGGAGCCATCCATTTGAACCCGCCTGCTTGCGTGCGCTGGTAGCCGGTGGGTGTGGGGCCGGGAGTGTTGGCAGGGGCGTCCATGGGAGAAGGCGGCGGTGAATTGCGCGCCAGTGTTACGAAATGGCGCTGGGATTAGCAAGGAGCATGTGCGGCACCGAGCGGTGTTGGGGAGGGCCGACGAACGTCGGCGCTCCATGACGGAGGCTCAAGCTTCGTCTCCCAGCCTGCGATTCGGAACGAGGTAGCCCTGCACATAATCACGTACGGCTTCGGCAAGCGGGGTGATTTCGGTCTGGAAGCCGGAGGAGCGCAGTTTGGCGATGTCGGCGCAGGTGTAGTATTGGTACTTCGATTGGAGGGCTTCGGGCATGTCGATGAACTCGATGTTTGGCTCCTTGCCAAGGGCGGTGAAGATTGCCGTGGCGAGTTCCACCCAAGTGTGGGCTTCACCGGAGCCGAGGTTGAAAAGACCGCCCGCGCTGGCGGTTTCCGCGAGGTGGAGAGTCATGCGGATGGCGTCCTTCACGTAGAGGAAGTCACGCATCTGCTCGCCGTGTTTGTAGTCGGGTCGATGGGATTTGAAGAGCTGCACCTTGCCGGTGGCGAGGATTTGGCCGCACGCCTTATGAACGAGGCTGCGCATGTCGGCCTTGTGGTCTTCGTTGGGGCCATAGACGTTGAAGTACTTGAGACCGACGATGTTGGGCAGCCAGCCTTCGCGTTTGGCGTGGAGGTCGAAGAGGTGCTTCGAGTAGCCGTACATGTTCAGCGGGCGCAGCTTGTGGATGTCAGGCATTTGATCGTCCATGCCGTGAGCACCATCGCCGTAGGTGGCGGCGGAGGAGGCATAGACGAAGCGGGTTTGATGGGCGAGTGACCACTGGCAGAGCTGCTTGGTGAACTCGTAGTTGTTCCGCATGAGGTAATCGGCATCGCGTTCGGTGGTGGCGGAGCAGGCACCGAGGTGGAGGACGTGGTCAAAGCGGCCGAGCTTCGCGGGCGCGTGCTCCACAGCCTTGAGGAGGTCGTTGCCGTCGATGTAGTCGGCGAATTTGAGCGGGACGAGGTTTTTCCATTTCTCGTCGGTGCTGAGGCGGTCGCAGACGACGATGTTTTCGCAGCCACGGCGGTTCAGCTCCCAAACGAGGGCGCTGCCGATGAATCCGGCTCCGCCGGTGACGAGGATGCGACTGTCCGTGTTTTTCATGCTCCCAGCCACTAACGGGGGACGCGGGCAGATTCAAGCCGGAGCTTGGTTACGCAGCCATGGCTTCCGGTTCGTGGGATGATGTCACGGGGATCTGTTCACGCCACAGTGCCGGGTGCAGGAAGATACCGCGTGGATCCTGCTCCCACTCTCCCGCCCAGCCGACGATGGTTTCGATGACGATGGGTTCGGGGCATTGGATGGCAGGATAGAGCCACTGCTGGTCGGCGACGATGAGCTTCGGAATCAAGGCCTGGCCGTGGTATTCGATTTCCCAGCCGAGCAGCAGGGGTTCTTCATCGCTGAAACCGGCGAGACCTAGCGGATGTTCCACCCAGCCAACGAGGCCGCTGCCATTGAGCACATCCCAGACTTCACGCATTTCCAGGTCCACCCGCACGCAAAAGCCGCTGGTTTTGGCCGACCCACTGTTCACGGGATCGCGGCTGATGAGGCCAAAAAGGATGCTTGTCGGACTGTTAGCCGGCACAATGTCCACCTGAAATCCAAAACGGATCGGATAATCAGGCAGCAGCAGGCTTCCAAAGCTTTGCACTTGGAAGCCAGCGAAAGCGGGGTCGGCGGCGGCGGTGGCAATGAGAGACTCCATAGGTTTCTAAAAATTTTAGGTAACTTTATAAAATCTGCCTTTTATTATCATAATTTCAAACAATTTATTATAAAGTCTTTGTCTCGCGGGGAAAATCCTCAAAAGGCCCGGCCTCCGTTTAAAGCAGATTGGGTGCCTTCAGCACCATGAATTTTGTCCTTTGGCAGGATTCCTCCTTTGGCAAGATTCCTTGCGGTGCCAAAGTTGACGAGTCTGCCACGCTTGGTACCTAGTGCTCTCCGTGTCTCTCGCCGAAACGACCACATGCAGCGAAACCGACCTGACGGCCGATTTTCGCGATCAATTCCTCCTCACCTACCAGCACATGCTGCTGTCCAGAGTGCTGGAGGAAAAGCTCGGATCGCTCTACCGGGCCGGTGGGCGCATTGTGGGTGGCGTTTACCTTGGCAAAGGCCAGGAGGCGTTCAGTGCGGCCCTTGGCGTGCAGTTGCGCAAGGGCAGGGATGTTTACGGCCCGCTGATTCGTGATCAGGCGGGCCGCATCGCCTTTGGAGAGCCGATTCTCGACTGTGTGCGCACCTATTTAGGTGCTGTCACGGGGCCAATGCGCGGCCGCGATGGCAACATCCATCGTGGCCGACCGAAGGAAGGCCATCTGGCGATGATCAGTCATCTCGGCAGCCTCCTGTCAGTTGTGGCGGGTGCTTTGTTCGCACGTCGTCTGGCGGGAACATTGAAGGACAGCATCGGTGCCACCAGCATTGGCGACGGCGGCACCTCCACCGGCGCTTTCCATGAAGGCCTGAACATGGCGGCGGTGGAGCGCCTGCCGATTATCGTGAGCATCGCGAACAATCAGTATGCCTACTCCACGCCGAACACGCGTCAGTACGCCTGTGCGAACTTGGTGGATCGTGCGGCAGGTTATGGTGTCGAAGGCGTGGCCGTGGATGCCACCGACCTTGCTGCCTGCCTCAAGGCCTTCCGTGCCGCCGCAGTTCGTGCGCGCTCTGGTGGTGGGCCGCAGATGATCGTGGGCTCGCTGCTGCGCCTCGCCGGTCATGGTGAGCACGACGACGCCTCCTACGTTCCGGACAAAGCACGCAAAGATCCCGCTGCACGCGACTGTCTCGCCGTCGCCGAGCGGTTCATTCTCGATCACAACTGGATGAATGAGGCGGAAATCCGCGATCTGCATGAGGAAGTCCGTCGCAACGTTGATCAAACCTTTTCCAAAGTGTCCAAAGAGCCCACCCCTGACCCCTTCAAAGAAAACTGGCAGGCCCTTTCCAGCACTGATCTTGTGGAGGGGCAGCACGAGGCATGAGCATCACCTACCTCGAAGCCATTCGTGAGGCGCAATACGAAGCTCTGCGTCACGATCCCGCCGTATTCCTTTACGGTCAGGATATCGCCACCTTTGGCGGTGCTTTCAAGGCCACCAAGAATCTCAGCAAAGAATTCCCCGGTCGCGTCTTCGATTCTCCCATCAGCGAAGACGCCATGATCGGCATGGCCGTCGGTGCCGCTGTCGAAGGCGCGCGGCCCATCATCGAGATGCAGTTTGCCGACTTTTCCTCCGTCGGATTCAATCAGATCGTCAACCAGGCCGCCACGCTTTACTGGCGCACCAACGTGCCGTGCCCCATCACCATTCGCATGCCCTCCGGTGGCACGGCGGGCAGCGGCCCGTTTCACAGCCAGTCGATGGAGGCTATCTACGCGCATTATCCTGGCCTGGTCATCGTCACGCCTGCCACCGTCGAAGACGCCTACTGGATGCTGCTCGACAGCGTTCAGATCAACGATCCCGTCATCTACTGCGAGCACAAGTTCCTCTACTACCATCTCAAGGCCGACCAAATCGGCGAGCGCAGCCTGCCTATCGGCAAAGCGCGCATCGCACGCCCAGGCCGCCATGCCACCATCGTCACCTACAGCGCCATGGTGCACGAAGCCCTGCGTGCCGCCGAGGAACTCCAGCTCGACGGTTATCAAATCGAAGTCGTCGATCTCCGCTCAGTGAAGCCGATGGACACCGACACCATCCTCGCCTCCGTCGCTCGTACCGGTCGTCTGCTTGCCCTGGGTGAAGCTTTTCCTTGGGGTGGCGTCACTGCCGAAATCATCGCCCGTGTCAGCAGTGAAGGCTTTCATTTGCTCGATGCACCGCCGATGCGCTTAAACTCCAAGGACACCCCGATTCCGTATCATCCGAATCTCTGGAAGTCGCATCGGCCCACCACCGCCACCATCGCCGCCGCCCTTCGCCGTCTGCTGCGCTATTAAATTTGGCATTCCGTCATTCGTCATTCAACCTTCTCGAGATGCCCACCATCCCCATCCTGATGCCCCAGCTTGGCGAATCCATCGCCGAAGCCACCATCCTCCGCATCCTCATCAAGCCGGGGCGCACCGTCGAGGCAGGCTGCGATCTCTTTGAGGTGGAGACCAACAAGGCCACCATGGCAGTCACCGCGCCTTGCGCTGGCACTATCGGTCAAATCGTCGCCACCACGCAGACCAGCTACGCCGTCGGTGCCACACTCGCTGCGTTTGAAATCACCGACGAAGATGCCCAGTCTCTCGGCCTCAGTGAAGAACCAAAACCTGCTTCACCAGCCCCGCGCACTAGCACCAGCAGCAGCGAAGAAGTCGAAAACCTCCACTTCAAGATCAGCGACAACGACGTCATCTCCACCCGTCAGCCCACCGTCGAACCCGTCGTCGGCGGCCTGCCAGTGCCCGCTGGTGCCACCGGTGCCAGCTACATTTCGCCACGCATGCGCGCCCGCATGCTCGAACTCGGCTTGAACGCCTCCGACCTCGCCGGCGTTCCAGGCACCGGCGCTGGTGGCCGCGTCACCGTCGAGGACTTCGAAGCCTTCCTCCGCGCCCTCGAGCAGCATCGCATGACGCCCGCATCGCCCATGCGCATCGCCGTTGCAGACAGCATGCGCCGCAGTTGGGCACGGCCTCTCGCCACCGTCGGCAGTCCCGTCATGCTCGATGCATTGCTCGCGCATCGCAAAAAAGCCGATCCCAAACCCGGCCCCGCGCTCTACGTCATTCGTGCCCTAGCTCTCGCCCTTGCTGAAAACACCGCCTTCGCCGGACGCCTCGTCGGCAATCGCATCGTCCATCCTCTCGCCATCGACATCGGCTTCGCCGTCGAAGTCGATGACGGCGTCATGGTTCCCACCTTGCGCGAAGTTGAAAAGACTCCGCTCGTCAAACTGGTGCCTACCTACAACAAACTCGTCGAGCAGGCCCGTGCACGCCGTCTTCCCAACGACGTCAATCGCCCCGGCATCGCTACCGTCACCAACTTCGGCACCTTCGGCATCGTCTGGGCCACGCCCATTCCGCTGCCCGAGCAAAACCTCGTTCTAGGACTTGGTGCCGGCAGCAAAGTCCCGCATTGGAGCGACGAAGTGCAGCAATTCATCCCCGTCACCGAAGCCGAACTCACCCTCAGCTTCGACCATCGTGTTCTCGACGGCGGCGGTGCCGGACGCCTCCTCAAACGCGTCGCCGAACTCCTGCAAAAACCCGAACTCTTGTAAGTACGACGGACACTCCTGTCCGTCGATGAAGCGTCGCTTCGTCCCCCGCGATCTAGTCACACAAACGCTTTCGTCATGCACGACAAACCCACGCTTCGCCAGCACCTGCGCGAACGCCTTCGTTCCATCGACGAATCAACGCGCCAGCAAGCCAGCGCTCGCATCGCCCAGCACATCCTTCGTAGCGGCATGCGTCAGCATGCCGAAACCGCGCCACACCAGGTCATCGCCCTCTTCGGCGGCCTCAGAAACGAACCCGACCTCCTCCCGCATCTCCTCCCCGCTCTCAATGCTCAAGGAGCTTGCTTGGCATTGTTTCAAATCGACTCTGGCGAACTCCATCCGCGCCAGATTCAATCACTCGACGACCTCCAACGCGGCCAAATGAACGTCTGGGAACCCAAACCCCACTGCCCGCGCCTCGAAATCGCCGCCCTCGACATCATCCTCGTCCCCGGTCTCGCCTTCACCTGCGGCGGCGCCCGCCTCGGCCGCGGCGGCGGCTACTACGACCGTCTCCTCGCGAACCCATACTGTAAAGCACGCCGCATCGGAATCGCCTTTGATCTCCAAATCATCGATCACATCCCCGTCGAAGCCCACGACCAGCGCGTCCATCAAATCATCACCGAATCCGGCTTGATCCGGCCATCCGCGTCTCCCTGACAAGGAATCAAGCCTTATGGGCAAGGAGCGGGACTTGCCAAGTCCCGTTTGGAACACGGCACTTGGCAAGTGCCGATCCTTGCTCCACCCATCGCCCTATGCCCTCCGCCCTTCGCTCCGCATGAAACAGCTCCTCGAAATCATCCAGTCCGGCACCGCCTACCTGGAGAAACGCCAGATCGAGGAAGCCCGGCTCAACATGGAGCACCTCCTTGCCCACGTCCTTCGCTGCCGTCGGCTCGATCTCTACCTCCGCTTCAACGAAACCGTCCCCGAGGCCCAGTTGACCACCCTCCGCGATCTCCTCCGCCGCCGTGGCGAAGGCGAACCACTGCAGCACCTCCTAGGCACCGTCGAGTTCTGCGGCCACGAATTCGTCAGCGACCACCGCGCCCTCATCCCGCGGCCCGAAACCGAAACCCTTGTTGAACTCATCCTCAAAAAGTTCGCCACCCCGCCCGCCCGTGTCCTCGACATGGCCACCGGCTCCGGCTGCATCGGCCTCAGTCTCGCCAAAGCCTGGCCCTTGAGTGAAATCATCCTCGCCGACATCAGCGAAGACGCCCTCGACCTCGCCCGCCTCAACGCCTCACGCCTCAGCGCCAACATCAAGCTCCTGCGCAGCGACCTTTACGAAAAAATCACCGGCACCTTCGATCTCATCGTCGCCAACCTTCCCTACATCCCCAGCGCCGAAATCCAAAGCCTCAGCCCCGAAGTCAAACGCGACCCCATCCTTGCCCTCGACGGCGGTCCCGACGGCCTCCGCATCGTCGAACGCTTCCTCACCGACGCCCTGCCGCACTTGAATTCAAACGCCATCATCGCCCTCGAAGTCGGCCACGACCAAGGCACGCCTGTCGCCACCCGCTGCACGGAACTCGGCTACTTGAACGCCACCACTGCACCCGACCTCCCCGGCATCCACCGCTTCGTCTTCGCGACTACTCCGGCACATGCTACAGACGGCCAGACTGACCCTGCCGAGATTTTATGAGGAGCGTTTTGACCATCACCGAAATTCTGGGCCGGACAGAGCAAGGCATGACGCGGCCGTTTGTCTGTCGCGGTGATCCTTGGATGGTCTGCTATGTCAAAGGTGCGTATGCGGGAAGGCGTTCGTTGTGCTGCGAGTGGGTGGCGGGACGGCTGGCGAACTCCATCTTGGGCGGAGTTCCTCTTGGGGTGCCTATTTTTGCGATGGCGGAGGTGCCAAGGGCTTTGATTGAAGGCAGCGCACGGACAGACATTCAAGACTTGGGCGCCGGGCTGGTGTTTGCCTCGATGCGGATCGAAGACGGGCAGGAACTGACTTGGTCCGCCGCTCAAGGCTGGCCGCAGGAAACGATGGCCACACTGCTGTTTTTGGACCTATGGTTGCAGAACGAGGACCGCAGTTTGTCGGCGCTGGGTGGGAACCCAAACCTCCTGGTGACTCCAGTGCCAGCGCTGCCGGATTGGGACGAGGAAGGAGCGCTGTGCAAGAATCAGCCACGGCGGGAGATGCTCTGGGCCTACGATTTCAATCTGGCTTTTGACGAGCAGTTTAATCGGGCGCGGTTCTTTGATTCGCATGTGTTTGGCGAGATGCTAAAGCAGTGGCCGGTCGGCTTTCGTGATCGGATGGAGTTGCGGCTGAAGGCGGCGTGGGAGCAACTTCCGGAAATCTTTGCCGAACTGCCGATGGAATGGCTGCATTTGGACGGGGATGAAAGTCTGCCCGTGCAACTGGACATGGATTGTGTATCCTTCGAACTGTCGCGGCCCTTCACGGAGCCGGATGCTTTTTGGAAACTGCCATGAATCCCAATCACATCTGCAACTACGCGGTGCTCCGTTACCTGCCCTACCCGGAGACGGGGGAGTTTGTGAACGTGGGCGTGGTGGTGCATGATGTGGGCACCGGATGGTGCGGTCATGCGGGGGATGAGCAGGATGTGAAACGGGTGACGCAATTTTTTCCCAGTGTGACGGCGGAGAATTACCTGCGCCAACGGCAGGCGATGATTGCCGAGCTTGAGCGTGTTTGCACACTCGTGCAGGCCACCCCAGACCAACGGCTGGCGAAGAGCATCTTCCAGGAGCTAGTGAGACCGCGTGAATCGGTCTTCCGCTTTGGCGAGATGCGCACCGCGATGACGGATGATGCGCCAGCACTACTGGAACGTCTTAGCGAACAGCATGTGAAGCCACGCCAGCGCGCGGCGAAACTCATGGTTGTCTGAGCGTTCACAGCTCCGCCATCCCACCCCGCTTGATCCAGTCATTCAATGGCTCGAACTGAGTCACATCCAGCGTGATGCCGCAGCCAAAGGGAGCGGCATTCACGCTTTCCAGATCGAGCGTGCCCTTCTCGATGCGCAGTGTGGCAAAACCATCGGTGTGGCGTTGATACAAGTCCGCATGCCGCCCGATCATCGAGTCTTGTGTTGCGGATGAGTGCATGCTCAGACCTCGGAAGTAATGATGACCGTTGCGTTCCACATGCGTGATGCCGAGCAGGGCCATGACGCTCAAATCTTGCAGCAAGGCCACCGGACCCGCGTTTGCGAGGTCTTCGCCGCTCAAGATCGGGCCGCCGGGGATGTTGGCGGCGCGTTTTTTTAGCAGGGCGGCGTTGGCGAGGCCTTTGACGATGCCTTTGCAGTTCTTGTGGCTCGTGCCGCGATAGCCGAGGTCCAGCGCGAGCGGCAGATCGGCCAGGGAGCCGTCGCTTTCGTCGATGATCATGCCCAAACTGTCTCCGATGGCCTCGTTCAGCGCTTTGGAGCGATGCAACGGCTGTTCGATCAGCAGCAGGCTGCGGAACAACGGCGCGAGTGCGGCATCGGCGCTCAGCGTCGCGTAAAAATCACGGAAGCTCGCCAGATCGTAGAACTGCTCGTTGCCATCCAGCGTCGCATGAAAGCCATCGGGGCAGTTCGCAGTGATGACGCGCGTGATCTCACTCAGACGCGGCAGATCGGTCTCCGATTTGCCACAAACTTTGATCTTGAAGTAGCGCAGGCCGTAGGCACGGATGTTTTCCTCCAGCGTGTAGGGCAGCCCGTCATTCAAGGTGCCATCCGCCGCCGTGAGCGGATCGCCGAGACCGACCGTGTGCCGCGCATGCACGCGTGCCAGCGGCTGCGGGGCGATCACATCGCTCACCCGCATGCCACGCAGTTCCTCACGCACGGCACCGAGATCAATGCCGAGCACGTCTGAGCGCAGCACCGCATGCAGCGGTTGTCCCAGCGCCTTGCACAGACCATCGAGCACCGCACGCTCGATCAAACTCACGCCCAGATTCGCCAGCAGCGGCGGTACCGCTTTCACCTGGGCCCAGTTTGTTTGCTCTGCATACAGGTTCTGCCACCATGCGAAGAATCCTGTCGGCTTCTCTGCGGCCAGTCGTGCAATGCGCGAGGCATTCTGAATCACCGCGATCATCTCCGCCAAATCGATCTCAAACAACGTGTCCGGATCCTTCGTGAACCACTTCGGCGGCAGTCCTTCGCTCGCCAGGCCGCGCACCGCTTTGCCATTCACCTGCAAGTTCACCGTCACAAACAAATGCGGCAGCGCACTCATGCTGGCGATGCCGTACTTGAACGGAAACCGCGTGTGCATCGGCAGCACATGAAACTGAAAGGACTCGATGGTGAAGGTCATGCCGGACAGGAGCGTCAACGGTCAAGAGGTCAAGCGGTCAGGATCGTGACCCTTGACCAACTTGATCTTTTGACGCAGCGCAGCCGCCTACACCAACACCGCCGGTGATGCCTCTTCCAGCTCTTCGATCTCGGTGAGGCGTTCCTGCTGTTCGTCCATGCTTTCGAGGCGCGGCCGGTCGGCGGGGGCGTCGAGTTGGAGTTCCTCCACGGATTTGGTCGTGCCACGAGTATCCTCGGTGGTCATGCGCACGCCGACGGGCTTGCTGATGCCGAATTCCTGCATGGTGACACCGTAGATCACGTCTGCACGGCTCATGGTGCGCTTGTTGTGCGTGACGATGATGAACTGCGAGTTGTCGATGAACTTGTCGAGCATCTTGAGGAAGCGGCCGATGTTCGTTTCATCGAGCGGGGCGTCCAGCTCATCCAGCACGCAGAACGGGCTGGGCTTGACCTGATAGATCGAGAACAGCAGCGCCACAGCGGTCATGCTGCGCTCGCCACCGGAAAGGAGGCTGATGGTTTGCAGCTTCTTGCCCGGCGGCTTGGCGATGATTTCGATGCCGGATTCCAGCGGATCGCCCTCGTCAATGAGCATGAGGTCGGCCTTGGCCTGAGCGCCAAAGAGTTCGCGGAAGTTGTCGTGGAAGAAGCCGCGCACCTGCGTGAACGTTTCGACGAACATGGTCTTCGTGGTCTCGTTGATCTTCGCGATGACCTGGAGCAGTTCGTCCTTCGATTTGACGAGATCGTTGTGCTGGGTGTCGAGGAAGTTGTGACGTTCTTCGAGTTCTTCGAACTCCTGAATGGCATCCAGATTGACCGGGCCGATGCCTTCGAGCTTCTGACGCAGTTCATAGACGACTTCCATGACGAAGGCCCAGTCGGGCTGTGCTTCTTCGCCAGGGATGACGATGTTTTCGAGGTCTTCGTCGTCATCACGGTTTGAGATCGCAGGAACAACGTGTTCTTGGGATTCTTCGGTGGTGTCTGACTGGTCGGACGTGTCAGACACGTCCGACGGTGTGCCATCTGAGGCGACCTCAGCAGCATTCGCCGCGGCCTTCTTGCCACGGCTGCGATTTTTCTTCTGCTCCTCGATCGTGACCATGAGCACATGGTAATCAGGCTCAAAGGCGTCGATGTGGAAGCTATAGCGCTCTTGAACTTGATTGATGAGGTTTTCGAGGCGGAGATCGACTCGCGTCAGCGCGACTTCGGCGCGGTTGCGGGATTCGTTGATGCCGTTGTAGCTCTGACGCAGCTGCGTGAGCTGGGTTTCGAGCTGGCTGACCTGCTCGAACAATCCGGCCCGTTCTTCCGTGCGGGCATGGAGATGTTCTTCGATGGCGGCGATGGCTCCGCGCTGGGATTCGATCTGCTCCTGGAAGCGGGCGTTTTCAGCATCGCTTTGCTGGATGCGGACGCGCCAGGTGTTGATCTCTTCGGAGAAACGGTTCATGCCAGCTTGCAGTTCCTGCAAGCGCACGCCGAGCGGAGCCTTCTGGCGTTCGATGGAATGCAACGCGCTCTGCTCAAGAGCGAGTGCGGTGCGCAACTCGTTGAGGCGCTCGCTGGATTCGAGTTCACGGCGCAGGAAGGATTCCATTTCGAGTTCCAGTTCGCCTTCGCGGACGCGGGAGGATTCAAGCTGCTCCTGCGCGATGGCGGCAGCCTCGCGGAGTTGATTGATCTGGCTTTCGGAGCCGCCGATGCGCTCTTGAATCTGGTTCTGGTCCCACTCGACGCTTTCGAGCTTCGCGGTGGCTTGTTGCAGCGCACGCTGGACGACGCTGATCTTACCCTGGAACTGCGAGAATCCTTCACGTGCACGCTGGCTTTGCTCGCGCAGGGAAACTTCCTCACGCTGCATGTCTTCGAGCTGGGCGCTGACGGCTTTTACCGCGTCTTCCTTCTCCATGAACTGGAGTTCGAGCGCTTCGACCTCGGTGCGGAGCTGGCGCACTTCTGCTTCGCGACGTAGGGTGGAGGAGCCTTCTTCCTTGCTTGCACCGCCGTTGATGATGCCGTCGGTGGAGATGAATTCGCCGCGCATCGTGGCGATGGCGAGGTGCGGCATCTCACGCTTCATGCGCAGCGCGGTGTGCAGGTCATCGACGATGACGACGTTGTGCAGCAGGTGATCAATGAGGCTCTGCACGCCGGTTTTGACGCGCACCTTGTCTGTGGCCCAGGCGATGGCACCGGCGGGCATGAGTTCGCGATCTGCGGCGTTGCGCAGATTGCAGAAATCATGCGGCACGAGCGAGGCTCGGCCCATCTTGTGATCGGTGAGGCGGTCGATGATCTGCGCGGCGAGTTCGCTTTCGGTGAGCAACACGGCTTGCAAATGATCTTTGAGCGCGGCTTCGATGGCAGGAATGAAATCGGGATCGACTTCAATGCTGGAAGCCAGCAAGCCGCGCACGCCGGTTGAGTAAACGTCCGGGTTGTCGAGGCCGCTAAGCACGCTTTGCGTGCCGGAGGAGAGACCTTCGCCTTTTTGCAGCAGTTGTTCGAGGATTTCGAGGCGTGACTTGCGCTGGGTGAGATTGCGTTGGAGGTCGTTGAGTTCGTTGTTCATCGCGTCGCGCTGACGGCGGCGTTCGATGATCTCGCGGGCGCAGTCCTTGGCCTTCTCGTCGAGCTGGTTGCGCGTTTCTTCGAGTTCCTGGATGTTGCGCTGCAGTTCGTCGAATTCGATCTGGCTGGACTCGCGGGCCTGCGCTGCGGTTTGACGATCATGGGCGAGAGACTCGAAACGCTGACGGTCAGCGGAGATTTGATTGCTCAAGGACTGCGCACGCGCTTCGCTGGCGGCCATCTGGCCTTCGAACTGGCGAATCGACTCGCGAATACTGCGGCGGTCGCTGTCGAGGCGGTTGCGCTCTGGCAGGATGCTCTGATGCACGCTGGAGTGCTCGTTCATCGCGAACTGACGCGTCTGAATGTTGTCGGTGATCGCGAGAAGCTGCTCATCGGCATTGGCAAGATCGCGACGGGCCTGATCGAGCAGTTCTTCGTTGGCAGCGATCTGCTCCTCGTTCTGGCGGATACGCCCTTCGAGTTCCTCGCTGCGCTCCTTGTTGAAACCGATGCGACCTTCGGCGCTCTGCATCTGCGAGCGGAGTTCCTGCGCTTGCTGACGCGCCTGACTGATCTGCGATTCGAGCGCGTGGTAAGCTTCACGCGTTTGCGCGGCTTCCGTTTCGGCGGTTTGCAGTTTGCGCTGCAGTTCCTCGATCTGGTTGGCCATCACGCGCACCTGGGTCTCGGCCTCGGACTTCTCGCCGCTGAATTCGGTGTATTGCTTGTGCGCGAGGTGGGTGTCGAGCAGTCGTGTGTCTTC
Source organism: Verrucomicrobiales bacterium (assembly GCA_043770175.1). Classification (GTDB taxonomy): domain Bacteria; phylum Verrucomicrobiota; class Verrucomicrobiia; order Verrucomicrobiales; family Verrucomicrobiaceae; genus Prosthecobacter. The sequence goes on along the minus strand of JAYVIO010000332.1, from coordinate 41,920 downwards.
GAGCAGGGTTTGATAACGGCGTGCTTTGGCCGCCTGACGCTGCAAGGTGCCCATCTGACGCTTCACTTCGGCGACAATGTCGGCGACACGAAGCAGATTGGCCTCGGTGTATTCAAGTTTGCGCAGCGCTTCCCGCTTCTGCGATTTGAACTTGGTGATGCCGGCAGCTTCTTCAAAGACGGTGCGTCGATCTTCGGGCTTCGAACTGAGCAGCATGTCGATCTGGCCCTGTGCCATGATCGAGTAAGCGGCGCGGCCAATGCCGGTGCCGGCGATGAGATCGTGGATGTCCTTGAGACGGCAGACCGTGTTGTTGAGGCGGTATTCGCTGCGACCATCGCGGAACACGCGGCGTGTCAGCGCGACCTCATTGAAATCGACCTTCAGCGACTCTTCGCAATCCGCCATCGTGAGCGTGACTTCGGCAAGACCCACGGGCTTGCGCTTGTCGGTGCCGTTGAAGATGACGTCGGCCATTTCATCGCCACGCAGCGCCTTGGCAGAGGTTTCGCCGAGCACCCAGCGGATGGCATCGACCACGTTCGATTTACCGCAGCCGTTGGGACCAACGATGCCGGTGACGCCTTTGTGGAATTCAAAGTGGGTCTTGTCCGCGAAGGACTTGAAGCCGTGAAGGGTGAGGCTCTTGAGATACATGATGAAAAAGGTCGAAGGATGAATGAGGAATGACGAATGCCAGAAAAAGGAAGTGCTGAGGTGGATTGAACCATTCCATGCCCCCTGCCCGCAAGAACGAAGGCCATTTTTCCCTTATCTTGGGCTTAGTTAAGGACTCCGAAGCAAGATGTGGGATTTTTCAGGGGCCGTGCGCTGTGAATAAACGCAGCGGCTGTGAATAAGGTTTCAGCCGAGCATTGGAATGTGATCTGCCCCGCTGTAGTTCAGGTGCAGCGTGTTGTCACCGCCGCAGCGCCAGCACCAGCGCGTTGAACGCCTGACGCAACGATTCCGCATCGGGATCGGTGAAGGCTGTGTCCAGCGTGCTCACGCCGTTGCTGTTGTTGCTTGTGCCGCTGATCGCGCTGTTGAGCTGCGCGTTCGTCACTTCGCCCGGCTGGCCTTGCGGACCGCTGCCGCCGTCATTGCCGCGCGGAATGCCGAACTGAAAGCGCACATTGCTGCCATCAAAGTTCGTCTGCACCGTCGCGTTCTCACCGGCGGGTAGCGTGAGGACGCCATCCACCACCGCGTTCGCAAACGGCGGCCCCTGCGGCCCCGGTCCGCCTTGCGCACCCGTGCCACCATCGTTGCCGGTAAAACCACGCGGCAGGTTGAAGATCATCCGCACGGCGTTGCCATCGAAGTTCGTCTGCACCGTCGCGGGATCAGTCGGGTTCAGCATGTTGACGCCATCGACGATGAAGTTGGTGAACGGCGGGCCTTGGCCGCCATCGTTGCCGTTGCTGCCATTCGTGCCGTCATTCCCACGCGGAATGCCAAACAGCAGCCGCACATTGGCACCATCAAAACTGGTCTGCACCGTGGCATTGTCGCCGGGGTTCAGGGTGTTCACGCCATCGATGATGAAACTCGTGATGGGCGGGCTGCTCACGCCGTCCTGTCCGCGTGGGATGCCAAACGTGAAACGCACGTTCGCCCCATCCCAGCTCACGCTGGCTTCCGCCGGGTTGCCGGGATTGAGCGTGGTGGTGTTGTCGATCACCGCGCCGGTGACGCTGGTGCCATCGCTGCCGTTTTGTCCGGGCGGCCCGACGGGGATGCTTTGAATGAGATCAAACAAAGCGGCAAATTGCGTGCGGAACTGTGCTGAAACCAGCGCGGCATTGGTGAGCGGAAACATAGGGTCGTAGGGCATGGCGATGAAAAGTTGATGGTGGTTGACTGTTGTTGACGGTGGTTGGCAGTGGATTGAAACCACTGCCAACGGCGCTCGCCTGCAAAGCGGTGCGCAGCACTGCTGGGCTGGCCGCGCCCTTCAGCGATGTCAACCATCGCCAACAGGAGCGCGGCGGGCCGCACGCCGCTTCACGGCACCGTCTTGATGGCGGGATCACTCCACGGGCCGGGGCCTTTGGCACCCACGGCACGCACGCGGAACCAGCAGCGCGTTGCACTCGGCAGGTCCGTCACAGTGCTGCTGGCCTTGGTGCTCGCATCCAGATTCACCCAGCTTGCGTTGGTGAACGGATCAGGACTGCGCTGGCGCTCATACACCTTGGCACCCTTCACGGCACCGTGACGCAGCAGGATCACTCCTGCATCGTCACCCGCTTTGGCCTCCAGGCCCGTCACCTGTGGCATCGGGCTGGGTGGCGTGGGTTTGCCACGCACGCCCATGCCGGCGGAGAGGATTTTGGCCTCCTCGCCACCGCTGGCGCTTTCCACATAGCCCATCAGCGCGGTGAGCAACGCATCCAGCTCCGTGACGACGGTGTCCTGCGTGACGTTGTGCTGTTCGAGCTGCTGTTCCGTGAGGGCGATCTGGCTGATGACAGCCGACAGCGCGTCACTCTTGGTGGTGAGCGCAGCCAGCGTGGGGGTGGGCGTGGTGAAATTCGCGTTGCCCGTCATCTGGGTAACGATGTCATTCACCAGTTGCACCTTGGACAGGGGATCGACCCCTTGCAGATTGAGTTTTGGCTTGGACATACTTTTGGTTCTTGGTGCCGCCCCTGGTTCCGGCAGGTCAAAAAAAATCCCCGGTGCGTCGAAGCGCACAGAGGGGTCATCAAAGCGTGCCATAGCAGGAACAGCGGTTGTTTCAGCCGCACCGTGTGGCACAGCCTTGCTCACTTTGACGCGGGCAGATACGCGGCGTTCAACACTTTTCATGCGGCGTGACAGAATCCATTCCGCGTGGTCATCCGCTCATTTCTGCGCTAGCTGGGCCGCTGCGGCGCTGGTGGCAGATCATCCCGATCTCCAGTCAATTCATCCACGCTGGCAATGAACTCATGTGTGCCGGAAATGAATTCATTCTGGCAGTGAATGAGTTCATTTTTAGCTCATTTGGATTCATTCCAGATCAGGATGATCTCATGTTCAGACTGAATGAGTCCGCTCTGGTTGAAAATGAGCCGGGGCAAACGCCCGTTGCACCAGCTGTGGAAATCCATCGCCGCCGTGCTGCCGATGGCTGTCGCCGCTGCGCTCACAGCATCCTCACAACGGTCTGAAAATCATCTTACACCAGGAAGATCGACTTCATGCGGGGGAATTGCGAAGAGTTGGGCTGATTATTATGAAACCGACTCTTCCTTGCCTCCTGCTAAGTGCGCTGTTCAGCCTCATGATACTGCCCGCCATACGGGCGGACGAAACCTCCCCGCTGTTTGGAAACACGACGCTTTCCATTCAAGCGGTCGCGTATGACTGGACCTCCGCCACGGAGGACGGCACCTACCACACGGACACTTACACGAATCTATCCGGGGCCACCGTGACGGTAACGGGGCTGATCAACGCGCCGAATCTGGCGACGGTGGGAGGAAACGGCATCAGCGGCTATCTTTTGGGCGGCACCTATGGCGACACGGTACAGTCCAGCAGCAGCGCGGTTTCGCAGTCGTTCAACGGTAGAGCTTATGGCACGGCCAGTACCACGACGACCTACACGGTGGACCTGCCGAGCGGGCAAGTGACGACCACTACCACCGTCACCACTTACAGCGGTGAGAGTGGGAGTTTTACGGTGGACGCCAATGGTGTCATCACCGGTTCGGAGAGTGGCTATCAACTCAATGGCAATTGGTATGTGAACAGTGACACCAGCACCACTACGCCGAGTTCAGTCAGCGGCAGTTATAATCTGCTGGGGACCACGTTCTATTTCACCTCCGGCACCGCCACCACCACCTATGACAGCAACGGGCAGGCAAGCAGCACCTGGACGGATTCCTTCAACAGCGCCGACGGTTGGCTGACGATTGCCTATGCGAGCATGAGCAGCACGCCTTATGCCGTGACTGGCTGGGATCCGTACCTCGGCTCCTTCACCCTGGTGAACAATGATTTCTCCAACCCGCAGTTTGCGCCGCGCACGGGGCCGAGCTTCGCGCCTGCTCAGTTCTGGGTCAATGGCGCGCTGGCATGCTGGCAGTCGGCCACGATCAGCGCTGATGGTGTCATCAATGACACCTATGCAGGTGGGGTGAATGTGGTCATCAGCGGCTCGGCACGCGGCTTCCAGCTTGGTGGCAGCGCCACGGTCATCATCAACGGCTCCAATGCTGGCAGCTATGCCAGCAGCAGTTTCAGTGTGAGCGGCTACTCGGTGGAAACAGCCGGTCCTGGCAGTGGCACGAACACTGACCCGAACACGGGCACGACTTACAGCACGCCACTGTTCATCAGCGCCACGACACTGTGGGTGAACGGCACCGAGTATCTCTTCACGGGTGGTTTTCAGGACAATGCGGGCAACCGTTCCGACTCTTATGGCAATGGCAGTACCGGCACGTTGACGATCACTGGCACGACGGGCAACCCCGGCTCCGGCAATGTGTCTGTGAGCTGGTACGGCGGCAGCTACAATGGTTCCTTTAACAGTGGTAGTTTTGTGGTCAGCAGCATGGACATTCAAACGTCACCGCCGCAGCCGCCTGACCCAGGACCGTCTGACCCTGTCTATGGCCCGCCCGCATTCTGGGTGCGCGGGCGGTTTTACACCCGCACGATAGCCAACACTTTTCAGTCGCCCGAGGGCTATCAACTCAATCTGACCGGGATGAATGCGGCCAATGCCACCCTCAATGGCAGTGATAACATCGGTGCCTTCAATGGCACGCTTAACGTGGACAGCGTAGGCATGTTTGTGATCAGTGATGGGGCCGCTCTGGTGGCGGCCTGCCCGGCCAATGCGGATGGCACGCTACGGCTCGCCGGGGATGCGCCGCCGCAGGATCTGCCGCCCGCGTTGATGGTGACGGGCGCGGGCATCTGGCAGTTTCTTGGCACCTCGTTGGAAGACTCGATCTCCAATGTCAACACGGCCTGCTATGGCAATGCGGCGGCGGCCAACAGCACGGACACGAACGTGGGTGGTGGCTGCCTCATGAAAATCCGCCTGGATGGTAGCGGCCTGGCAACGCTGACGAACTATCTCGCCAACACCACGGCCAGCGGCACCTACAATACGCAGACGCATCTGTTTCAGAGCAGCGGACCCAACAGCGGTTTCCCAACGCCGGTCTGTGCGGTCGATCCCAACAGCAACAACGCGCTGTGGGGGCTGGCGGCCCCGGCCAGCGGCCCGGCGTCGTTCGTGGTGGGCAACGCAGTGTGGCATTACACCGGCATGGATGCCACCGGTGCTGCGCTGTACGCGGGCTATTATGACGGGCAGCAGCTTGCCCTCGGTGTCGCAGGCGCAGACGGCCTGCGGCTGGTCACTGTGACCGACCCGGTGCGTGGCAACACGCAGGGCACGCTCAACGACCTGCGTGGCAGCGCCCGTCTGCGCAACGGCATGATGGTGTATTCCGGCTACATGGACGGGACGCGCATCCAGCCCACGCTCAATGAGAACAACCTCGCCGTTATCGCGGGCAATCTGGACATCGCGGGCAATGTGCTGAGTCTCGGCTCCTTGAGCGGTGACGCCGCCACCTCGGGGGTGACATTGCAGTTCAGCGACACCGGTGCGCAGGCCATGCTGGGCAGTGCGCTTGGGCGCAGCGCCGCGCAGTGGGTATGGTGGCGGGTGAACCCGAATGATGTGACAGGCTATGTGCCGACGATGGCGGTGGACAGCGCCTTTGGGCTGGCGCTGTACGATCCGGCCAACCCGGCGCAGGCGACGATCAAACTCAACCCCACCGGGGGCAGCAGTTTCAAAGGCCCGGTGCATCTGAAGCCTGCCGGGGATGTCCTGATGGGTGAGTTCAATCATGGCCCGCAGCCGTGATCCGCCATCTCTGAAGCTACGGCGGACAAGACTTTGAACTCTCAACATCGAACCACGATGAACTCATCTTCCATTCGCATTCTGCGCGGTCCGCTGCTGCGCGAGTTGATCACCGCATGGCTGTTCTCAGGCATGCTATTGCAGAGCGCCAGCGCTGCCGCGCCGGGCTGGTGGAGCACACGGGGCGTCATCAGCACGCAAAAATCTGCGGATGACTACGCGGCGCTCAACCAGGGGCAGCTCAAGAACTTCGCCCGCGCGGCGATTGAGGAGATGAATGCGAAGCTGACCGGCGGTGCGGGCAGTGAGCTGAATGCCATGCTTGCCACCTGGCGCACGCGGACTGGCAATGCCAATGACTATGCCATGGTCACGCTAGGGCAGTTGAAGGCGCTGGGCAAACGGCTGCGCAGCCGTCTCGCGGAAGCGGGCCAGGTGGTTCCTGCCGTGTGGAGCAGCACGACGGCGGATGATGATGATTACGCCGCCGCCAACCTCGGGCAGGCGAAGACCGTGTTTGCCTTCGCCATTCAGTCCTCCAGCAGCACTGTGGCGCAAAACTCCACGCAGGGAACCAATGGCACCGCCAATACCACCACGACTGGCACCAACACCGGGGGAACCACCACCGGGACGGGCGCAGGAGCCAATGCGGCGGGCGCTGGCGGGACGACCACGACCAGCACAACCACACCATCAAACACCGGTGCTCCACCGGTGTTTGATGATGTCAAAGTTTCAGTGGCCCATAAATACATGGAGGCATGCTTTGGCTTTTACCAGTCCGGGCAAGAAAGAACCAACAACTTCTGGGGCAGGGCCTGGTACAATTGGGATGGGGCAGCCCCCTTCTTGATCGAGCCTTATGGCACCACGGACAAGACCGCTTCAGTGATCGAGAGGTTTGACAGCAAACCGTTCGTTTTTCCGCCCCTCTTGTCAGCATGGGTTAATTGGTGGATACCCCCGGCGATGTGCTTGCGGCAGCATTCGGTGAATTCTTACAGCGGCAGCGACGGCGTCTATCGCCGCGCGGTCGCCCTCAAGCTCGATGCCTCCGCCTCGGGTCAGAGCGAACCGGGCATGACGGTTGTTGCGCTGGTTTACCAAGGAAACACCCCCTACACGCCCATCCCGCAGCAGCGCAGCGCACTGAAGGCCAGAGGCTACATTTACGTTCAGGGTGCCAAGACGCATTGGACTGAAAACCTCAATCCGTATTGCAAAATCAACGGTGACTCCGTGGTGATTGATCCGGGGGCCAGCAGTGTGCCAGACAAGCAAAACGGCTATGTGGAAATCGAGATGTTCTCTTACGAGATCAACATCAACGACACCGCCACTAGCAAGGATGACATCGTGCGCAAGGAGCAGAAAGTCGGCGACAAAGCCTGGCGGCAGTGGATTCCCTGCACCGTGCAGCTGCCCTGGGATTCCAAGTGGCCGCAAAACATGCTTGGCACCATCAGCGTTTCATCTGACACTAAGAACGTGAAATTCGTCAAGGACAACACCACGCCCCCGCTGCTGCCAAGGCCGCCCGGTGACGACACGGAGGGTGCCGAGTCCATTGATGTCACCCTGGACTGGTATGGCCGCGGCCGCTTCTGGATCACCGGCGTCACGCAAAGCCAGCAGAAGGACGATACCAAGCTCCAGATTCGCAAAAAAGGCAGCACCGAAGTCTTCATCGAACAGCCGATGACGGTGTTTTGGTATGATGCATCCCTTGAAGTGAAGACACAAAATACCGTCAGCTCCATTTTTACTGAGGATGGTAAACGTCGCTTTGGACTCTCCCCCAACAACGCTGTGCAATTTACATGCACAGCATCTGTGAAACCCACAGGTCTTGACACATCTGTTCCTCAGATAAAGAACTGGCAGTTTGGCATGGTTCAAAATGTCGCGGACGCATCTAAGTTTGGCATGGGCAACCCCTTGCTTATTGCTGGGCAGGCCATCGCAAGCGGCGATCAGTTGACGGTTCCTTCGGATGTTGTTGAGGCATACACATGCTCGCAGTTGCTGGATACTGATCCAAATTTCGCCCCGTTCCTTTACTGTGGCTTGAAACCAGGTGCTATGCAGATTGGACAATCATCGTTCAACGCGGTCGGCGGTTATCTTGGTGTGACTGGACATGCCCGTTATTATGCGAAAGACTCACCAAATAATAACCTCGACAAAAAGATCGACAACCCTATAGAGTACTCTGCCTCGAATGACTCATCGAAGAAATTCAAAGTCACGTACTCGACGAAATGGACGTTAATAAATGACACTTTTATGGTTTGGTGCGGTTTGGTGAAGGCGGCAGAGGGCGCGACCTTTCCTGTGCCTGGCATATTCGTTCCATTAAGACAACGCAATTGGACTTATACCGCCGACTCTAGGAGTCAGGCTCCACAGAGTCCCGTAGCCGACGCCACAGACCGGCACCCAGACACTGCGCCTGTTATCACGCCACCCATTGCAAATAACCCGAGTGCCTATCAACGCACAATTGAAACCGATCCTGAATCCACCGATCAAATTCTGCTTCCAATGCCATGAAACATATTCTTACCCTTTTTTGCTGGATGCCTCTGATCGCCTTGGCCGACAAGGTCGTGGCAGCCTCCGGCCCGGAGGAACTGGTCTTGACTTGCCGTGGCGTGGCCCGCTTGACAAGGGAACTGGCCAAAGGCGATGCCCCATTAACCTGGTACTGGGGTAATGTCCGCATCACTGACGCTCGGCACGAAAAGACGCGCATGACAGATGGAAGACCAGCTACAAGCTATGTTCGGAACGTGCTTCTGGTTGAAGATGGGCATACGTCGGACAATAGCCAAAAAGGGGGGGATGTTCGCTTTCAGGTTCGGAGCGAACCCATTCCGGAAGGTCACTTTAGATCGAATCCAAGTGTCTTCCTTTTTGAACTTTTGAACAGATGGGAATGGTATGAGGTTCCAGGTACTGTGATATATCGGTATGATGCCAAAGCAACAGGACAGGACCATGTATTTTTTCCATGCAAGCTTCCAGACCAATGGAACAAATATCTGGAGCAATTGATGTCTTTGCGGTCACAAATGCAAAGATGGTTTTCCGGACAGCCCGACGCAGACGATCTCGTGGCGATGAAAAAAGAATTGCTGGCCGTAAATCCTTTGTGGCGATTGTGCGTGGCGCGCCGTTTGCTTGAATTGAATAAGCTAAAGGACGAGGAAGTGGAAACGCTGCTGAAGGCGTCAGCAGGCAATATGCTTGAGTTTGCGCCCATGATTGTCTTTTTGCTAAACGACTCAACCTCTCATGAGAAACTGATCACGCGGATGATAAAACAGGAAAGAAATGCGGGACTAATTGGTGAGGGAATGGCGCTGGGATGTTTGACAAGTGCGGCAGACAAGCCAAGGGCCATTGAGAGGGCTTTTGAAAGCACGCAGTTTTTGGACAAGGAAAAGCCTGGCGATCCAGCACTTGGCGAAGACATGGAGAAAACAGTAAATGTTCTTTTCCCAGGACCAGAGGCGCAAGAATACCGCATTGCGCACAAGCTGAACCTGCTGCTCAACAAAACAGACCACCCGGAGTCGACGCGAAGAATTCGGGGCATTTTGTCATACATGTTCGTGCCATGATTCATGAAATGAATCCAGGGCAGGAAGTGGTCGCAGAAGGGGTCGGGAGGCGATTCCTGACAGGGATGCCCAGAATATTCATTCCGGAACCCCCTTCCCGAAGGCAATGCCTTCAGGGAAACGGGAGCAGATTGCAACTGCCTGACAAATTGGTTTTTCTGAGATCGCTGCATGCAGGAACGCGTAGGATACGAGGGTTGATGGAGTCGAGGAACCATCTCATGCGACTGCCCGGAAAGAGCGCAGGTCTTCCTCGTCGCTCTTGATCCACTGCTGAATCTGAGCCGGTGTGAAACTGCGCGGCTCAGGCAGCGAGGCGCGTGCATCACGCAGACGATCCGCGAGGAACAGCAGCAGGCTTTCCTGCTGTTCCGGCGGCAGCGTGGAGACTGCCGTTTCGATTTCTGTGAATGTGCTCATGGTTCAATCGAACCAGTTCAAGCCATGCGGGCAAGGGTTGATCTGTAGTCTAGCTCTCTCAATACACCGCTTTGCGATGAAACAGGAAGCTCTCAATCAACAGCAAGGCGAGTGCGAGCCAGATCAATCGCTGCGGCCAGGTGCTGAAGGCGGAAGCGGTGATGATGGGCGCTGCTGGCTGGCTGGAAAGAATAGTATCGGCGGGCAGGGCAGGGAGATTCGTTTCTGCATCGGAGATCAAGGCGCAGGCACCACTGCGGTTGCCGATTTCCCATGCGCCGATGCGATTGAGGGCGAGCAGGTCGTTGGCGGGATCGTCGGAGGCTTCGATGAAGGCGTCGCCATCCCAGGCATGCCATTGCACGAGGCTGCTGGCATTGAGCATCTCGCCGGTGTGCAGCGTGCGCATGTCAGCGAGGGCTTCGCTGTTTTCCGCACACCAGTAAAGAGCGTTGCCGAGGACGAGCGGGAAGGAAGGCAGCAGGGCAAGCTGTTCGGACTGCGAAGGAGAGAAGGCAGTGACGACGATGCGCTGGCCACCGGACTCACCCGCAGCAAGCACAGGCTCGGTGCCGGCGATCCACAAGGGCTCCAGCGATGCGGGAAGTTCGAGCACGGTGGTCTGCGTGACGGCGATGCGGCTGCTGCTGGCACGGAAGAGCACGGGATGATCAGGCTGCACAGCGCGGACGCTGTCATGCGGCAGGGCTTTGAGCGGGCGGGTGCGCAGCGGGCCGGAGTTGGTCAAAGGTGTGAGTGCGATCACGGGACGATCCGTGGGCCAGGACGTTGGGAGCCAGTTTTCGAAGACATAGACATCCGGCGGCTCCTTCGGCGGCCATGCGGCGGGATCACCCTTTTTCATTTCGATGCGACCGGATTCGATGAGGGATGAGAGTGCGAGTTCGGTGAAGGGATCGGGCTTTTCGGTGAACCAGGCCACGGTGAGTGGTTTCGTTTTGGGCAGTGGAGCCGCAAGACCATCGTCCCAGCCGAAACAATCCCCCGCAGTTTTTAGGCGCATCTCCAAGCGCTGACCACGCACGCCTTCGAGCGGCAGAATGAGCGAGGAGGAAGCGCCGGGAGCGAGTTCAAGCTCGCGCAGTTGGGCGATACGACCGGCGATGGTGATTTCGAGGGTTGAAGTGGTCTTGTCTTTGTTGCTGGCGGCAGCGCTGACTTTGACAAAGGCCTCGTAACGATCCCTTGCGAGCGGGCTGTGGCGGATTTGGAAGCCGGTGATGCCGACGTTGAGCGGTTCGGGCAATGCGACGGGAATGGAATCGACCGCAGCATCCGTAACGCTGGAATCCGCCGCCAGCCAGATGCGGGAACGTGATTCGAGATCGGCGAGTCGTTTGGAGACATTCAGCGCGACCTCGGTTTTGCCTTCTATGGGTGAAGGCGTGAGTTCATCGAGCAAACGCAGACATTCGCGGCGGTTGCGGCTGCGGGAGAGCAGCACATGGGGTCGCGCATCGAAGGCAATGAGCGATAGCACGACCTGATCGGGCAGTGAACGGATGCGATCCTTCACGCGCCGTTTCGCTTCATCGAGTCGTGTGCGTCCTTGCATGTCTTTGGCAGACATCGAAGCAGAACGATCGACGACGATGACCACAGCACCGGGTGAATCAGCCGAGAGATTGCTGCTAGGCCGTGCCAGAGCGAGGATGGCGAAGATCAGCACCAGCAGTGTGAGCAGCAGCGAGAACCATTTCTTGATGCGCCGCAGCCACGCGGACTCCTGATGCTCACGCGCGAGCGATTTGAAAAACAGCAGCGTCGAAACCGGCACCCGCTTCGCCTGCCGGCGGAACAACCACAGCGCCAGCGGGATCAGCGCGAGCCATGCTAGGTGCAGGTAACTGGGGTTGAGGAAGCGCATGCGTCATTTACGCAACTCATCCAGCGCCTGCTTCAGATGGCCTTCGATCACATCTTTGCTGACGTAGGCTTCACCGATCTTGCGGAGGAGGACGAAGCGGATCTTGCCGTTCTCGAATTTTTTATCCATGCGGGCGATGCGCATGATCTCCTCGGTGTCGAGGTCGTCGGGGAGTTTGGTGGGCAGGTCGCAAAGTTTGAGCAGCATCACGATGCGTTCGTAATCCTCGCTGGTGAGGTCGGAGATTTGCGCGGAGAGCCACGCAGCGGCACGCAGGCCGAGGCTGATGGCTTCACCATGCAGCAGCCTGCCATAACCGGCGGCGGCTTCGATGGCGTGGCCCAAAGTGTGACCAAAATTGAGCAGCGCCCGCGTGCCGATGGTTTCGTACTCATCAGCTTCGACGATGACCGCCTTGATGGCGATGTTGCGGCGGATGAGGCCGACGATGTCACCTTTGCCTTCGGCAATGCTTTCGATGGCCTTGAACATGGAGGCATCGCGGATGCAGGCGTGCTTGATGATTTCAGCGAAGCCTTCGTTCCATTCGCGTGTCGGTAGAGAACTGAGCGTGTCGAGATCGGCGATGACATGCACGGGCTGGTGGAAGACGCCGACCATGTTTTTGGCGTCAGGCAAGTTCACACCGGTCTTGCCGCCGACGGAGCTATCGACTTGTGAGAGCACGGTGGTGGGCACCTGCACGTAAGGAATGCCGCGTTGATAAATCGAGGCGCAAAAGCCAGCGAGATCGCCAATGACGCCGCCACCGAGGGCGACGACGAAGCTTTTGCGATCCAAACCGAAGCGCACCATCTCGCTGAGCACGGATTGACTCCAAGTCAGCGATTTGGACGATTCACCCGCTGGCACGGTGATGAGATGCGGCTCTTTGCCGACGGCACGCAGGCTTGTCAGCACGGTTTCGGCATACAGCGGTCCAACATTGGAATCCGTGACGACGGCGCATTTCACGCGGTCCGGCATTTTCTTGTTCACTTCCTCACCGAGCGTCTTCAAGAGATCACGCCCGACCTGCACGAGGTAGCTGCGGGGGCCTAGGTTGACGAAGACGGGGCGGACTGGCTGGACGGGCGGAGGCATGGAAAGAGTTCGAGAATGCGGGAGAGCGCGTACTCTGCTGTCGGAACGGAATCGAGGCAAATCGTTTGGAAGCAGCGTTCGCGCCTAAACCAGGTGATCTGGCGCTTGGCGTAACGCCGCGTGGCCTGCTGGATGGCGGCGATGGTGTCTTCCAGGTTCACGCGTCCGGCGAGATGCTCGCGCACTTCGCGAATGCCGATGGCTTTCTCGGCGGTGGGCGAGAGTTCGCCCAGTGCGGCGACTTCGGCGATCAAGCCGGCCTCAAACATGGTCAGGGTGCGCTGATTGATGCGGGCGTAGAGCGTTTCGCGGTTCCAGTCGAGGATGATGCCGTTCACCTGCGGTTCTTGGGCCGCAAACGAACGCCGCAGGCCGGACTGCGCTCGTCCGGCGAGCAGGCAGATTTCCAGTGCACGCTCGACATAGCGCGGATTGCGCAGGTTCACGGTGGTGGCGGCCTCGGGATCGCGCTGGAGCAGCCAGACGATTTTTTCCCCGGCGCTGAGATGCTTGAAATGCTCACGCAAGGCCGGTGAGGCGGCGGGCAGGGGAGACAGGCCGTGCGTGAGCGCCTTGAGGTACAGCCCCGAGCCGCCGACGACAATAGGAACACGACCACGTGCCGCAATGTCCTCGATCACCGGTAGCGCGAGCGAGTGATAACGCTGCGCATCGCAGGATTCCGTGAGCGGCAGCACGCCGTAAAGATGATGCGGCACGCGGGCCAGCTCGGCGGCGGCAGGTTTCGCTGTCAGGAGGTCCATCCCGGCATAGAGCTGAAAGGCGTCCGCATTGACGATCTCACCGCCAATCTGCTCCGCCAGGGCAAGGGCGAGCGCGGATTTACCGGAAGCGGTCGGTCCGACGATGAAGATGGTGCGGGCAGGAAGCATGCGGAATCACGCGATGTATTCGCGGAACAGGCCGCCGAAGACAGCCCCGATGCGCCAGAAGCTTTCGTGGCGGCCGAAGTGGCCGTCGCTGTACATCACAATCGCATACGGGGTGCCGCGATAGTAGAACCAGAGGCCTTCGTGCTTGTAGGGGCCGTCGGTGCCGGTCTTGCCGCCGACCTGGGTGATCTCGGCGGGGAGATACCAGCGGCCACGGCCGAATTGATTGCGGCGAGTGGCTTCGAGGAGCATCTCGCAGCCGTAGTCGAGCTTGTAGTTCACAAGGCGCTCGAAGAACTCGGCGTAGAAGCGGGGTGACTGGCCGTTGGCGCGGATGGGCACGTCGGGGAGGTGGTATTTCTGCTCGAAGTACTGTTCATCGGCAGCGCTGAAACGGCCAAGCATGGCGTGCCAGGAGGCGTTGATGCTGAGGTCGCAGGCATTGATGATGTGCTGGAATTCTTCGCGGCTGAGGTTGCCCTGTTTCGACTCCAGCAGCACGGCGGAGACGGCGGGCTTGGGCATGGAAGCGCCAACAAGTACGCGGTCTGCCTGGTATTCGGCAAGGTAGGCGCCGGTGCTGAGATTTTTGACGGCATAACCGAGACGCGGGTCACGCTTGATGCTGGCGTAGCCGCGTTCGAGTTCGGCGGTCCAGGCCATGCCGAAGGCGGGTTTGGCGGAAAAGCGGAAGGTGGCTCCCGAAACCAGGAAGCGCTGGTTGTATTCGCGCAAGGCAGCGGCTCGTCTGCCAGAGACAAGGAAGGGGGCGCCGCTGGTCGAGGTGGATTGGGAGATGAGGCCGGTGCGGCGGACTTCCTGCAAATCGGGCAGGATGCAGCCGGTGAGGACGGCGGGTGCGGTGCAGAGCGCCGAGCGGAGGATGTCGCGACGTGTTTTCATGGTGGAAGGGTGAAGGTGCCGCCGCAGGCGTTGGCGATTTGATTGAGGAGCGAGGGCTGGTCGAGGTTTTGAGCAGGTTCTTCGCCAATGCTGATGGTGTGAATGCGGGTCTGGAATTTGGTGTGGATGCGGGTGGCGAGTTCCAGCACGTATTGTGGCGTGCCGTCGCTGGGCTGGCCGTCGCTGAGGAAGTAGATGGCGTCGAGGTTGCCGTCGGGCAGCATTTTGGTCAGCGCATGGGTCAGCGCCTCGCACATCGGGGTGCCACCGTCGGCCTGGATGCGCTCGACGAAGCGCTCAGCCTGCTTGTGGTTTTTTTCGGTGTTGGTCTCGATGCCGCGGGCCGGGAAGCAGGAGTCGATGTTCTCGCCGAATGTGATGATGCCGTAGCGCAGCTTGTCCGGCATGTTTTGCATGGCGGTGAGGAGGTTGCCCATCTGCGCCTTGAGCCTGCCGATGCGGTCGTCCTGCGTCATGCTGCCGCTGACATCGAGGATGAACAGCGCGCCTTTGGCTTTGAACTCCATGCCGTAGAACGAGCCCATGTTGTTCATGGCGGGATCATCCAGCGGCATGAGGAGCTTCTGCGTCTTTAGATAGTTCGCAAAGTCAGTGCGGGTGAGTTTTTTCCACGCGACGGTCGCGCCTTGCTCGACGAGCCAGGCTTTCCACTTGTCCACATCCGTCGCAAAGCCCTGGCCGGTGAGGCGATAGAGCGCGCACTGGGCGATGTCACCGATGGCGTCATCGCCTAGATGCGGCAGGAGCGCCTCGATGGCCTTGACGTTCTGCATGCCGCCGAGGGCTTCCGCCGCGCAGGCACGCATGACGTGGGCGCAGGCGGGATCGAGCATGGAGGCGATGCGGGTGACGACGACTTCAGGATTGTCCGGGAAGGCACCGAGTGCTTTGGCGGCGAGAGCCACGTGCTCGGGATCGCGCACGGCGGTGAGCGGGCCTTTGATCTGAGTGAGCATGTTCCAGAAGAAGGTGCGCGCCTCCAGCAGGCCGATGCCAGCGAAGAACATGAGTTCATCGTCACTGCATGACGGATGTTTGACCAGCCAGTCGGCCAGCGCCTTGCGGCCTTCTCCCGCAGGCCAGGCGGCGACGATTTCTGCGAGGCGCAGCTTGATGCCGGTGCCAACTTTTTTGTCACTGACGATGCTGAGCACGGCCTCACCCGCCAATTTGGTGGCGGGCAGGACTTTCAGCAGCGTGAGGGCCTCTTGATTACCGATGCGTGCCGCCCGCACGATGGTTTTGAGCTGCGCCTCGGTTTCATCCGCCGCATGCAGGCATGCGGTGGCAAAAACGACCGCCATGCAGGATAAGAGGCACCAGCGCATCGTCGTGGGCAAGTCGGGCGGGTTAGCGGGCTTCTTTTTTCAGCTCAGTTAGCATGCTGGCGCTGTAGCCGACCCAGCGCTTGAGTTCTCTGCCGCTGGAACTGACCAGGATGATGGTGGGGTAGCCGTTGATGGCGAATTTGCCCTTCAATTCGGCGTTCTGTTTCTTCAATTCCTCTGGCAGTGGCTTGCTGCGCGGGTAGTCCAGCTCGACGAGCACCAGTTCCTTTTCGGCCAGCTTTTTGAACTCGTCCGTGGAGAAGACTTCCTTGTCGAGCTTGATGCACCAGCCGCACCAGTCGGAGCCGGTGAAGTCGAGGAGTACTTTTTTCTTTTCCTCCTTCGCTTTGGAGAGAGAGCCTTTGTAATCCTCGCTCCAGCCGGCCTTGGGTTCGGCGAGAGCGCAGGTGGTGAGGAGAGCGAGCGTGGCGAGAACGAGTGTTTTCATGGTGGTGGGGACGAGTGGGGATTATTTGGCCTCAGTTTTGGGTGTGCCGACTTTTTCCTTGAGCTTGGAGAGCAGTTCCGGGTCATAACCGACCCAGCGGGCGGCCTCTTTGCCTTCGCTGTCGAGCAGGACGATGGTGGGGTAGCCGTTCACGTTGAACTTGGCGTTGAGGGCATCATTCTGCGCCTTGGTCTTCTTGGGCAGGGCTTTGCTACGGGGGAAGTCCAGTTCCACCAGCACGAGGTTTTCTTTGGCAAATTTTTTGAAAGGGGCTTTGGAAAAGACCTCGTCATCCAGCTTGATGCAATAGCCGCACCAGTCGGAGCCGGTGAAGTCGAGCAGCACCATTTTCTTTTCCTCCTTGGCCTTGGTGAGGGATTTTTCAAAGTCGTCATCCCAGCCGGTCTTGGCGAGGATGGTGGTGGCGGTTGCGAGCAGGGCGAGGGTGGTCAGGAACAGTGTTTTCATGATATGTGGCGAAGTGATTGCGTCGTGAGGTTATGAAGCCGCCGCCGCCAAGCCAAGCCTAAAATGTTGCTGTAGCAGGGCGAGGGGGGGCTATGAGTGCCACGCAGGAGTGCTTTTGGGTCTTTCGGAAAGATTGGAAATAATCTTTGACAGAGATGCCGAGCGTCCTACTTTCGCGCCACTTTTTCGGTAAAAAAGCCGGGGCGTACTGTCTTCAGACATCTGTCTGAGAGATTTGCATTCCCCGGTTTTATTGTCGAAAGAGGAGGAGGTCTCTCACGAGACTGCCGCCGGTTTGCTGTTATAGCTCAGTGGTAGAGCACGTCCTTGGTAAGGACGAGGTCGAGGGTTCAAGTCCCTCTAACAGCTCCAGTGGCGAACTGTGGGGATCTTCGAAACACGACAAACGAACCATTCCCAAGCGCACCCCCTCAACTAACTCCACCCATGGCCAAAGAAGCATTCCAACGCAACAAGCCGCACGTCAACATCGGCACGATCGGCCACGTTGACCACGGCAAGACCACCCTCACCGCAGCAATCACGACCGTCCTTTCGAAGAAGGGCTTCGCCCAGGCGAAGGCTTATGATCAGATCGACGCGGCTCCTGAAGAAAAAGAGCGCGGCATCACCATCAACACGGCTCACGTGGAGTATGAAACCGAGAAGCGCCACTATGCGCACGTCGATTGTCCCGGACACGCTGACTATGTGAAGAACATGATCACCGGTGCCGCCCAGATGGACGGTGGCATTCTTGTGGTTTCCGCCGCTGACGGCCCAATGCCCCAGACCCGTGAGCACATCCTGCTCGCCCGTCAGGTCGGTGTGCCAGCCCTCGTGGTGTTCATGAACAAAGTGGACATGGTGGACGACGCCGAACTTCTCGACCTCGTCGAGATGGAAGTGCGCGACCTCCTTTCCAAGTATGACTTCCCAGGTGACGAAATCCCGATCGTGAAGGGTTCCGCGCTCAAGGCACTCGAAGGCGATCCTGTGCATGAAGCCAACATCCTCAAGCTCATGGACGCCGTGGACAGCTACATCCCGCTGCCAGAGCGCCCGATCGACAAAGACTTCCTCATGCCTGTGGAAGACGTGTTCGCCATCGAAGGTCGTGGTACCGTCTGCACCGGTCGTATCGAGCGTGGCATCATCAAGAAGATGGGCGAAGTCGAAATCATCGGCATCCGCCCGACCGCCAAGACCACCGTCACCGACATCGAAATGTTCCGCAAGCTGCTCGACGAAGGTCGTGCGGGCGACAACGTCGGCCTCCTCCTTCGTGGTACGAAGAAGACCGACATCGAGCGCGGTCAGGTCATCGCCAAGCCCGGCTCTGTGACTCCTCATAAGAAGTTCACCGCCGAGGTGTATGTGCTTTCCAAGGATGAAGGCGGCCGCCACACGCCGTTCTTCAACAACTACCGCCCGCAGTTCTACTTCCGCACCACGGACGTGACCGGCAGCGTGAAGCTTCCTGAAGGTGTTGAAATGGTGATGCCTGGTGACAACGTCTCGATCGAAGTCGAGCTGATCACCCCGATCGCCATGGAAAAGACCATCCGCTTCGCCATCCGCGAGGGCGGCAAGACCGTCGGTGCTGGCCGTGTCGCCACCATCCTCGACTAAAGTTCGCGCAGTTCGTTTGTCTCGAACCCCGCCGGGTCTGGCGCACAGACCCGGCGGTGGTTTCGTCTCCCAACCGGGGCGAAGGAGACCGCGACTTGCCAAACCGTCATCCATTGTTATCCATTTCGGGAAGCGTTTTCGCTCACACAGGTCAGTAGCTCAATTGGTAGAGTAGCGGTCTCCAAAACCGTTGGTTGTGGGTTCGAGTCCCTCCTGGCCTGCCAGCGAACATCCCGAGAACATATCCCAGAAAGTCGCAACGCTTCACATGAGCCGCATCCGCAAATACATCAGCGAAGTCATCCTCGAACTCAAGAAGGCCACCTGGCCGTGGGATTCCAAGGAAAAGGGCTTCGCCAAATACCGCGAACTGAATGAATCCACCGTGGTGGTCTTCATCGCGATGATCCTGCTCGGAGCCTTCGTGGCCGCGTTCGACATCAGCTTCAAGTGGGCCTTCGAGGCCGCGCAGAAGCTGGGCATGTAGTCTTCCATTTTCCCAACCCCTCTTCCCCCCGAAACCTTATGGGAGCCATCCCTGCACCCCGCGATCAGTGGTTCGTCATCCACGTCCGCTCCGGCCTTGAAATGAAGGTCCGTGACAGCATGCTCCGCCGTATCGAAACGGAGGAGATGGGGGACTATGTCTTCCAGGTGCTCGTTCCCATGGAACGCGTGGCCGAAGTGAAGAAAGGCAAGCGCTCCGAGAGCAACCGCAAGTTCTTCCCCGGCTACGTCATCGCCAACTGCCACCTGCTCGACGAACACAACCGCCTCGTCGATAAAACCTGGTATTTCGTCAAGGAAACCGACGGCGTCCTCAATTTCGCCGGTGCCAAGGATCACCCCATCGCAATGCGTGCCAAAGAGGTCGAGGCGATGCTCTCCCAGGTGGGCGACAAATCTGAAGGCGCTGTGCCGAAGATCGCTTTCAATCTCGGCGACACGGTGCGTGTGGCCGACGGTCCCTTCGAGAGCCAGAACGGCATCGTCGAGGAAATCGATCCGGTGCGCGGCGTGCTGCGCGTTTCCGTCAACATCTTCGGTCGCTCCACTCCGGTCGATCTCGAATACTGGCAGGTGGAAAAGGCATAAAGCCGCCTGACTCACTCACTCATTTTCATCCCAAGCAAGCAAGGAACACAAACACATGGCCAAGGAAATCATCAAACTCATCAAGCTTCAGATCAAGGCTGGAGCCGCCAACCCCGCACCGCCCATTGGCCCTGCTCTCGGTCAGGCCGGTGTGAACATCATGGCTTTCTGCAAGGAATTCAATGCTGCCACCGCGAAAGCCGGCGGTGACGTGCTGCCCACTGTCATCACCGTTTACAAGGACAAGAGCTTCACCTTCATCACCAAACAGCCGCCTGCTTCCAACCTCCTGAAAAAGGTGGCGAACATCGCCTCCGGCTCCGGCGAGGCCAGCAAGAAGAAAGTTGCCAAGATCACCAAGGCCCAGCTCCTCGAAGCGACCAAGCTCAAGCTGGCCGACCTCAACACCACTGACCTCGAACGTGCCTCCCGCATCATGGCCGGCACCGCACGTCAGATGGGCATCGAAATCGCCGACTAATCCCCAACCCAAGCAGGAGAACGTCACAGTTCGCCACCACTGCACACACACCATGCAAAAGAGAAGCAAACGTTACAAGAAAGCCGCCGAGATGGTTCCGGCAGGCAAGGTCTTCACGCTTGAAGAAGCGGCCGACCTCCTGCGCAAACTCCCCGGCACGAAGTTCAACCAGACCGTCACCCTGTCGTTCCGCATGGGTGTCGATCCGAAGAAGAGCGACCAGATGGTGCGCGGCACCTGCCCGCTGCCCCATGGCTCCGGCAAGACCGTGCGTGTCGCCGTGTTCGCCCAAGGCGCTGCCGCTGATGCCGCCAAGGCCGCCGGCGCTGACATCGTCGGCAACGAGGACCTCATCGCCAAGGTGAAGGAAGGTTTCACCGACTTCGACGTCGCCATCGCCACTCCGGCTGCGATGAATGAAGTTCGCAAACTCGGTAAACAGCTCGGCCCACGCGGTTTGATGCCCAATCCGCGTACCGGCACCGTCACTGAAGACACCGCCGCTGCCGTTAAGGCCGTGAAGGCTGGTCGCGCTGACTTCAAGCTCGACAAGAATGGCAACATCGCCTCCTCCGTCGGTAAAGCCTCTTTCGAAGTGAGCCAGATCGCCGAAAACGCTACCTCGCTCATCGAAGCCGTCGTGCGTGCCAAACCCGCCTCCGCTCGTGGTCGTTATGTCGAAACCATGACACTCGCCGCCACCATGTCGCCTGCGCTCCGCATCGACGTGTCGAAGTACATCAAACTCTAATCCACGCAGCACCGACACATGAAAGCTGAAAAGACATTGCTCATTGATGACCTGCTGCGCCGGGTCAATGCCTCCCCGTTCCTCTTCGTCGTCGATTACACCGGCCTTAAGGTCGATAAATTCGCCGAACTGCGCAAGCGCCTCAGCGCTGTCAGCGCGGAGATCCACGTCTTCAAAAACAACTTGGTGAAAAAGGCCGCTGAAAAGGCCGGCTACCCGGGTGATTTGAGCACGCACCTGACCGGCCAGAGCGCCTACGTCACCGGCGCCAAGGACGTTTGCGCCACCGCAAAGGTCATGAAGAACTTCGCTGCTGAATTCGAGAAGCCGGTGATGAAAGTCGGCGTGCTTGACGGCAAGCTGCTTGATGCCAGCGCCGTCAAGGTTCTCGCTGATCTGCCCTCCCGCGAAGCGCTCCTCTCGCAGCTCCTCGGCGTGTTGCAGGCTCCTGCTTCGGCACTTGCCCGCGTGCTCAAAGCCAAGGCCGACCTGGAATCCGCTCCGGCTGAAGCCGCTGCGGTCCCTGCCGAAGCTGCGCCCGTCGAAACCGCTCCTGAAGCTGCACCTGCTGAAACTGTTGCAGCCTAAACCCACCCCCAATTTGACCAGATGGCCCGTCACACGGCCTGAATACCTAAACACCCAATGGTTCCTCGCCGGAGCAAAAGCTTTTGCTCTTAAATCATCCGAAGCTTCGGAGCTCGGCGACACCGACACACTAATATGGCTGACCTGAATAAAATCGTTGAAGAACTGAGTGGCTTGACCGTCATGGAAGTCGCTGAACTCGTAAAATCCCTCGAAACGAAGTGGGGCGTGAGCGCTGCTGCTCCCGTGGCCGCTGCTGCCGCCGGTGGCGGTGGTGCCGCTGCTGCTCCTGTTGAAGAGAAGACCGAGTTCGACGTCATCCTGACCGAAGCCGGTGCCAACAAGATTGGCGTCATCAAGGAAGTCCGCGGCGTGGTCCCCGGCCTTGGCCTTGCTGAAGCGAAGAAGCTCGTCGAGAGCGCTCCGCAGACCCTCAAGGAAGGCGTCAAGAAGGAAGAGGCGGAAGAAATCAAGAAGAAGATGGAAGCCGCCGGCGCCAAAGTTACGATCAAGTAATCTCACGTTCCTCCTGCTCTTTGCCGCGTGGCGTGCGCTTTCACCAGCCAGCGCCACGTGGCCCAGAGTCTCTCAAGTTAGTCCAGTCCAATCCCCCGTTAGTTTCGTTTCATCGCATGCCCGCATCCGTCCGTGACCTCCTGAACTTCCGCAGCCAGCGCTGCGGTTCCGGGGTTGCTCGCGGTGTGTCGGCTGCTGTACTCCATTTTTTCGGCCTGAGAACGGGTTCATCCCCGGTCTCCGGCTGTTTCATTTTCGCAATCATTGTGTGTGAGGCTGGGCTGGCCGCCTGACCTCACCGCTGTTGTTGCCACGCGGAATTAACCCCTCCGCATCCTGCCCCGCCATCGCCCCCTAAACCGCCTCATCTCTGCCTTATGTCCCAGCGCACCAACTTTGGCAAAATCCACGAAGTCGCCGAGCCCCCGAATCTCATCGAGATCCAGCTCCGCTCATACGAGGATTTCCTCCAGAAGAACATCACCCCCTCGAAGCGCAAGGACCTTGGTCTTCAAGCCGTGTTCCGGGAAGTTTTCCCGATCACCAGCTACGATGAGAAGATGACGCTCGATTTCGTGCAGTACGAAATCGGCGATCCCAAGCTCTCCTCCCTCGAAGCCATTCACGAGGCCGAGACCTTCAGCGCACCGCTGTATGTGACCTATGAGTTGAAAGACGAGGCCGGTGCGAAGCAGGAACGCGTGTACATGGGCGAAATCCCCCTCATGACCGTGCGCGGCACGTTTGTCATCAATGGCGCCGAGCGTGTGGTCGTCTCCCAGCTCCACCGTTCCCCCGGCATCTGCTTTGAAACCTCCCAGCACCTCAATGGCCGCTGGTTGCACGGCTTCCGCATCATTCCTGACCGCGGCACCTGGCTCGAAGTGCAGTTCGACACGAACGATCTGCTCTACGTCTATCTCGACCGTCGCCGTCGTCGTCGCAAGTTCCTCGCCACCACGCTCCTGCGCGTGATCGGTTTCCCCACAGACGAGGACATCCTCAAGCTCTTCTACGAAATCCAGGATCTGAAGCTCAAGGACAGCATTTCCGAAGAAGAAATCGCCACCAAGATCCTCTTCAAGGACATCCTCGACGGTGAACTCATTGTCGCCCGTGCCTACGAGCCGCTGACCTCCGGCGTCGTGCGCCAGCTCATCCAGCTCGGCATCAAGTCGATCAAAGTCGTCACCGCTTCGCCCGACGACCTGCTCATCACCTCCCTGCGCAAAGACACCGCGAAGGATGAAGACGAGGCGCTCAAGGAAATCTACCGCCGTCTGCGTCCGGGCGATCCGCCCACCACGCCGAACGCACGTGCACTCGTGAAGCGTCTGTTCTTCGATCCGAAGCGCTATGACCTTACCCGTGTCGGCCGCTACAAGATCAACCAGAAGCTCTCGCTCAAGGTCGATACCGAAATGCGCATCCTCACCGCCGAGGATGTCGTCTCCGCCCTCCGCTACCTGTTCCACTTGCGTGAAGGTCAGGGCATTCTGGATGATATTGACCATCTCGGCAGCCGCCGTGTGCGCGCCGTGGGTGAACTGCTCGCCAACCAGTGCCGCGTGGGCCTGTCCCGCACCGAGCGTCTCGTCAAGGAGCGCATGACCCTGTTCGACGTGAACATGGACACCATGACGCCCGCCAAGCTCGTCAATCCAAAGGCGCTTTCCGCCGTCGTGCGTGACTTCTTCGGCCGCAGCCAGCTCAGCCAGTTCATGGATCAGATCAATCCGCTCGCGGAACTGACCCACAAACGCCGTCTCTCCGCACTCGGACCAGGCGGTCTGAATCGTGACCGTGCCGGTTTCGAAGTTCGCGACGTTCATCCGTCGCACTATGGCCGTATCTGCCCGATTGAGACTCCAGAAGGTCCGAACATCGGTCTGATTAACTCCCTTGGCAGCTATGCCCGCATCAACGAGTTCGGCTTCATCGAAACGCCGTATCGTCCGGTAAAAGATTGCCTCGTCTCCGACAAGATCGAGTATCTCACCGCCGATCAGGAGGAGAAGCACTACATCGCCCAGGCGAACAATCCGATCGACGACAAAGGCCGCTTCAAAGGCAACAAGATCACCGTGCGTTACCGTGGCGACTTCATCGAAGTCGAGCCTGAGAAGGTCACGCTCATGGACGTGTCGCCAAAGCAGCTCGTCTCCGTCGCCGCTGCGCTCATTCCTTTCCTCGAACACGATGACGCCAACCGCGCCCTCATGGGTTCCAACATGCAGCGCCAGGGCGTTCCGCTTCTCGAAGGGGAGTCACCGCTCGTCGGCACCGGCATGGAAGCCAAGGCCGCGCGTGATTCGCGCTCGGTCATCGTTGCCGATGCCAATGGCACCGTCGCCGCTGCGACCGCTGACGTGATCATTGTCACGAAGGACGGCAATCTGCCGATCAAGGACGAAAAATTCCTCGAGAATCCCATCAAGTCGGTGCAGACCGATGAAGACAAGGGCACGCACGTCTATCCGTTGCGCAAGTTTGGCCGCAGCAATGCCGGCACCTGCATTAACCAGCAGCCGCTGGTGAAGCGCGGCCAGAAAATCAAGAAGGGCGATGTCATCGCCGACGGTCCTTGCACCGACCAGGGTGAGCTTGCCATCGGCAAGAACATGCTCGTCGCCTTCATGCCCTGGAACGGTTACAACTTCGAAGATGCCATCACCATCAGCCGCCGCGTGGTCAAGGAGGACATCTACACCTCCATTCACATCGAAGACTTTGAAGTCATCGCTCGTGACACCAAGCTCGGGCCTGAAGAAATCACGCGTGACATCCCGAACGTCGGTGATGAAGCGCTGAAAAATCTCGATGCCCAGGGCGTCGTGCGCATCGGTGCGGAAGTGAAGCCTGGCGACATTCTCGTCGGCAAGATCACGCCGAAGTCCGAAACCGAACTCGCCCCTGAAGAACGCCTCCTGCGCGCCATCTTCGGTGAAAAAGCCGCTGACGTGAAGGACACCTCCCTGCGTGTGCCTTCCGGCTGCACCGGCATCATCATGGATGTCCGCATCGCCCAGCGTGGCCTCGGCGCCGACTCTGAGAAGGAGAAACTGTCTCCTTCCGAGTACAAGAAGCACATCAAGCAGATCGAAGAAGACTACCGCGCCAAGAAGGAAGACCTCACCGAGCAGCTCACCGAGCGTCTCTCTGACATCCTCCTCAATGAGAAGATCCCGCTCGACATTGTGAACGGTCAGACCGGCGAACCGCTCGTCGGCGCGAACAAGAAGATCACCAAAACGATGCTCCGTCATGTGGCCGAAAGCTACGACACCATCGAGATCGACCCGAGCCCGATCCGCAACAAGATCTTCGACATTATCCAGACCTTCGAGCAGAAGTTCTCCGACTCCGACATGGAGCGTGAGCGCAACCTCGACAAGATCGAGAGCAGCGAAGAAACCGCCGACACCGGCGTCGTCAAGCAGGTGCGCGTCTTCCTCGCCAGCAAGCGCAAGCTTTCCGTCGGTGACAAGATGGCCGGCCGCCACGGCAACAAGGGCATCGTCGCCAACATCGTGCCGGAAGAAGACATGCCGTTCCTCGAAAACGGCACTCCGGTGGACATCGTGTTGAACCCGTTGGGCGTGCCATCACGCATGAACGTGGGTCAGGTGCTCGAAACCCATCTGGGTCTCGCCGCCAAGGCTCTCGGCATGAAGATCGCCACCCCGGTCTTCGACGGTATCCCTGAATCCAAGATCATGGAGTACATCAAGGACGCCAAGAAAGTCCCCGGCTATGAGTGGATGGGCCTCAACGGCAAATCCAAGCTCTATGACGGTCGCACCGGCGATTCCTACACGCTCGACGTCGTCGTTGGTTACATTTACATGCTCAAGCTGAACCACCTTGTCGCTGACAAGATTCATGCTCGTGCGGTCGGCCCTTACTCGCTCGTCACGCAGCAGCCTCTGGGCGGCAAGGCCCAATACGGCGGCCAGCGTTTCGGCGAAATGGAAGTGTGGGCGCTCGAAGCCTACGGCGCGGCTTACACGCTGCAGGAACTGCTCACCGTCAAATCCGACGATGTTCAGGGCCGCACGCGCATCTACGAGCAGATCGTCAAAGGCGATCACGCTCTCGAAGCCGGCACGCCGGAGTCGTTCAACGTTCTCATCAAGGAAATGCAGTCCCTTGGCCTCGACGTGAAGGTGCACAAGCGCTCCAACGCCAACGCTGATGCGGAAGCCCTCGAAAGCTTTGCCACCTCGGCGGGTGCCTAACCCGTCTTCCCCCAGCAACCCAGCGCAAAAACCTGCCACCCATCTCCACCCATCATGAATGCTGACGCGAGCTTGAAAGAAATCTTCGGGGAACCCCAAACCGGCGAGGAGTTCGACTATGTGTCGATCTGTATCGCCTCTGCCGACCGTGTTCGCTCATGGTCCTCCGGCGAAGTCAAAAATCCGGAAACCATCAACTACCGCACGTTCAAGCCCGAAAAAGGCGGCTTGTTCTGCGAGCGTATCTTCGGCCCCACCCGTGACTGGGAGTGCGCCTGCGGCAAGTACAAGCGCATCAAACACAAGGGCGTCGTTTGTGACCGCTGCGGCGTCGAAGTGACCCTCTCCCGCGTGCGCCGTGAGCGCATGGGGCACATCGAACTCGCTGTGCCGGTGACGCACATCTGGTTCTACAAGTGCATGCCTTCCCGCATCGGCCTCATGCTCGACATGACCGCCCGCTCGCTGGAACGCGTGATCTACTACGAAGACTACATGGTCGTCGATCCGGGCAGCACGCCGCTTCAGCGCGGCCAGCTCCTCACCGAAGTCGATCTGCGTGAAGCGGAAGAACAGTACGGTGCGGACGCTTTCCGCGTCGGCATGGGCGCCCAGGCCATCCGCGACATCTTCGCCCAGCTCAATCTGGCCGATGTCACGAAGGAACTCGAAGAGGCGATGACCAAGACGCGCTCCAAGCAGATTCGCAAGAAGCTCGCCAAGCGTCTCAAGCTCTGCGCTGGTTTTGCCGAAAGCCACAGCCGTCCGGAATGGATGATTCTCGAAGTGCTGCCGGTCATCCCACCGGATCTGCGCCCGCTCGTTCCCCTCGAAGGCGGCCGTTTCGCCACCTCCGACTTGAACGACCTCTATCGTCGCGTCATCAACCGCAACAACCGCCTCAAGAACCTCCTTCAGCTCCGCACGCCGGATGTCATCATCCGCAACGAAAAGCGCATGCTTCAGGAAGCTGTGGATGCGTTGTTCGACAACGGCCGCCATGGCCGCCCGGTCACCGGTGCGGGCAATCGTCCGCTCAAGTCGATGTCCGACATGCTCAAGGGCAAGTCCGGCCGCTTCCGTCAGAACCTGCTCGGCAAGCGCGTCGATTACTCCGGCCGTTCCGTCATCGTCATCGGTCCTGATCTGCTGCTGCACCAATGCGGTCTGCCGAAGAAGATGGCGCTCGTCCTGTTCGAGCCGTTCATCATCCGCCGTCTCAAGGAGATGGGCCTCGTGCACACCGTGCGCAGTGCGAAGAAGATGATCGAACGCCGCACGCCCGAAGTGTGGGACATCCTCGACGAAGTCACCAAAGGCCACCCGGTGCTCCTCAACCGTGCGCCGACGCTCCATCGTCTTTCGATCCAGGCTTTCGAACCGAAGCTCATCGAAGGTGAGGCCATTCGCGTGCATCCCCTCGTTTGTACGGCCTACAACGCCGACTTCGACGGTGACCAGATGGCCGTCCACGTCCCGCTTTCCATCGAAGCGCAGATGGAAGCCCGGCTGCTCATGCTCGCGCCGAACAACCTGTTCAGCCCTGCCAGTGGCAAGCCGGTGATGAACCCGTCGCAGGACATTCCGCTCGGCTGTTACTTCCTCACCTACCTGCGTGAGTTCCCCAGCCACGAGAAGGCGAAGAAGGGCGATGTGGAAGGCCGCATGCCGTCCTTCAACGACGCTTCCGAAGTCGAGTTCGCCATCTCCGAAGGCGGTCTCGCCGTGAACGACAAGATCCGTTTCCGCAATCCCGACTACAAGCTGCCGAAGCGCCCGTATGGCGACGCCAGCAAGGCCGTGATCGAAACCACCGCCGGTCGTGTGCTCTTCAATGAAACCTGGCCGGAAGGTCTTGGCTTCATCAACACCACCGTCGGCAAGAAGCAGGTGTCTGACATCATCTGGCGCTGCTTCCAGACCGTGGGCCAGCGCGAGACCGTTCATGCCCTTGACCGCCTCAAGCAGCTCGGCTTCCGCGAAGCCACCCGTTCCGGTTGCTCCATCGGTATCACCGACATGGTCATCCCGACGGCCAAGGCCGCTGGTCTTGAGAACGCCTACAAGCAGATCGACGAAATCGAGAAGCAGTATCGCCGTGGTATCATCACGCACGGTGAGCGCTATCAGAAGATCATCGACATCTGGACCCAGGTCGGTGAAATCGTCGCCGATGAACTCTTCCGCACGTTGGAACACAACGAGGGCAAGAAGCATCACAACCCGCTCTACGTCATGGTGAACTCGGGTGCCCGCGGCAACCGTACGCAGATCAAGCAGCTCGCTGGCATGCGTGGTCTGATGGCCAAGCCTTCCGGTGAGATCATCGAACGTCCGATCACCTCGAACTTCCGTGAAGGTCTGAGCGTGCTTGAGTACTTCATCTCCACTCACGGTGCGCGTAAAGGCCTGGCCGATACCGCCTTAAAGACCGCTGACTCCGGCTACATGACCCGCAAGCTCGTCGATGTGTCGCAGGACGTCATCGTCACCGAGGAAGATTGCGGCACCGTCAATGGCATCACGCTCGCCTCCATCTATCAGGGCGACGAAGAAATCGTCGATCTCAAGACCCGCATCTATGGCCGCACCAGTTGCGAGACCATCCACGATCCGGTGGACAAGAGCGTCATCATCAAGGCCGGCCAGATGGCCACCGAGAAGGAAGCCGCCCACCTCATGAAGATTGGCGTCGAGAAGCTCAAGATCCGCTCCGTCCTCACCTGCGAAAGCAAGCGTGGCTGCTGCGCGAAGTGCTACGGCCTCCACCTCGCCACGCATCGCATGGCGAAGATCGGCGAAGCCGTCGGCATCGTCGCCGCCCAGTCCATCGGCGAGCCCGGAACGCAGCTCACCATGCGTACGTTCCACGTCGGTGGTGCTGCCATGAGCTCCTTCAAGCAGCCCTTCATCAACACCAAGAACGCCGGTACCGTCAAGTACACCGACATGCGTGCGGTGACCACCATCGAAGGAACCTGGATCGCCCTCACCAAGAACGGCATCCTCTCCATCCATGACGACGACGGTCGCGAACTCGAGAGCCACAAGCTCGTCGCGGGCGCCGTCATCGCCGTCGAGGACGGTGGCAAGGTCAAGAAGGGCCAGCAGGTCGTGACCTGGGATCCTTACAACGTGCCGATCATCAGCGAGAAGGCTGGTAAGCTCGAGTTCCGCGACATGATCTCCGGCATCACCATCACCAAGGAAGTCAACCAGAGCACCGGCAACGAAGAAACCGTCGTCATCGAGCACAAGGAAGACCTCCATCCGCAGGTCGTCATCGTGAATCCGAAGACGCACGAAGTGCTCGCCAGCTACACCATTCCCGCCGGCGCTCACTTGAGCGTGAAGAACAACGAGAAGGTCGAAGCCGGCACCACGATTGCCAAGACGCCGCGTAAGGCCTCTAAGACGAAGGACATCACCGGTGGTCTGCCGCGTGTGGCCGAACTCTTCGAAGCCCGCAAGCCCAAGGACGCCTGCGAAATCGCCCGCATCGACGGCACCGTCGAAATCGGCGGCCTCGTCCGCGGCAAGCGCCGCGTCATCGTCACCGACACCAAGACCGGCCAGCAGGAAGAGCATCTCATCCCCCGCAGCAAGCACATCTTGCTGTTCAACGGCGACCACGTCAGCAAAGGCGACCAGATCACCGAAGGACCGGTGGTGCCACACGATCTCCTGGAGATCCTTGGCCCGCAGGCGCTCCGCGAGCATCTCGTCAACGAAGTGCAGGAAGTGTACCGTGCCCAGGGCGTGGAAATCAACGACAAGCACGTCGAGATCATCATCCGTCAGATGCTGCGCAAGGTGAAGATCACCGATCCGGGCGACACCGAGTTCCTCTGGGGCGACCAGATCGACCGCGGCGAGTTCGAGAAGGAAAACAACCGTGTCTCCGAAGAAGGCGGCAAGCCTGCGGAAGCAGAACCAGTTCTCCTCGGCATCACCAAGGCCTCCATCGAGACCGAATCCTTCATCTCGGCCGCTTCCTTCCAGGACACCACCCGTGTGCTCACCGAAGCCGCCACCCTTGCCAAGTCCGACTACCTGCGTGGCTTCAAGGAAAACGTCATCATGGGTCACCTCATCCCGGCCGGCACTGGTTTCATCACCAACCGCAACTTCGAACTCCACGAGACCGAGAAGCCCGTGCTTCCCGTCCGTGTCCGCGAAGAGGAAGAGGAAAGCCTCACCGCCTAATCAGCGCTCTCATCCACTCAATCCCGCCTCCCTCGGTGCCAACCGTCGGAGGCGGTTTTGCGTTTTAGGTGCGTCGTTTTACAACTTCACTCGAAACTCATCCTTGGGCTTCACACTCTGGGCGAAGGCGGTGAGGAGCTGGATGGTGTGCTCGACATCCTGGAGGTGGGCCATTTCGACGACGCTGTGCATGTAGCGCAGCGGCAACGAGACGAGGGCGCTGGGGATGCCGCTTTGCTGGTGGAAGATGACGTCGGTGTCGGTGCCGGTGCTGCGCGATGAGGCCTCGTGCTGGAGGGGGATTTTCTCATGCTCGGCGACTTCGATGAGGCGCTTTACGACTTCGACGTGGTTCGCGCCGCCGTGGGTGAGGCTGGGGCCGCCACCGAGCTTCACCTCGCCGTGCTTCTTTTCATCGACGTGCGGGGTGTCGGTGGCGTGGGTGACATCGAGCACGACGGCGACATCCGGCATGAGGCGGTGGGCGATCATGCGCGCACCGTGGCCGCCGATCTCCTCCTGCACGGCGTTGACGGCATAGACGGTGGTGGGCAGGCGAGACTTGCGCTTGGCGAGGCGGGCGATGACCTCGGCGATGATGTAGCCGCCGAGGCGGTTGTCCAAGGCACGGCCACAGAGCTTGTCGGGGCCGAGTTCTTCGACGCCGTCGGCATAGACGGCCGGATGGCCGACGCGGATGCCGGCCTTGGCGACTTCTTTGTCGCTGGAAGCGCCGATGTCGATGGCGAGTTCATGCACCTTCGGCACCTTTTCGTCGGTGCGGTCGCGGATGTGGATGGCAGTGTTGCCGATGACGCCGCGCACGGTGCCTTTGTCGCCAAAGATATCGACGCGACGCCCTCGGGCGGTGGCGACATCGCTGCCGCCGACGCGATCGACGAAGATGAAGCCGTGCTTGTTGATGTACTTCACCATGTAGCCGATTTCATCGGCGTGGGCTTCGAACATGAGGCGGCGTCCGTTCGTGCCGCCATCGAGTGTGGCCCAGGCGCTGCCGTAGGCATCGCTTTCCACGCGGTCGGCGAATTTGCGTGCGTAGGCGGCCCATTTGCGCTGGCCGCGTGCCTCAAAGCCAGTGGGGCTGGGCGTGGAGAGGAGATCGAGGAGGAAGGTTTTGGAGGAGGGGGACATGGGGAAGGGAGGCGAACATTGAACACTGAACACTGAAGGTTGAACAATGAACATTGAATGATGAATGGATCAGCGGGCGGTTGGGGTTGGAGATTGAGTGTTCAGCGTTCGATGTTCAGTGTTCATCGAGGTACAATGCCGAGGTAGTTGCGCACGGTGCTCCAGCCGGGATCGGAGTGCTCCTGGCCGTCGGCGGTGCGGTAGTAGAGGGCGGAGGAGTGGCCGCCGTCGAGGTTGAGGGCGCGCTGGATGTTGAAACCGGCGAGGCTGCCGGGCAGGGCGAGGATTTCCGCGAGTTCGCCGAGGCTGATGTTGCGGGCGAGGCCGAGGAGCCAGTGATGGCCGCCGTCGGTGGCGATGAAGGTGCGCGTGGTGTGCTTGCTGCGTTCGAGATTCGGCACCGGACGACCCGCATCGACGAGACGTGGGCCGGCTTGCAGCAGTTCGCAGGCGCTGTTGCGGTTGACCTCAGCATTCCAGAGCAGGCGTGGTTGTGCATCGACGACGACGGCGCCGCTGAGCAGTTTGTTTTGCTGCCAGGAGCCGGTTTTGCGACCTGCGGAGATCATGAGGCCCATGGGGGTGAACTGCGGCGTGAAGAACCCGCCGTTCACGCCGGCGATGGCTCCGGCCTTGCGCAGGCACTCGCTGATCTTGCCGCCACCGGACCAGTCTTCGGGCTGGTCGATGACTTTGAGGTCGTAGCTGCGGCTGTCGAAGATCACGAACTGCATTTCGACGGAATGAACCGTGGTTTGATGCAAGGACGCGCCGCCGATGAGAGGCTGGCCTGCTTTGGCGGAATCGATTCGAGAGGAATGTATGGCAGCCGGGTTTTGAATTGGTGCGGGTACTTCGTCCCACGATGGGTAGCGCGGTGCCAGGGAAGGTGGGTTCGGATCGCTTTCGACCGGCGTTGCTCGTGGTGGCTGAACACAGCTCGTGAGGGCGAGCGCGGCGATGATGGCGAGGCGGTACATGCGCTCAGAGGTGGGTGGCGAGCTTTTTCTTCATCGCGGCGAGAGCACGCGCACGATGACTGAGCTGGTTCTTCGTTTCAGCGGGAAGAACGCCGAAGGAATCGGTGAAGCCATCTGGAACGAAGAGCGAATCATAGCCGAAGCCGCCTGCGCCCTGCTCTTCGAGCAGGAGATGGCCCGCGACACTGCCGTGCGTGATGTGCAGCACCTTGCCATCGCGGGCGAGGACCATGCAGCAGTGGAAGCGGCCGGCGAAGCGTGAGTACATCGCCTTCTTGGCGAGTTCGACTTTGAGCTTGGCGCGATTGTCCGCAGCGTTGGCGGTTTCACCGGCATAACGGGCGCTGCGCACGCCAGGAGCACCACCGAGGGCATCGACTTCGAGGCCGGAGTCATCGGCGAGCACGAGCAGGCCGGGCGCGCCACGGCTGCCGCTGACGGCCTTGATGACGGCATTCGCCTCGAAGGTGTCTCCGGTTTCTTCATCGAGCGTGATGCCTGGATGCGCGCGCAAATCCTCGACCTGCCAGTCTGCGCCGAGAATGGCGGCGACTTCTTCGGTCTTGTGGGCGTTGGAGGTGGCGAAGAGGAGACGCATGCGGAGGAGTGGTGGAGGAACGGAGTGGTGGAGTGCTGGATGAATGGGGACCGGACGTCAACACTCCATTACTCCAAGAATCCATCACTCCCTCGCTCCCACGTTCAGTGCATGAGCGGTTCGAGCAGGCGCTCCTCGGTGATGAGGCCGAGGGGGGATTGGCGTTCATCGACGACGATGGCGAGGCGACGGCCGGATTTGCGCATGCGTTGCAAGGTGTGCAGTGCGGACAGGGTGCCAGGAATGGCATCAAGCGTACGCATGTGCTGCCGCACGAGGCGGTCGGGCGGGATGGTGGCGGGCAACTCGGTGGTGTCGAGAACGCCGATGAAGCTACCGTTGTCACCAAGCACGGGGAGCAGGGTGCAATTCTGCTCGCGGGCGATGATCAGCGCGGTGCTGAGGGTCATTTCGGCCGCGAGGGCGATGCTGCGTGCGAGCGGCTGCATGAGATCGGCCGTGCTGAGCTTCTTGTAGTCGAGCATGCGCTCGATGAGATGCGTGGCGGTGGCGGAAAGCTGATGCTGCGCGGTCAGTTCCTGGGCGAGTGCCTTCAAATCGTCACGACCACGGTTCTGGCGTGCGACGTTGGGTGCCACGATGGTTTCGGTGGACGGTTTGGCGGCGGCGATGGTGCGGAACAAGGGGCGCGCCATCCCGACGAAATGCACGAGCGGTGAAACCGAGCGCAGCGAACGAAACGGATAACGGCGGAAGAGTTTCTTGGGCATCACTTCGAGGCCGATGAGGAACACGGGCAGGGCGAGGGCGAAGGCGAGCGCATAACCCCACAGGCTGGCATTGCGCACGACGGGCAAGGCGATGAGCACAAAGGCGCAGAGATTGGTCATGTGATTCGCCACCGTGATGCAGCCGATGAGCGCATCGCGATCTTCGAGCAACGGCAGCAGGCCGCGTGCGCGGGCATCACCTTCGTCGGCGGCATGACGCACGCGCACGCGGCTGACGGCCAGCACCGCGCTCTCCAGGCCGGAGAGGATGAAGGACAGGGCGAGACAGAGAATGAGCAGGAGCCAGGTCATGGAGAATTGACGAATGACGAAGGTCAGAGTTTGAAACCACTAATCTTCACTGATGAAACACGGATGACTGATTTTGGATGGCTGCATTGAGTCTGGATGAGTGTACTTGGGGGCAAAAAACTGGTTTCATCAGATCGCTCCGGATTCGTCGATGGGTTTGGGTTTGAGGCGCAGTTCGACCTCCTGGATGCGGGCGCGGACGATGCGGCGCACTTTGATGTCGGCACCGTTGATGGTGACGCGTTCGCCTTGCTTGGGTACGTGGCCAAGATGGTTGAAGACGAGACCGCCGATGGTGTCGATGCCGTCGGCGTCGAGTTCGATGCCCAGTTCTTTTTGGAGATGGTCGAGACGCGTGCCGCCATCGAGCAGGTAGCGGCCGCCACCGAGATCGCGAATTTCAGAGGCTTCGCCGTGCCATGGCGCGGCTTCATAGAGCAGCCAGTCAGCGATTTCACGGCGGGTGATCATGCCTTCGAGGCCGCCGTATTCGTCGGCGATGAGCACCGGCTGATCATCGCTCTGCAGATGATGATCAAGCGCTTCGAGCACGGGCATGGTTTCAGGCACGAAGGCCGGAGTGCGCAGCAGCGTGCGCCATTCCGGGCGGTTGGCGAGCTTCCAGGCGCTGGTGTCGAGCACGCCTTCGACGGAGTCGGGAGTTTCGCCATACACGACAACAAACCGGCTGGCGGATTTTTCGAGAATGGCCGTGGCTTTCTGCGGCGCGTCCTCGCTGCTCATCAGCGCGAGATCGACACGTGGGATCATGCAGTCGCGCACGGTGAGCGCCTCAATATCGAGCGCCTCATGAATCATGGCGCTCTCATCGCTGTCGAGCAGGCCCTGCTCCTGGCGCATTTCGACGAGGGTTTCAAACTCATCACGGGTGACAGGCAGACGCGTCTTTACATGACGGGCGACGAATTTTTGCAGCAGCACGTCGGTGGCACGGTCGGCGAACGAGGTTAGCGGGTCTAGCACGTTGCGCAGCGGGTTCAGCAGACGCAGGCTGCCGAGCAAAACCACGGACGGTGCGCGAGCGGCAAAAAATTTCGGGACCATGTCTCCTAGCAGAACCGTTGCCAAGAATAGCACGGATGAGGTGATCCATGGATTCCAGCCGAGATAAAGCAGCGGGCCGGTGACAATCCAGAGACCCAGCGCGGCGAGTGCGAGGTTCAATGCGGCGGACATCAGCAGCGCACGGTGCAGTTGCGCGAAGGGATTCGCGGTGATGGCACGAAGCTTTTTTGCCACGGCGCCTTCACCGGCGGCGAGAAGCTGTGTCTCCACATCCCGAGCGCTGTGGATGGCGGTTTCCGAAGCGGAGACGACCGCGAGGATTAGCAGGAGGTTGAGGTAGATCAGGGAGGCGACGAGCAGGGACATCGAGAGGACACCATAGTGTGGGCGGGAGCGGTGCGCAGGGTCAAGGTGAATTACGGGCCGGGTTGGTGTGTTCGTTCTTGCCAAAATCGAGATGGACTGATAGCAACATGCCTTCTTATGCGCTCCATCTTCTATTCCATCCTCGTTTTTGCCGTCGGCAGCCTGCAAGCGGCTGATAAACTGAAAGTCCTCATCGTGGACGGCCAGAACAACCACAAGTGGGACATCACCACACCGGTGCTCAAGAATGCGCTGGAAAGCAGCGGTGCCTTCACGGTGGATGTGAGCACGACACCGTCGAAAGGATCGCCGAAGGAGGCGTGGCAGGCGTGGAAGCCGGTGTTCAGCGACTACCAGGTCGTGATGAGCAACTACAACGGCGAACCATGGCCGCAGAACGTGCGTGATGTGTTCACGAAGTATGTGGCGGATGGCGGTGGCTTTGTGTCGATCCATGCGGCGAACAATTCGTTCCCGGAATGGAAGGAATACAATGACATGATCGGTGTCGGTGGCTGGGGTGGGCGTAACGAGAAGTCGGGGCCGTGGTTGTACGTTAAAGACGGCAAGTTGTTCCGCGACACGACTGCGGGTAACGGCGGTGCGCATGGAGCGCAGCATGAGTTTGTGGTGGAGATCCAGAATCCCGATCATCCGATCACGCGTGGTCTGCCGAAGCGCTGGCTGCATGCGAAGGACGAGCTGTACAGCAAACTGCGTGGTCCGGCGGAGAACGTGGACGTGCTCAGCACTTCGGTATCCGATCTCACGGCAGTGAACGAGCCCAACAACCTGGTGCTGGCCTACCACAAGGGCCGTGTGTTTCACACCACGCTGGGTCATGCGGACTACTCGATGCTGGATCGCGGCTTTTACACGATCCTGCAACGCGGCACGGAATGGGTGGCCACGGGCAATGTGGAGCGCACCGCGGCGGTGCCGACGGATTTCCCGACGGAAACGGCGGTGAGCGTGGTGAAGCTGGAGGGTTATCCGAAGCAGGAGGCGCCGAAGCCGAAGAAGTAGCGTGGCTCAGGCTCTCGCGGCGACGATGTCGCGTTGGATCTGGGCCTTGAGTTCGTCTAGACCGGAGAATTTCATCTCAGGGCGCAGAAGGCGTGTGAAGCGGACTTCCATGTCTTTGCCGTAAACATCACCGCTCCAGTCGAGCAGATGCACTTCGAGCGAAGGCTCGGCGTTGTCAGCGAGGGTGGGCCGACGGCCAAG
The DNA here is from genome assembly GCA_043770175.1 of Verrucomicrobiales bacterium. Taxonomy (GTDB): domain Bacteria; phylum Verrucomicrobiota; class Verrucomicrobiia; order Verrucomicrobiales; family Verrucomicrobiaceae; genus Prosthecobacter. Next base: position 5,032 of record JAYVIO010000332.1, on the reverse strand, counting down.
ATTGGCGACTCCCGGCAGCCAGGCGTCGTTGATGCGTGCTTGCACGGCATAAACGCCAAGCGGTGGAAGCTGTTCGTTTTCGACATCGACATTGGCCGTGGGAAAGCCGAGCTGGCGGCCAAGTTTTCGGCCTTCGACGACGCTACCGAAGACGGAATATTCACGACCGAGCAGACTTGCGGCTTTGATGAAGTCGCCGGTGGCGATTGCTTCGCGAATGAGCGTGCTGCTGACGATTTCACCGTCGATTTTCAATGGTGGCACGCCATACACGGCAAAGTCGTGTTGCTGGCCCATTTCCATGAGCAGGTGGATGTCGCCCTCGCGCTGGTGGCCGAAACTCCAGGTGTAGCCGACCGAGATGCAGCCCAGCGGACGTGCGGCCTCGACGAGTTGCTGAATGAAATCGCGCGCGGGGGTTTTCGCCGTTTCAGCCGTGAAGGGACAGGCCAGCAGGCAGGGGATGCCGATTTGAGCGAGGACCAACTGCTGATGACGCGAGCCACAGAGCAGTTTGGGCGCTGATCCGGGGCGCAGCACATGCGCCGGATGCGGATCGAAGGTGACGACAACGGCAGTGCCATGGTGCTGGGTCGCGTGTTCTTGGGCGGCCCGAATCACCTCCTGATGGCCGATGTGAATGCCATCGAAAACGCCGACAGCGAGCGCCAGAGGGCCGGGGAGGGTGGAGAGGGCGTCGATGGAGCGGAGAACCTGCATGCGGTGGAGCTTGAGCCATATCAGCGACGATGCAGATCGCAAGGTGAAGGGCGCTACCGCCCGTCTTGCTTACTTGAGGTTGCTCAGCGTGCTCCAGAAGGAATTCAGGACACCCTTCGTTCCGAGCTTCAGCGTGCTGGTGACGTCGGTGTGGGAGGTTCCAACGAGGTTGTTCATCACTTCGCCATAAGCGGGCATCGAGGACCAACCGAGGGTGATTTCGTTGTTGGAAGCGGTGGAGAGGGTGGTGTTCGTTTTCATATGATTCGTAGGTTTGAGAGGTTTGAGGTGATTTAGGCGGCGAGATTCAGATTTGAATGAATGTTTGTTTACGGGTGTGAGAATCGAGTCACAAAAATGAGAATTACATGCCAAAAGGATGGCGAGGGCTGAAGCCAGCATAGCTACGGCCCTTGGTGCGCCAGCGGGGTCCTTCGCCAGTGACTTGGCCGGAGGTGTCCATGCGAAGGCCGCAAATGGTCATGAAAACATGTTCGCCAGGCTTCACCCAGATGGTGATAAAGCGGCCAGCACCACCTTCGCCATAGGTGGCGAACTCCTTGCTGGACAGGCAGCGGTTCAGCAATCCTGCCTTGATGAGGATGTAAGAAGTGCTGCTGGAGCAGTCATAAGCGCTGTCTTCGATGTTGCGATGGCCGCCACCAAGCACATAAGGCTTGTTCTGGAGAGTGTTGGCAGCATAAACGGCGAACTGGAGTGCCTGAGGAGCGGTCTGGCCAACGGTGGCGAAGCGGCCGTCGAAGCGGATCTGAGAATTGCTGGCGGGACCGACGTTGCGTGCGGCGGCAGCGCGTTGTGCAGCGGCGCGTTGGGCGGCAGCCTGCTGAGCCGCCTGCTGCTGGGCGTAATAGTTGGCCCAGGCCTGAGCATTGGCCTGCTGGGCATTGTAGGCGGCCCAGGCTTGAGCGTTGGCCTGCTGCTGAGCGTAAGCAGCTTGGGCTTGAGGGGCAGCGTAGTAACCGGCGGCATAGTATCCGTTCTGGGCGTTCGCGATGGTGGCGGCGAAGAGGCTGGTGGCAATTGCGAGGCGGATGAGTGTTTTCATGGCTGCGTAAGTGGTTCTTGTTTCTGCTAGTATTTATAGCAAAATATAGAATCACTGCAACAACTATATCAGAAATAACTCATAAAATTGTAAATATGATAATATGGAGGCCGCCATTTCAAACTAATAGACTGATAATGAATGGTTTAAAAACCTCATGAAAATGACCGCCAAAAAGGCTGGTGGCGTAGTTTGCAGGCGTTTGGCGAAGATTTTGCGGTCCAAAGTCAACTCAGCGGCCAAATTTGCCCAAAAATGCGTTCATTATGGAGAGTTCTCAAAAACCTCTTTTTCTAATTCTTGCACACACGGCATCCTCTTATGAGAATGGGCGACGATGAATGCTCGCCTGAATTCGAAATTCACTTCCTTGCTGGTGCTTTGCCTGGCCGGTACGATGTCCCAAGCTGCCGATCCGCCGGGTGTGGCGCATTTTTTTGATGAAGTGGGGCAGCGGTATCTCACTCTCGATAGCAAGTCAGGTGGTCGGGTGGAGGTCAGCGTCCGCTGGGCGGCTGAGCCGGGATCGACCGGGCGCTGGTCGGGGCAGGGGATACGGAAGGACAACCAGATCGTGTTTGCCGCTGTCGTCGATGAAGGTCAGGATCGTGGTTCGAACTTCATCGCCAAGGGCGGCGAATCGAAAATGGAGATCAGCTTCAAGCCGGAACAAAAAATGCCGCAGGATCCGGGTATTCTGGGCATGTACCGCCGGGTGAGTGACGAGAAGCGCCTGCAACTGGCACGCAAAGAGTTTCAGGCGGCCGAGGATCGTCTAGCGGCGGCGCTGAAGAATGCCTCGCGCACCTGGCCTGCCGCTGACAAGCCGCTGGCCGCAGACTGGAAGGCACGCTGGGCCGTGTTGCGTGAGCGCTGGATGAAGATCGCCTATCAAGCACCAGCGCCGGTAGAGCCGAGGCCTGCGCAGCCCTTCGCTGCAGGCAAAGAGCAGCCGCTCCAGGAGAAAGACGCCAATTACTGGCTGAAACTCGCTGAAGCCACGGCGCTGGGTTATTCCTTCATGCAGCAGCCGCCTGACCCGAAAAGCGCAGGAGCGTGGGACGGCGAGTATGACGATGGCTTCGGCGGTCATGTGAGCATTCGTCGTGCGAAGGACGGCAAACTGCGCGTGAACCTCTCCTGCACGCGGGTGACTGAAAACCAGGGATCAGATCTGGCGGGTCAAATACCGCCCGAGGCGGTGAAATCGAAGAATGGCGAAAACACGGCGGAAGCGGTCTTCGTCGAAGCCGAGGTGCCGGAGGATGCGAAGGACATCAGTTTCAGCTTGAAGCGCAAAGGCGGCTTCCTTTGGGTGGATACCAAGCGCAAAGCCACTCCGCCCGGCAGCCTATCTTGGTTCGACGGCATTTACCGTTGGTCGCCGGTGCCGGTGGAATGACTCAGGCTTTCTTCGGCTCCGGCGTTTCCAGGAACGATGCCAGCGCCAGCAGGATCGCCGCGCAGACGACGCACGAGTCGGCGACGTTGAACGATGGCCATGGATGGAACGGCGCGAAGCCGAAGTCGAACTTCAGAAAATCGACCACATAGCCATCGAGAAAGGTGCCGGAGAAAAGTTTCCCGCCATCATGCGTGCGGAACAACCGGTCGGTGAGATTGCCAAACACACCGGAAACCAGCAGCGCCACGGCGAGACGGCTCAACTTGCCGGGGAAGAGTCCTTTGCGATGCATCACATAGATGAACGTGAGCGCGGCGAGCGAGACGGCGGTGAAGGCGTAGTTCGCATACTGCGTGCCGTTGAACATGCCGAAGGCCACGCCGGTGTTCGCTGCATGATGCAGCCAGAAGATGCCCGGGATGATCTCCTGCTCGGTTTCGTAGAGCCGGAAGTTCGCCACGATCCAGCTCTTCGTGAGCTGGTCGAGGATGTAGAGTGGCAGGGAGAGCAGGAGGAAGAGTCGGATCATGGCAATCACGCTGGCTGCAGCACTACTTTGAGCAGTCCTTCTTTGTTGTCGTAAAGACGTTTGAACCAGCCAGCACCTTCAGCCAGCGGAGCCACGGCGCTGAGCAGCGGCTCAACCTGAATGCTGCCATCTTGAATGCGGCGGATCGCCTCAGGGTATTCACCAGCACAGGAGCACGAACCTTTGATGGTGATCTGCCGTGTGACGACTTCTTGCAGCGGGAAGGGCGTGTTGGGCTGGAGATTGCCGATGAGAATGACCTGGCCGCCTTTCCGCACACTGCGGATGGCGAGATCGAGCGGAGCGGCAGCGCCGACGACTTCGAAGCTCGCGTCGGCACCATCACCACCGCAGATTTTGCGGATGTGCATGGCCAAGCCTTCCTGCTTCGCGTTGAAAACTTCTGCCGCGCCTAGCTTGAGGGCGAGTTCGAGGCGTTTGTCATCAAGATCGACGGCGATCACCTTTTCCCAGCCGCGTGCCTTGAGTGCCTGAATGACCAGCAGGCCGATCAATCCCGCACCAACCACCACCGCGACGCCGCCTTTGGCTTCGGGTTCGCAATCGCAGCCGCCTTCATGGCAGTGATCTTCAGTTGGCGCAAAGGCCTCACCGACTTCGATACCATCAGCCAAGTTCACCGCATGCAGCGCAATCGACACCGGCTCCGCAAACGCCGCCTTCTCATAAGAGAGCGCCTCCGGGATGCGATACAGGATGCGCGTGGGCAGAGCGATCTTTTCAGCAAAACAGCCGTGGCGGCGGTATTCTCCTGGAGAAACACCCAGCACTCGGCGGTTTGGGCAGAGATTGACGAAGCCTTCTTTGCACTCATCACATTCACCGCAGTATTCGGTGGAGTCGAAAGTGACGCGATCACCGAGGTTCCAGCCGTTCACGCCTTCGCCCAGGCCGATGATTTCGCCCGCAGCCTCATGGCCCATCACGATCGGCATCTGGCGGCGACCGCTGCGGCCGTCCATGCCGTGAATGTCACTGCCGCAGATGCCACAGGCCTGCACTTTGACCAAAACTTCGCCTGCGGCGGGTGTGGGTTCGGGAAAGTTGAGGTCGTAATTGAATTCAGACGGGGCGGTGAGGACGAGCGCTTTCATGGGAACGCGGATCATGCCGTGAGTGCGCCTTGTAGCAAGGAAGTTTGCGGCTCAGTCGTCTCCGCCCACTTTGCCGCGTCCCTCCTTGATCCCGGCGCGATGGCGTTTGCCGGCGACGAGACGTTTTTTCAGGCCTCGGGGCCGTGCTCGGGTCTGGCGGCGCACTTTTTCGCGATCGTTTTGGATTTCCATCTTGG
>JAYVIO010000331.1:0-25644 GCA_043770175.1 Verrucomicrobiales bacterium | reverse complement strand
CGGCGACGCAGTTACTTCAAGTTCTCACCCAGAACACGGTTCCAGATGGCCGAGGTATTCCACCTCGGAGGGTTGTGCCGCTCCACAGCGCACGAGCGCCCGCCGCTGGCGGGGCACCACCTGCGCGCAGCAGGTTCTTCCAGGCCGTGAACTGCTGGGCCCCGCCCTGCATGATCCCCTGGCAGGCGACGATGTAGCCGAAGTAATCGGCATCCGCCGCTTGGGCGGTGACTTGGGCAGGTGTGACACCGAGTGTGGGGGCGTAGGCACCGATGCCGGTCTTGAAGGTTTGGAGTTGAGCGGCGAACAGGTCGTCGTTCTGGGCGATGTAGTCTGATTTAGCCATACGGTTGCGTTTGGGTTTCAGGGTTGGTTGGGCGTTGCTTGGGGGATATTGCACGTAGCCCGGATCACCGGGCTCAAGGTAGTAGGAGGGATCTCCCCATCGCAGATTGGGGTCATCGTATGTAAATGGCTGGCCGGTGGCCGGATTGATGGCATCCCAAAACAGCGTCTTCATGGCGGGGTGTGGGTGGTGTGATTGAACGCAGGGTTTGCCGGGCCCGGGATGCCTGAAGATGGTCAAAACCCACGGCTGGCGGCTGCAACCGCACGCTGGCATGCTTTTCCGATGCGGCTGGACGATTGATCCGCATGGCTGAACCCGGCAGCCGTATGGCTGGACGCTTTTCCGGCACGGCTGGACGCTCCAGCCGTGCGGTTAAATGAAGATACTGGTGCGGCTGGCTCTTCCAGCCGTGCGGCTGAATGATTCTACTGGTGTGGCTAAACGCTCTCACGGTGAGGTTCAATGCTCCAGCCGTGCGGCTGGAAGAACCCGGCGTGCGGCTCAACGAGCCAGCCGTGAGGGAACAGGCAGCCACCCTGCCGCCTCCCGGCACATGCTGGCATCTGACAGCACCCACCGTTCGCACCGCAGAGCAAACCACCCGGCCGCTGCTCCATGCGCAACCCTGCTGGCGGTGAACCGATGAATCATTGAAGCAATGACGTTCATGCGAATTAAATTGTTTTTATCAATTCATGCCGCGAGACACAAGATAAAAACCAGCACACCACTTAAGCCTAAATCGTTATTTAAACTTGGTTTCTTGATAATGAACGCGGCAGAGTCCGCAACATGCGTGAAAATTATTCCTTGGTGTACTTCAGCCCAAGACCGACAACCACCGCCGCAAGGCGGTGAAAAGCAACGGCGCGGACCTTCAGAATGCCGTTTCGGCGTTCACCACCGGGAACTACAGCCGCCTCTCACCCCATGAGAGCGCGGCGGTGCTGCGGCAGCGTAGAACCCGCTCCCATCATTCCCCAGCCTGCGATCCGACGACCATTTCAGTCACCGGCGCAGTTTTTTCGGCCGGCTTCTTCATCTGGAACACAAACGGAGGCACTTCGCCGCCGATTTTGCCGCCCTGGTCGAGGAAACGATTCATTTCGGCCAGAGCATCCTTGAGACGCGGATCGCTGGACTGCAGGTAGGCGCTGACACGCATGGCGAGCGCACGACCGTTCCAGGGATAAGGCAGGCCGAAACTTGCGGCGGCAGCGAGCTGGTGAGGAACCTTCAGGTGCATGGCCATCTCTCCACGTATGCCAAGGCGGACATTGCGTGCGATCTGCACCGGATACGCACGGCCGAGCTTTTCAAAGACTGTAATGAACCGGGGATCCTGCACCACAGACTTCGAATTGGCCAGTTCAGCGAGGAGATTAAGCGTTTCGGTGACCAGCGGGATGCGGCACCATGGCGCCTGCATGAGGCTGTCGAGACCGCGCTCAATGTGCACCAGCACCTCGGCGGGCTTTTGCTGCACAAAGCAGGTGATCGCACGGAGGAAATGCGCATCCACCGCAGAATTCGGCGCGATGGCGTCAATGGCCGCAAAGGCATCCGGCGCACCCATGCGTGCCTTGGCCTGGGCGAGCAGCACTCGGTCCGCCAGCACGGGTGCTGCGGGAGCAGGCGCGGCGAGATGATCCGCATAACGCTGCTTCCAGAAGGCCCGCAGGTGAGGCACCCGCGCGCGCACGGCCGCCGGGGCATCTGGTGGCAGCACGTCCTCTGAAGCGGCCTCCCACAGGCGACCCGGCATGTGCAGGCGCTCGGCGAAATACAGCGGCATGTCGATGGCGGCATCGACCTTCGGCAGGTAGCAGCCAGCACGTGTCGCCGCACGAGCGAGATCGAATGACCAGTTGGTCTTTTTGGCCACGCTGCGGGCAAAGCTAAACTCAAGGTGGTTCATGTCGTCGGTGTTGACGGTTTTTGTCGCGGCGGCGAGGGCGGTACAGTAGTCGCTGTTTGCGAGGCAGCCGGTGAGGAAGCCTTCGGCGGTGTCCGTTTTCCAGAAGCGGCGCAAGGCCTCGGCCATCGGCTCGATTTTGACGCGCTGGCGCAGTGAATCGAGCGACCAGGGCGTTTCATCGTTCGAGCAGATGAGCAGCATGTCCACACTCTGCGTGGCCCAGACCTCGACTTTGGGGAACACCTGACGCAGCGTGGTGATGACGGTGCTGATGGTAGCGGAGTCAACCTCGTAGCCTTGCAGCCACTGGCAGAAGATGCCGTTCTTGGTGAGGCGCTGGCTGGCGTTGGTATAGAACTCCCGCGTGTAGAGATTCGCCACGCCGGCACGGCAGGGATTCGAGGGCTCGGAGACGATGAGGTCGTAGTTTTCACCCTTGGTGAGCAGGAACTCGCGGGCATCCCCGGTGATGTTGTTGACGCGCGGATGCTGCATCGCGTTGCGGCTCACGGGATCAAAGAACTTGGCGACCTTGCGGATCTCTGCTTCGAGCTCGAGCACATCGACGCGCTGCATGCCCGGCACATCCGCCAGCCAGCCGGCGGTGGTGCCGGTGCCAAGACCGACGACGCAGGCGTTCTGCGGATTGGGATGCAATATCGCTCCGGTGATGCCGAGCATGACCTGCGTGGACGCATCACCGACGGCGGACCCATCGCTTTTGCCGTTGGTCAAAAACGCATACTGCATGTCGGCGACGACGGCGACGCTCGTTTCACGGCCATCATAGGCCTGCACCAACGAACGCTGTGCATTGCGCTGCCAGATTTCCAGACCGAGCGCCGAACGGTAGTCCTGCGACACACGGCCATAGCCGATCGGCGTGTGCATCCACACCGCCGTGGGGCCGCTGGCCCAGAAGGCGCAGAAACCGCAGGCGAGCAGGGCGCAGAGCGCAAAACGACCGTTCCAAGTGAAGCGTGAGGCGAAAGAAGCGCCGTCGTCCCCTGCCCTGCGGCGGAGTTGCAGCCACAGTGAAGCAGCGGACATCGTGGCGATCAGCAACGCGGCCAGCAGCCAGCAGTTCTTCAATCCAATCAGCGGCACCAGCAGGAAACCGCCGAGCAGCGATCCGCTGATGGAGCCAAACGTGTTCCAAAGATACGCACGACCGAGCTGCTGCCCGACGCCCGCGTTGCCACGGCCAAGCAGTGACACAAGCAGCGGAAACTGAATGCCGCTGAGCAGCGAAGGCAGGAAGGCGAGCGTGCCCATCACCACCGCCCAGCCCAGGGCCATCTGCGTGAGGCCCACACCGCGCAGGCTGTCATTGAAGATGAGTGCGAGGTGCGCGATGCGGTCGCCCAACGCATAAGGCACCAGAACGGCCAGCGCCTGCAAGGCAGAGACAAGGGTGAAACCAGCGATGGTTGGCTCCGCTTTTTTCAGAATCAGCGAATACAGCAACCCACCCATGCCCATGCCTGCAAGCACCACGCATAACACCAGGCCAAAACCAAACACGGAACCACCGAGCAGCGGTGTGGAGATGCGATACCACACCAGTTCCGCCACGAAGAAGGTGAAGCCGCTCATGAATGCCGCCGCGAGCACGAAGGATGGCGGGGCCTTGGCCGCGACAGTCTCCTCCGTCGTCGGTTCGCTAACCACGCACGGTTGGCGCGGCTCTTTTTCCTGGAACATTGAGATCGTACCCGCTGCGAGGGCGATGCCGAGATTCGCCAGCACCGCGATGGTCAGTGTACCATTGTTGCCAAATGTTGGCAGCAGCCAGAACGTGCTCAACACCGCACCGCTCACCGCGCCGACGATGTTGATGCCATAAAAGAACGCCGTGATCGAGCGGCGTGGATCATCATCGCGCTGCGCAAATTTCATCGCCGCCGGCAGCGTGCCGCCCATCAGGAAGCAGGGCAATCCGAGAACCAATGCCGTCATGAGCAGTTGCAGACACGTCGCCAGGCCGAGACCCATCCCCGCCGTGCCGCCGGTTTTCAAATAGAGGGAGCGTGCCAGGCCCAGCATCGTAGGCGAAAGTACTGCGGCAATGGCAATGCCGACCTCCAGCCGCGCATAAAAACGGAATGGACGTCCCACCCGCTCCACCCAGGAGCCAAACAGCTTGCCGCCAAACCCGAGTCCGCCCATGAAAACTGCCACCACCGCCGCCGCCGCCGGTGCCGCACCGCCGAAAACGAGGCGGAATTCCCGCAGCCAGACCGTTTGATACACCAGCGAGCAGAAGCCGGAGAGCAGGAGAATGAGCGCCAAAACAAACTGCGTCAGTTGAGCGCGGGACTGGGTGGGAGCGGTAGGTGTGTTCATGAATTATGCTTGATAAACAAGGAATTAATATAATTTCCATAAGTTTACAAGTTAATTTATCTCCTCTCCTGTAACTATTCAGCACCCACAGTGTGGCAGGCGCTGGCCGCGCTTTTGGAGTGCGGCTGCGGCACCCTGAAAGGGTAAAGCTGCCGCTTTCGAGCGCGCTGCGGCCTTGCGCAGGTGCTTCACTCCGGCGGAAAGCGGTGGCTGCGCCCTTTCAGGGCTGCGCAACCGCACTCCAAAAGCTCTCAGCCTGGTCTTGGAGGCACCCACCTGAATAGTTACCCTCTCCTGGTTTCACCACTGCGAAAGACCCTTGGCTTTGCCAAGACAAGCACCGCCTGTCCGTCATGCTATCCACCGCTTTGAAGCAGCTCAGTTCAGCGCCTCACGGGCCGATTGGAACAGGTAATGTCCCCAGCCAAACTGCGCGTCGCCGCTCCAATCAGGATCATAGTGCTGGCTCTTGAAGATGAAGCGCTCGGGATGCGGCATCAGGCCAAAAACACGACCCGTGTCGTCCTGCAGACCTGCGATGCCGTTGGTGGAGCCATTCACGTTTGTTTCATAAAGCAGCGCGGCGTGGCCAGACTTCACGTATTTGGCCGCATCATCACCCTCGGTCACCAGACGGCCTTCCGCGTGCGCGATGGGCAGTTCGAAGTTCCCAGGCAGCTTGGTCAGATAGGGACTTGCCTTGGCCGCCGTTTTCTTCAAACCGACCCAGCGGCAGATGAAACGGCCGCTGGTGTTGTGAATCAGGCTCCCCTTCGGCAGCAGATCGAGCTGCGTGAGGATTTGAAAGCCGTTGCAAATGCCAAGCGCGTAGCCGCCTTTGTCCACGAACGCCTTCAGCTTGTCGCCCAGCTTCGATTTCGTGATGAGCTGCGCGATGCGACCCGACATCACGTAATCGCCGTAGCTGAAGCCCCCGGAAAACACGATCATCTGCGCCCGGTCCAGCGCGGCAGGCTCCACCAGTGCGATGGGCAACACCTCCGCAGTAAAGCCCGCCGCCTCCAGCGCACGGGCGGTTTCGGCATCACAATTGGTTCCGGGGAATTTCAGGAGCAGGGCGTGTGGCATGGGCGGTGATTCGTCCCGCATCTAGGCGCAGCCGCCGCGTGATGCAACCGCTTTGCCCAGTTGCACACATCGGGGCATGCACTAGCTTTCCCGTATCATGTTCAAAGACCTCTTTTCCCCCACCAACACCTTCCTCTACGGCTTCGTGCTGTGTGGCATTTTTCTTGTGCAGTCGCTTTATGGTCACTGGAAGACCAAACGCGAACTCAAGCGCTACAAAGGCATGCTCAGTGACAAGCTGGACCTCGACTCCAAGCAGAGCCAGGATCTCACCAAAGAACGTGCCGCCCTGAAGCAGGAGAACGAAAACCTGCGCATGCAGATCGCCCGCCTCAACGAGCGTCCCGACAACAAGATGCAGCGCGAGCTCGAAATCCTCGCCCGTGCTGAGAAGCAGATGACCATCAGCGCTCCTGGCTTCGCCCCGGCATGGGAGATGGCCAAATCTGCGGCCCTCGGGCAGCTTGAGAATGAGGAGAAGGGCCAGTCCTTCCCGCAGAAGATCTTCCGTAAGCTCATCGGCTCCGGTTCGGCGCAAACCAACGTCGCCCTGCCCGAATCCGCCGCCGCTGCGGCCAAAAATGGCGAGGCAACTGCCACCGCCGCCTGACCTTGAGCGCGAATGACCCGCACCGAGGCCTATCTCGCGCTCAACCTGCTCCCGCAGGTCGGTCCCGTGCGTGTGCGCAAGCTCTTGCAGCACTTCGGCAGCCCTGAGCGCATCCTGACCGCTAAATCGTCCGAGATCCTTCAAGTCGATGGCTTTGGCCTCGCTCAAGCAGAGAGCATCGCCGGATGGGAGTCGCAGATCGACCTCAGCGGTGAACTGCAAAAGATCCGCGACCGCGAGCTCACGCTGCTCACGCAGGAAGACGAACTCTACCCGCCGCTGCTGCGCGAAATCCACGATCCGCCCGTCGTGCTCTACGTCTGGGGCAATCTCACCAAGCGCGATCACCACGCCCTCGGCGTCGTCGGCAGCCGCCATGCCACGCATTACGGCCTCAGCGCCACCAAGAAGCTCAGCTTCCAGATCGCGTATGCCGGTTATGCCGTCATCAGCGGCCTGGCACGCGGCATCGACACCGCCGCGCATGAAGCTGCACTGGCCGCCAAAGGTCGGACCATCGCCGTCATCGGTTCCGGCATCGGCAAACTGTATCCGCCGGAGAACATGGCCCTCGCCGAGCGCATCGCGCAAAACGGCGCCGTCATCAGCGAGTATCCCGTCGATCGCATCGCCGACAAACAAACCTTCCCTTACCGCAACCGCATCGTCGCCGGTTGGAGTTGTGGTTTGATCGTCGTCGAAGCCCCCACTCGCAGCGGTTCGCTGATCACCGCGCAGCAGGCCACCGATCAAGGCCGCACCGTGTATGCCGTACCCGGCCCCATCGACAAACCCACCTCCGCCGGCTGCAACCGCCTCATTCAACAAGGCGCGAAGCTCATCATGGATGGCGCCGACGTGCTCGATGATCTGATGACGCTCTTTCCCACCGCCCCCAGCGCACCGAAGGTCGAAGAATCCCGCCCCGCCGTCACGCTCACGCTGGAGGAAGAAATCCTCTACCAATCCATAGGCACCGACGAGGCGCACATCAACGACATCACCACCGCCTCCGGCCTCACCACCGCCACCGTCTCAGCGACCTTGATGCGCCTAGAAATGAAACGCCTCATCCGTGCGCTGCCAGGACGCAGGTATGTGCGGCTGGTTTGAGAACTGGAATCTGATCAACGCGACTGCTCGTAGGCATGCGCGACGCGCAGCAAGGTGGCTTCATCGAGGGCCTTGCCGACGATTTGCAGCCCGACTGGAAGCGCCTTGCCTTCGACTTCGACATTACCACACGGCACACTGATGCCCGGCAGACCAGCGAGATTGACCGGGATGGTGAACACGTCCTCCAGATAGGCGGCGAGCGGGTTGTCCTTCATCTCGCCGAGCTTGTGCGCGGGCGTGGGGCTGGTGGGCGAGAGGATCACATCAACCTTTTTGAAGGCTTCGGTGAAGTCGTTGCGGATCAGCGTGCGGGCCTTCTGCGCACGGATGTAGTAGGCATCGTAGTAGCCGGAGCTGAGCACGTAGGTGCCGAGCAGGATGCGTCGCTTCACCTCGGGGCCAAAGCCCTCTGCACGCGAGCGGGTGTAATGCTCCATCAAGTCCCCGGCGCTGCCGCTGCGGTGACCGTAACGCACACCATCGAAGCGGGCGAGGTTGGCGGAGGCCTCCGCCGGCGCGAGCACGTAATACGTGGCCACGCCGAGTTCGGTGTGCGGCAGGCTGATTTCCTCGATGATGGCACCCAGGGATTCGAGCTGCTTGATGGCGGCCTGCACGCTGGCAGAAACGCCAGCGTGAATACCGCTGATGTAGTATTCCTTGGGCAGACCGATGCGCAGGCCCTTGATGTCCCGGCCGATGGCAGCAGTGAAATCAGGCACTTCGACATTCAACGAGGTCGAGTCATGCGCGTCGTAACCGCAGAGATGATTCAGCAGCAGGGCGGCGTCTTCGACAGTTTTGGTGACCGGGCCGATTTGATCGAGCGAGGAAGCAAAGGCGACGAGGCCGTAGCGTGAAACACGGCCATAGGTGGGTTTGATGCCGACGCAGCCGCACAAAGCAGCGGGCTGGCGGATGGAACCGCCGGTGTCAGAACCGAGAGCCGCGATGGCAAGATCACCCGCGACCGCCGCCGCACTGCCGCCGCTGGAACCGCCAGGAACGCGGGAGGTGTCGCGTGGATTGCGCGTGACGCCGAGCGCGGAGTTTTCGGTGCTCGATCCCATGGCGAACTCATCCATGTTCAGGCGGCCAAACGGGATCGCCCCCGCCGTGCGCAGCCGCTTGATCGCCCCCGCATCGTAGGGGGCGGTGTAATTTTCCGCCAGAATGCGTGAGCCGCAGGTGCAGGGCTGGCCGATGACGTTCATGTTGTCTTTCACGCCGATGGGAATGCCTCCGAGCGGCTTGGAGGTGTCCGCACGATCCGCTTCGGCTAGCGCCGTTTCGACATCCCACGAGAGATAGGCACCGATCTCGGTATTGCGTGCGTCAATGGCCTTGGCGACATCCAGAACGATGTCTCGCGGCGTGATTTCACCCGAGGTGATGCGTTTGCGCAGGGCGGCGATGGTGGAGGAGGCAAGCATGAATCAGAATGAAAAATGTGAGGTGTTACTCGACCACCTTGGAGATCTGGAACTGGTCTGCGGTGCGTTTCGGACCGTTGGCAAGCGCCTGATCCTGCGTGAAGCCGGGGCGGGCCTCATCCGCACGCAGAACATCATAGACCGGCATCGCATGCGCCGTTGGCTCGACGCCATCGAGGTTGTAACGCGTCAGCGTGTCGATGTAGGTGAGGATGCCGTCAAGCTGGGCGGCATAGCGTCCGGCTTCGTCTTCAGTGAGGGAGAGCCGCGCCAGTTTGGCGACGTGATGGATGTCGATCTGATGAACTTCAGGCATGAGAAGCGGCTTCTTGCCAGCAGGCGGCACGCTTTGCAAACAAAAGGCGCAGACTGTTGCCAGCCTGCGCCTTTTTAAAAACGAATTCAGCCTGCTGTTACCAGCCTTGGGAGCTTGAATATGGAATCTCTGAGCGGAAACCAAGTTCCGGCGGGAACTCGGTGTAACCCCACCAGTTGTCGAGCACTTCCTTGTGATGATATGGCGGGCGATAGGTCAACTTCCAGCTCGGCACAGGAAAGGTGATGGTCTCATAGAAACCGTATGCTGCTCTCACCAAGGTGCGCTTCGTTCCCTCAACGATGAAATCAGTAGCCGCTGCAACTGCACCGTCGGACTGATTGGTTTTGCGCCACGTCGTGGGATACTCGAGCCAGCCGAACATGAGGTTGCCAATGCCACGGCTGAGTTTGCGGCTCCAGGTAAAGTGATGACCGGGAGGAGACTGGATGTCTCCAAAAGCGGTGCTGGAGAGAACCAGAGCGGTGACGGCGAGGAGTAGGAGGCGATTTTTCATGCTGCTTCTCTATGATTAACAAAATTCGGCAGCGTTTGGCAACCACTAAGTTGAGCTTTTTTAATGCCCATTTGGTGAGATCAGCGGGATTGGGGCGGAAACTGGCCGTGCAGCAGGCGCCGGGCGGCTTCGAAAGCAGCAGGATCAGCCGGATTGTCGATGATGTTGTGCAGCTCCGCTTCGTCGCGCGTGTGGTCGTAAAGCTCCCTGCCCATAAGCGCCCCGGTCTCAAAGTTCCGCCATTCAGTGTAACGCACGGTCGCGGTGCGCACGCTCAACCCCATGGCCTCCGGCTTGCCCCGTGGCGTACGATCTGGATAGGCGGGGCGGGGATGCTGGGTGAAGGCCGCATCTTTGACCCTGGCCTGCGGGTCATTTAACACAGGCACGAGGCTGACGCCATCAAGGCCGGGAGCATCCGGGAGCGCACAAAGGGCGGTAATGGTGGGGAAAAGATCGATCATTTCGACCAACGCATCGGTGCTGGCCCCTGTGTGCTTGGCCATTGGCGGTGTGAGGATGAGCGGAACGTGGGCATCGAGCTCAAAGTTCGAGGTCTTGGCCCACAGACCATGCTCACCGAGGTGATAGCCGTGATCCCCCCAAAACACGATGAGCGTGGAGTCCAGCAAACCGTGCTTGGCGAGCGCCGCAATCACCTTCCCCACCTGAGCATCCATGTAACTGATGCCCGCAAAGTAGCCATGCCGCATCTCCGCCGCCTGCTCCGCAGTGGGCTGTTTTTGATTTTCCGCCGGCCCCAAAAGTTCGGTGCTCTGGTGGAACGCAATCTCCGGGGCGGCGGCAGGGCGTGCAGGATTGAACGGTGGCAGTCCGTCGCGCTGATACATGTCCCAGTATTTTTTCGGCGCATTAAAGGGGGCATGTGGTTTCCAGAAGCCGACAGCAAGAAAGAACGGCTGGTCTTTGACCTCGGCGAGAACTTGGACGGCCTTGGCGGCGACGCGGCCATCGTAATAGGCTTCGTCCGGCACATCGCGGCACTCGCACAGAGGCACCTTGCCGTACTGGCGGAGGTCGCTAGATAGCGTGCTCAGATTCGGCGGCAGCGCTCCGTTCACTTGGGGAACATCATCGCCATGGTTCGCGTAGTGCAAGAATTCCGGGGCGCTCCAGGATCGAGGGTCGCCGTGCTCCTTTGTGTGCCAGTTATGGAAGATTTTGCCCACGCAGTGGGTGGTGTAGCCGTGTTCTTTCATCCACCATGGCAGGGCGGTCACTTCCGGTTTCAATTCACGAAAATGCGTGCCATTGACATACAACCCCAAGGTTCCCGGACGCAACCCGGTGAGCATGGATGAGCGGGAAGGATTGCAGACTGCCTGCTGGCAGTAGGCGCGCCGAAACAGCATTCCGCGCTTTGCCAGCGCATCCAGGTTCGGAGTCACCGCCACCGAGCCGTAGCAGCCCAGCTCTGGCCGCAGGTCATCGGCCATGATGAACAAAACATTGGTATGCGGCGCGGCGTGGAGCCGAGAGATCAGCAACAGCAGCAGCACCCCTGAAAAAACAGTGCGGTAAATCATAAGGCAGGCATAACGCAGGACTGAAAGGAATGTTGCCCGCATGGCATCATCAGGCCGGCTGGCACTGAAGCTGATTGCGCATGCTGCGCCATTTGGCGCGGTGATTCTGCGCCCATTCATTGAGGGCAAACTCAAAACCGATGTCGTGACCATCCCGTTCGCTGACGAGCCATTTCAAACGCAGAATTTCCTCCTGTTCGGCGAGGAATTCACCATAGGGAGTACCAGCGAGCGCCAAGGTGGAAGGATCGGTCATTTCACCATTTATGACAGTTGCCACAGGGATTCAAGCGTGAGGAGTTGCTGAGAACTTGATTGCGCGAACGATTTTTGCCGTCGTCTGAAGAAAGCAAATGACAAGGTCTTGCCCTCTCTTATATAGTCGATTGACTTTTAGTCACACGTTTCCAAGCCGGAGTAGCTCAGTGGTAGAGCATCGCATTCGTAATGCGAGGGTCGCGGGTTCAAATCCCGCCTTCGGCTCCACCAACGCGTGTTTGCCATGACCAATCCGAGCATCGCTGACAATGAAACACCACGCCGCAGCCGCGCTCGGCGTCGTGAAGCTATGATCAACGCCATCGCCACCGTTCTCGGCTGCATGGCCTTGGTCGTGATGATCGCCACGGTAGTGCGCGTTGTGATGGTGAAGTTGTGGGAATCCGCCCGAGTGAACCCCGAATACGTGCAGTCGGTTTATGACAATGACCTGGACCGCCGCTGGTCGGGCAACACCAAGGAACAACCGTCCCTTCTGAATGAGTCGTCTGAAGCCCGGCCGCCAGACAGTCCCCCCCCCCCTTCTGCCAGCGCCACTCCTGCTCCCGCGCCGGCGGAAATACCAGTTGTTAGCACCAAAGAGCCACTCACTGTGATGGCTTCGACTCCGTCATCCATTCAAAACATCGAGAGCAAGCGCCTCAAGATCGAAGCGACCGTCCGTGGTTTTTTTGAAGCAATTGATGTGGATCAGAAGCTCACCTTTGCCCGTGACCCTCAGCGTGTACGCCCGTTGATGGAAAACTATTATCTCAACCACCCTCAACGCCGCCTCGAATGGAAAAGTCTGGGCTGGGTTTTGCCAGTGGAAGAGCCTGGTTACCGCCTCGGTTATGCCCAGGCGATCCTGGCCGATGCCGAACCTGTCAGTCTCATCATCGAAGAATTGGCAGACGGCTCGTTCCGGGTGGACTGGGAAAGCTCCGTCCGTTATGGCGAACTCAACTGGGCCGAGTTCATCAAAACCCAGCCGGAGTCGCCCAAGCTTTTCCGCGTGATCGCCTCCAAGCCACAGCACACGCCCCCTGGTGCCCCCCAGCAAGACCATGAGGTGCTCGAAATCCAGCCCCCCGACGACGGCGACATTATTTACGCTTACTTCGACCGCAAAGACCCCAAATTTCAGCCCCTTCTCCAGCAACTCCGGACCGGAAACTGGAAGGATGTCCCTTTAACTCTGCGACTCTGCTATCCGGGTCCTGCAGGCAGCGGCAAAAGCGTGCGTATCGCCGATGTCGAAGGCAAAGGATGGCTGATACTGCAAGGAACCAGGAGCTAGACTGTGAGCAAAACTAAACCTACCAAAACGAAGGCGGCCCAAGGCAAGGCCAAGCCTGCAGCGCGCAAAACCAAGAAACCGGCAGCCGCCAAAAAGCCCGCTTCCAAACCATCGCCAAAAAAGAAGGTGAAAGCCGCACCGGTCAAAAAACCGTTGCCGAAAAAGCCGGTCAAAAAAGCCACCCCACCCAAGTCGGCGCCAAAAAAGCAAGCTCCTGCACCCAAAGCCGTCACGAAGAAGTCGGCGGGCAAGGCACCAGCCCCAAAAGCCAAGGCTCCTGTGGCAAAACCCGCGCCTTCCCCTGCCAAACCCGCACTTAAGACCGCGCCAAAACCTGCGGCTCCAGCCAAACCGGTGGTGACGCCTGTCCCCGTTGCCAAAGCTGCCAAAGCAGCCCCCGCAGTCGTTACGACTTCCAAGACCGCCCCTGCGCCTGCCGTTGCCCCAATCGCAGCCCCACCTGCGAAAAAAAGCCCCGCCCAGCCATTGATCTCTGCCGGCCCCACAAAATCCGGCGCACTGTTTTACGATTCACACATGCACACGCCCTTGTGCAAGCATGCCTGGGGTGAGCCCGAGGAATACGCTCAGCAGGCCGTCAAAGCCGGTCTCAAAGGCATCATTTTCACCTGCCACTGTCCGATGCCCAATGGCTTCTGGCCCACCGTACGTATGTCCGAAAGCGAGTTCGACACCTACGTCGCAATCGTTCAGCGTGCCGCTGACGCCTTCAAAGGCAAGCTCGACATCCGCCTTGGCATCGAAAGCGAATACTATCCGGGCTGTGAGGAATACATCGCCAGCCTTCACAAGCGCGCCGACTTCCACTACGTCCTCGGTGGTGTTCACTGGCAGGCCAAAGAGTACCTCAACAAGTACGAAACCGGCACCATCGAGAACTTCCGCCGCACCTACTTCGACCACCTGGCCAAGTCCGCCGAATCCGGCCTCTACGACTGCTTAGCGCACCCCGATCTGGTGAAAAACTACCATCCGGACTCCTGGTGCTTCGCCATCGTCAAAAACACCGTCACCACCGTGCTCGACCGCATTGCCGCCACCGGTGTCGCCATGGAATTAAACACCTCAGGCCTCAATAAGAGCTACTCGGAGATGAACCCCGGCCTCGAAATGCTCCGCATGATGGCAGACCGCAAAATTCCCGTCGTCCTCGGCTCCGACTCCCATCGTGCCGTGCGTGTCGGTGAACATTTTGTCACCGCCTTGAACCATCTCACCGAAGTCGGCTACGAGAAGGTCAGCTACTTCCTCAACCGCCAGCGCATCGATCTCAACATCTCCGACGTCCTCGCCAGCTTGAAAAAAGCCGCCGACCACAACGCATAACCTAACCATGGTTCGCACCGGCATCGGTTACGACGTTCATCCTTTCGAAGAGGGCAGGCCCTTGGTGCTCGGCGGCGTCACCATCCCGCACAGCCGTGGTCTCAAAGGCCACTCCGATGCCGACGTGCTCAGCCACGCTATTGCCGACGCCGTTCTCGGTGCCCTCGGCGAACCTGACATCGGCCACTGGTTTCCGCCGAACGATCCCACCATCAAAGGCATCAGCAGCCTCAAAATTCTCGAAAAATGCGCCCAGATCGCCGCTGACAAAGGCATGCGCATCGAAAACGTCGATGCCTCCATCATTGCCGAGGCACCCAAGGTGAATCCGCACGCTGCAGCGATGAAACAGCACATCGCCACCGCCCTCGGCATCCAACCCGATCAAGTCGGCGTCAAAGCCACCACCAACGAGCGCCTCGGTTTCGTCGGTCGTGAGGAAGGCATCGCCGCCATGGCCGTTGCCTGTGTCAGCAGGAAATAAGTTGCCGGAAAGATCGCGCATTGCGTTGCCGTGTTCCACTCGCCACTCTGAATGCATTCGTTCATCCTTCGCAGTCTTGCTACGGAGAATGGATCATTCGGAATTCTTCATTCGTCATCCCCTCCCCATGTCAGACTCCGCTTCCGCCGCCGCTCTCGTTTCAGGTTACAATAAACTCAAAGCTGCCCTCGGCAGACGCATCGTGGGACAGGAGGCGGTGATCGAGCAGGTCTTCATCGCCATCGCCGCCGGCGGCCACAGTTTGCTCGAAGGCGTTCCCGGCCTCGCCAAAACCTTGCTCGTCAAATCGCTTGCCGACGCGATGCACCTCACCTTCCGCCGCATCCAGTTCACGCCGGATTTGATGCCTGCCGACATCACCGGCACTGAAATCATTCAGGAAGACGCGGAGACTGGCCGTCGCAAACTTGTCTTCCAGCAGGGCCCCATCTTCTCCCAGATCATCCTCGCCGACGAAATCAACCGCACCCCGCCCAAAACGCAGGCCGCCTTGCTTGAAGCGATGCAGGAAAAGCACGTCACCGTCGGTCAAATCACCCACGAACTGCCGAAGCCTTTCTTCGTACTCGCCACGATGAATCCCATCGAGCAGGAAGGCACTTATCCGCTCCCTGAAGCGCAAAAAGACCGCTTCCTCTTCCTCATCAAAGTCGATTACCCCACGCTCGCTGACGAACGCGAAATCATCGCCCGCACCACCGGCGGCGAGACCCAGGAAATCGAAGCCGTCATCACCGCCGAAGAGCTTCACGCCGCCCAGCAGCTCGCCCGCAAAGTTCCCGTGCCCGATCACGTCATCGACTTCGTCCTCGAACTCGTCCGCTCCACTCGCCCAAATGAGCCTGGAGCCAGCGACTACGTCAAAAGCATGCTCAGTTGGGGTGCCGGCCCGCGTGCCAGCCAGATGCTCGTCCTCGCCGGCAAAGTCCGCGCCCTCCTCCAAGGCCGCACCCACGTCACCACCGACGACATCGAAGCCCTCGCCCCTCCCGCCCTCCGCCACCGCCTCGTCCCCACCTTCCACGCCGAAGCCGAAGGCATCACCGTGGATCAGATCATCGCCGAACTGATCAAGAAGACGAAGAAGTCGGAAACGAGAGTGCTTTAAGCACCGTCAAGAGGTCAAGCAGTCGTCAAGAGGGGCAAGACGCCGCCAGTTCACCTCTTGACCACGCCTTGACCGTCTTGACCAATCCTTGACCTCCCCCTGATTCCCGTAACTCCCCGTGGCAACTCTCAGCGACATCCTCCACGCCGAAGACATCACCAGCCTGCAGCACCTGCAGCTCTTCGCGCGTACCGTCGTTGAAGGTTTCACCACCGGCCATCACGCCTCGCCGCACAAGGGTTTCAGCGTCGAGTTCCGCCAGCATCGGCCCTACGTTCAAGGGGATGAGATCCGCCGCCTCGACTGGAAGATCTTCGGCCGCACCGACCGCTTCTACATCCGCGAGTTCGACGAAGAAACCAACCTGCGCGCCACCATCGTCCTCGATGCCAGCGGCAGCATGGATTACCGCGGTCAGCAAGGCGTGCTCAAGTTCGACTACGCTCGCAAACTCGCCGCGTCACTCGCCTACCTGCTCATGAGCCAGCAGGACGCCGTCGGCCTTGTCACCTTCGACTCCAAAGTGCGCGACATCATTCCCTGCCGCACCAAGATCAGCCATCTCCATCTCATGCTCGAAGCGATGGTCAAAACCACGCCCGGCAAAGACACCAGCCTCGCTCCTGTCATCGAATCGCTCGCCCAGCGCCTCAAGCGTCGCGGCCTCGTCATCCTCATCAGTGATTTCTTCGACGATCCCGCCGCGCTGCTGCAATCCATCGGCGTCCTGCGCAAAAAAGGCCACGAAGTCATCGCCCTCCAGCTCTGGGACCGCGACGAAATTGATTTCCCCTTCGGCAACTGGGCGCGCTTCGAAAATCTCGAAAACGACGACGACTTCCTCCTCCTCGATCCCGCCACGATTCGTCAGCGCTACCTCGAAGTGCAGAAAAACTTCGCCGAGCAGCTCAAAGACGGCTTCCGCAAGCATCAGGTCGATTACTTGAGCCTCCCGACGGATGAATCGCACTCGGCTGCTTTGCGGAGTTACTTAGCCCTGCGCATGAGATAATGAAGCACTCATCACCAACTCGCAGAATCGCACTGAACTTGCTTTATGCAGGTGCTGCCACGGTGCAGTTTCTCTCACAGATTTTGGCAATCTTTGCAGGCATTAGCGCAGCGATGAATCTGACTCTCACCAGCGGCTCATCTTCGAGTTTTCCATGGAGCAAACTAGGACTCTTCATGGTTGTTTTAGCGGTTGCCTATTATCTCGCTGCTCGACTTAAGCGTTGGATTTCCCAACTGGCAGATGCCCCACCCCCAACCTCAGATATCCGTTGACCTTTCTCAACGCCATCCTCCTCGCAGGCGCAGCGGCTTTTCTCATTCCGCTGATCATCCACTTGTTGAACAAGCGGAAGGTCATCACCGTGCGGTGGGGTGCGATGCACCTGCTGCACGAGGTCATCCGGCAGCGGAAGCGCAAGATGAAGATCGAGCAGCTTCTGCTGCTCATCACACGCATCGCCATTCCCATCGTTCTCGCGCTCTGCCTCGCACGTCCAGTCCTCACCGCACTGCAATCCCTCGGTCTCGGCAGTTCCTCGCTCATCGTCATGCTCGACGATTCCTTCTCCATGCGCGCCCCTGCGGTACAAACAACGCTGCCCGGCGGCAACGTGATGGAACAGGCACGTCAGGACATGCAGACGATGCTCTCGGACCTGCCCAAAGGCTCCAGCGCCCAAGTAATCCTCTCCGGCGGCTCACCACGCAAGCTGCTCGATCAAGCCACCACTGCGCTCGACCTCGTGCCGAAGAAACTCAGCGATGTTCCGTCCATGTCCGGTCCGCTCTCAGCGAATGATGCGTTTCAGAGCGCCACATCGGCTTTGAAGGACTCGCCGAATGCCGCACGCGAAGTCCTCATCGTCTCCGACTTCCAGGAAGCCGATTGGAAAGCCATCGCCGACGGCGCAGCGTTGCCAGCACTCGAAAACCTCGCCAAACAAGAGCCCAAGCCACAGATCACCTTCTATCGCGTCGGCAGCGATCTCGCAGAAAATCTCAGCATCGCCAGCGCCGACATCTCCGCGCTCGTTGCCGCCGAATCCCAACCCGTCGGCCTTCGCGTGCGCATCAAAAACCACGGCAAACGCCCATGGCAGGATGTGGCCGTGCATCTCGAAGCCGATGGCGCACGTCTTCGCACCGCCCGCGTCTCGCTTGCCCCTGAAGGCGAGGCCGTGCTCTCCTTCACGCATGCCTTCGACAAGGTCGGTGATCATTCCCTCTCCGTCCGTCTCGAAGGCGACAGCTTCGCCGACGACAACGCCTTCCACTCCATCGTGCAGGTGCGCAATCAGCTCAACGTCCTGCTCATCGATGGCAATCCCGGCAAAGATCCGCTCAGCGGCGCCACCGACTTCCTCGACATCGCCCTCACGCCGCACACCACCGCCGCTGCCACACTCAAAGACCTCATCCGCACCAAAAAAATCGACGCCCGCAAGCTGCGCGAGGAAGACCTCCGCCAGCAGGAAGTCATCATCCTCGCCGATGTCCAACGCCTGCAAGACCGCGCCATGAAGGACATTGATAAAATGGTCAAAGACGGCGTCGGCCTGCTCATCTTCGCCGGTCCCGAGTGCGATCTCGATTGGTACAACCGCGAGTTCTACCGCAAAGGCGAAGGTCTGTATCCCTCGGCCATCAAAGGCTACGCCCGCGCCGATTCAGACGCCACACCCGCACGCATCTTGATGCAGCGCTTCACCCATCCCGCCGCGCTTTACTTCAACGACGCACGCGGTGGCCGCCTGCAGGACGCCGAATTCCGCCACTGGTTCGAATTCACCCCGCAGGGCGACAAAGTGCAGCGCATCTTCAATCTCGACCGCAACGTCCCCTTGATGGTCGAGAAAAAACATGGCCGTGGCCGCGTCATCGCTGCTGCCACCACCGCGAATGCCGAATGGAGCAATCTCCCGCTGCAACCCTTCTTCGTCCCGCTCATGCAGCGCCTCACGACGTATCTCGCCACTGAAGGCAGCGCTCCCGCCTGGCAGCTCGTCGGCACACCGATCCGCCTCAACCTCGCCAAAGATTTGCTCAACGCTGAATATACCTTGCGCGATCCCACCGGCCAGATTCAGACACTCAAACCCCGTAAAGAAGGCGACAATATCCTCCTCGAAAGCCAGCCCATCGCGCAGCCCGGCATTTTCCAGCTCACGCGCACCGGCAGCGACACGTCCATATTCCACGCCTTCAACGTCGATGGCACTGAATCCAATTTGAAAGCGCTCTCCACCGCCGACATCCAAAAGATCGCCACCCGCCACGACGCCAGCTTCGCGGACAACTTACCGTCCTACCAAAAACTCGACCGCACCCGCCGCCACGGCAGCGAACTCTGGCAGCCGCTCTTGATCGCCCTGCTCGCCTTGTTGTTCTTTGAAGTGCTGCTGCAACAACGCATCGCCAAAGGCTGAATTTTATGAATGCCCGACCTTCACTCTCTCGCTGCATCGTCTCTGTGATCACGCTGGCTGTTTTGAGCCTCACTCTCTTCGCCGAGCCAAAGCAACGGGATAATGCCCTCGCAAAGCATTATCCCGAAGGTTTCGCCAATATTCCTGCTGAATCACAAAAAATGGCCCTCAAGTATGTCACGTCATGGATGAGTGCCGTATCGACCTTGAGCATCTCCGGACTAAAGAAGCAGGAGATGCTCAAGCGAGCATACGAGCAAGAATTGCTTCCGATTATTCAGCCTCTCAAAGATGGCACCAAATTTGAAAAACAGGCATTTGAGGCCGGCACTAAAATCTACGACGCCTTGAGCTACCTTGGCTCAAGATTGAGCACGAAGACCGCTTTCGATGATCTCGATTTTAATGCGCTGATTCGGTATAAGCCCGGAAACGAAAGTGATCCGTCGCTGCTCTCCAAAGGGATTGCTGAGCTTCTGTTTGATTACTTTCAGTTAGTGGCCCCAGATCTATTCGAGAAAGGGCAAGAGCAACTCGAAGCACAACAAAAGTAACTCCTTCATGCCCAACGTTACCGAAACCACCCTGCGCTTCACCGGCGGTATCCACCGCTTCCATCCTCATGAAGGCATTGAAACCTCACTCTTAAAATCGTATTAACCGGTATGACAGCCACCGTCACATCCTCTCAGCCCTTGCTCTCCCGGATCACGATTGATCCCGAAATCTGCCATGGCAAGCCCACCATCCGCAGCCTCCGCTATCCGGTCGAGTCCGTTCTCGAATACCTCTCCGGCGGCGATAGCTTTGACGACGTGCTGGCCGAGTTTCCCGATTTGGAACGTGATGATCTGCGCGCCTGCATCGAGTTCGCCAATCAATCCCTCAAACTTCGTAGCCGGCAGCTCATCGCGGCATGAAGTTTCTGATCGATGCGCATCTTCCGCCAGGTCTGCGCCGCGTATTCGCGGCTGCGGGACACGATGCCATCCACACACTCGATCTCCCGGATCAAAACGCCTCGCGTGATGGCATCCTCAACAGCGTTTCGATGGCAGAGCAGCGCATCGTTGTCACCAAGGACACCGACTTCTACTACTCCCACCT
Source organism: Verrucomicrobiales bacterium (assembly GCA_043770175.1). GTDB lineage: Bacteria > Verrucomicrobiota > Verrucomicrobiia > Verrucomicrobiales > Verrucomicrobiaceae > Prosthecobacter. The sequence continues at coordinate 5,338 of JAYVIO010000331.1, read as the reverse complement.
GCTGCATGGCCGCCCGTGGAAGCTCGTCCTTGTCCGCACTGGCAACATGGGTTTGAAAGCCACCTTCCAGATGTTCGAGCAGCATCTCCCCGCCATCATCACCGCGCTTCAAACCAACACCCTTGTCGAACTGGATCGTCAGCGTGTCTCCGTCATCGCTTAATCCCTCATGAACCCGCAAACCGAAACCACCCTGCGCTTTACCGGCGGCTACCCGCCGTTGCCGGTGATCGTGATCGCGTTCGGTCTCGCGGCGTTCATGTGGTGGCTGTACCGTCGTGAACTGAAGTTTGTCGGCAGTCGCTTCGCCCAAGTGCCCGCCATTTTACGTTCGCTGGCCGTTTTCATCCTTGTCATCGCCCTTGCTGGCCCGGTGCTGCGTCACGTCACCACCTTGCGCCAGCTTGGCCGCGTCGTCATCGCGGTGGACAGCTCCGCGTCGATGCAGCTCACCGACGGCACGGACGCTGCCAAAGCCAAATCGCGTTTCCATCGCGCGGAAGATCTGCTGCTCAAAGGCACCAACCCGCTGCTCAAAAAACTCGCGGAAACCCAGGATGTCGAACTCGTCGCCTTGCGCGGCAACAACACGCAACGCCTCTGGTGGCATCGTCAGGGCGGCAAAGACACCTCGGGAGAGCTGCCCACGGCCTTTGAACTGCCCGCGACCACACCGATCACCAATCTCGATCAAACCCTGCGTTCTGCGCTCGGTCCCGCCACCACCGGCACGGCGCTCGTGGTGCTCAGCGACGGCCAGCACAACACCACCGGCTCGCCCGAGGAATTCAGCACCGCTGTGAAGGTCAGTGGCACCTCCATCTTCACCGTCGGCTTCGGCACCGAAGTTCCACCGCCAGATCTCGCCCTGCTTGATGTCAACGCGCCCGAATCCGTCTTCAGCAAAGAAAACTTCCAAGGCCGCCTCACCGTCAATGAGAGCATGCCCGCAGGCGTTCCTGCCAATGTGCGCATCGAAAGCCAAGGCAAGGTGCTGTGGCAAAAAGAGTTCATCACCGACGGCAAAGGCGAAAAGGGTTTCGATTTCATCTTCCCTGTCGCGCAACTGCCACCGCCCGCTCCCGGCCAGCGTGACCAGACCTTGCGCAGCGTGAACATCCAGATCGCCGCCAGTGGTGATCGTGCCTCGCTTGAAAAAACCCGCTCCAACAACGTCCGCGAACTCGCCATCCATCTGCTGGAGAAGAAACGCAAAGTCCTCATCCTCGATGGCCGTCCACGCTGGGAAACACGCTACATCCACAACCACTTCGACCGCGACGACCGCTGGCAGGCCACGCTCATCTTCGATGACATGGCCGACAACGCCGCCAATGGGAGCTTGCAGAAAAACTTTCCCAAAACCCGCGACGACCTGCTCAGCTACGACCTCATCATCCTCGGCGACGCCGCCTTGAGCCGCTTCAAGGCCGAGAACCTCGACTGGATCGTCGAGTTCGTCGAAAAACGCGGCGGTGGTCTCATCATGATCGACGGCCAGCGCGGCAAACTACACGAATGGGCCAATGGCAAAACCGCTTCGCTCATTCCCGTCAAATTCAATGCTCCAGTCAAAGCCACGCCATCCAGCATCGAACTGACCACTGATGGCCAGCGCTTCGACGCTCTGCGCCTCAGTGACAGCCCCAGCGCCAACGCCACGCTCTGGCCCACGCTGCCCAAAGTGAACTGGCACTCTACTATCGAGCCATTGCCTGCCGCCGTTACCCTTGCCAAAGCCAATCAGCCTCTCGTCGTCTTCCGCCAGGTCGGTGCGGGTGCTGTGCTTTTCTTCGGCACGGATGAACTCTGGCGCTGGCGCTTCCAGGTTGCGGATTTGTATCACCAGCGTCTCTGGATGCAGCTTGGCGCGTGGATCGCGGCCCCACCGTTTCAAATTGACCAAAAGAAGCTCTCCGTCGGCACCGACCGCCTCCGTTATTCGCCCGGCGAAGCCTCCGAGATCCGCGTCCGCGTCCGCAATGACAAAGGCGACATCATCACCGATGCCCAGCCGCGCGCTTACCTGCTCCACGACGGCAATGAAGTCGCCACGCTTCAGCTTGAGGCCGATCCCACGCACGTCGGTGTTTATCGCGCACTCACGCCGCCGCTCAAAGCCGGCACGTATGAGATTGCCGTTGCCGAAAGCCCCAGTGCTCCGCGCAGCGATGCCCGTCTATCGCTCCACGTCTCCGACACCGGCAATCCCGAGTGGGCCACGCTCACCATGAACCGCATGCTGCTCGAAACCATGGCCACCAACAGCGGCGGCCGTTTCTTGCGCGAAGAACAGGCCGCCACCGATCTGCCCAACCTCCTGCAAACCCTCGACCGCAAGCAAGTCATCACCAAAGAAACCATCCTGTGGTCCAGTTGGTGGTGGTTTGGTGCCGCGATCCTGCTGCTCACCATCGAGTGGCTCATGCGCAAGCGTTTGAAACTTGTCTGAGCTCGGAGTCCCGGCTTCAGCCGGAAAACCTCACGCAAAATCATCACGCCTACAATTCAGCCACCTGCCTCTCTCACTGCCTGAAGGCGGAACTCCGAACATGACTGACCGTGCCCAACTTGCCGTTCGCGTGACGCCAAACGCTAAAAAGTCTGAGTTCGCCGGCTGGACCGCCGATGAAAAAGGCCGCCCCGTGCTGCTGGTGAAACTGCACGCCCCGCCCGTCGATGGCAAAGCCAACACTGAACTCCTGCGCTTCCTCGCCGAGGCACTCGACTGCGCCAAAGGCCAGATCACTCTGCTACGCGGCACTTCCAGCCGACAGAAGACGGTGGAATTACCAGCTTCGGTGTTGGAACGGCTGCCGAAGTAACAGATCAACCCCGCGCCCGCTCCAGCAGGTTCATCATGAGGAATGACAGCAACAAGGCCATCTGCTCGCCCTCGTCGGTTTCGCAGGTCGGAACCAGTTTGAAGAGACCTTCAAACAAGGCTGGCTGCTTGGTCAGACGCAGCACGGGAACATTTCCCACCACCCGGCTGGCGATGTAGCTCGGATGCAGCAGGTAGCCAGCAAACATGCCGACGACCGGAATCCCGCTCACCAAGCCATCGAGAAACTTGGTCCAGGCGTTTTCCTCCTGAATCGCAAATGCGGGCGAATGCTCATGGTGCGTGAAGACATCGTAGTGCGCCTTCCACAGCGATTTCATCCCGCGTCGGCCGATGGCACCTAGCACTTCGCCGGTGGGCGACTTGAAGGTGTAACGTGCCGACCAGTCGATGATGCGATCCGCTTCAATCGTAGCGACGAGTTGTTTCATCGTGTCATCGGTGAAGACCTCGACCTTTTCTTTGAAGCGGAAGAGCTTCTGCTTCACATAACAAATCGTCTTGCCATTGGCGTCCGTCACATAGATCTGCGGAGCGAGGGCGATGAGCTTGAAGCGAAACGTGATCGGGTAGTTCATAGTCCGCCAAGGTGGCCGCATTCATCGCGCTGACAAGCTATCAAGCAACATCTTCACCCCCCGCGCTCTGGCGAGCGCCACGCACCGTAGCTGCGTTCGTCAGAACGCGGAAGTCCCACGACGACGCCCCCCCTATTCCATGCTGCCGAGCAGCGCCTTCGCACATGCCGCCGCAAACTCCGGCGCGTTGATTTCGCATTCCATCTCGATGAGTGGAATTCCAGGACGCAGGTGCTTTCGGATCGCGTCAAACAGCGCCGCATCGGCTGCGGCATCGTGAAACGGCTTGCCAGCAGCACTGATGATGCTGATGGCCTTCAGTGGCAGCAGAACAGTCACGGGTCCGCGATGCGCATTCACCTTCTCCGCGAGAATGCGGCCCAGTTCGGCACATTCGGCGGCGTTGGTGCGCATCAGCGTCACCTGCGGATTGTGGATGTAAAACGTGCGGCCGTCGAACTTGGCGGGAATCGTCGCCTTCTCGCCAAAGTTGACCATGTCGAGACAGCCGGGCGTCACGATGGCCGGAATGCCGGCTTTGCCCGCCGCATCGAGCCGCGTCGGTCCAGCACCGAGGATGCCGCCCACGAGTTCATCGGCCCATTCGGTCGTCGTGACATCGAGAACGCCCGCGAACATGCCGCTTTCGATCAGCGACTCCATGATCTTGCCGCCCGTGCCGGTGGCGTGGAAGACGAGCACTTCGTAACCGGCGTCTTCGAGAATCTTTTTCGCCATGTTCACGCACTCGGTCGTGTTCCCAAACATCGATGCGGCTATCAATGGCTTGTCATCGGCCGCAGGCACCGCCGTTTCCACCATCCCGCAGATCGCACCGGCCGCGCGGGCGAGCAGCACGCGGGAAATGCGGTTCATGCCGCTGACATCGACGATGCTCGGAAACATCACGATGTCCTTCGTGCCGACATACGGTGCCACATTGCCTGCGGCGAGCGTTGAGACCATCACCTTCGGAAATCCGACCGGCAGCGCCCGCATCGCCGCTGTACCGATCGCCGTGCCACCACCGCCGCCGAGCGAGATCACGCCTTGCACCTTGCCGCTTTCGACCAAGGCCGTCAAAAACACCGCCGCCGCCCCAGCCATCGCCGTCACGGCTTCGCCACGATCTTTGCGCGCCATGATGCCCGCGAGATCGACATTCCCCGCCGCCGCAACCTGTTCCCGCGTCACATTGGGCTTCACCTGCGGTGCGTCGCCGCTGCCAGTGTCGATGAGCAGCGTCTGATGCCCGCGTGCGCGGATGATTTCCGCCACGTAGGCGTGTTCGTGACCTTTGGTGTCGAGCGTGCCGAGAACTGCGATGGTTGCCATGATCTCAGGATAAAAGCGGTTGCCGGAAGAACAGCAACCGTTTCACACCACCTCCTATCCGCCGTCCACCGGCTTGACGGCCCAACGGCAGGCCATTACTCTCGCACCATGCCGCCCGTAGCTGCCATGCCCGCTGACAACCTCGACTTCGCGTGGGACCGTCCTGAAACGGCTTCCAGCCTGCGGGCGCGTCTCGCCACCAGCACGGGCGTTGACTGGCTGCACACCGCCGCGTGGCTCATGCGCGAGGCACGGGTGGACCAAGTCTGGCAGTTTCTCACCCTTCGGCAGGTCGCCGAGAGTTTTCCTCAACTCAGCCCCATGCTTGGCCGTCGTCGTCCCGTCTGGGAACATCTCCTCCGCGCCGCTCATGAGTTGGGAAGAATCTAACGCCTGCACGCCGCTGAAACGTGATTTTCTCCGCGCTTGGTTCGCGCGGGAGCAGCGTTTTTTCCTCACCGGTGGCAGTGCTCTCGGGCTGTTTTATCTCGATCACCGGCGCTCTTACGATCTGGATCTTTTCACCAGCGACGAGGTTGAGGGGATCGAAGTGCAAAACCTCGTGCACCGTGTCGCCGCT
>JAYVIO010000330.1:0-3184 GCA_043770175.1 Verrucomicrobiales bacterium | reverse complement strand
GCCTGCATCGGCTTGGCCGCGGGGCCGTAGTAGCTGGTGAAGTAGTCGGCCAGCAGCGCATCGAGATTTTGATCCGCATCCCACCAGAGGCACGCGGTGACGTAGAGATTCAGGTGCTCCAGCGCGAACGGATCGTAGCCGAAGCTGGCCTCTTTCCCGGCAGGATGATCATAGATTTCGATCATCTCGCCGAGCGTGTGGCCTTTCAGTTCGCGCAGGTCGCTGGCGATTTGCTTCGTGTAAATCACGGGGCGTCCGGCCTGCTCGGGGCGCGCGTTGATGTTGTAGTCCCAGGTGAGATATTTGCCTGAAGTGAGCTTCTTCATCCAATCCGTGCGCAAGCTGCGGTGCTCGCTGCGCTTCGTTTCATCCCAGAAGCTCTGGCGCTGACGCGTCTCGATGAGCACGAGGTTTGGACTGAGTTTGTCGATCTTCGAAGGAGGCTGTTTGTAGGCGCTGTAGGCGAGGCCGCTCACGAGGCGATCCGGGTGCGATTTATAAAGTTCGAGCGCCACGCGATTGAGGTAGCCCCAGACCTGATCCGACATCGTGCCCGACCAGCCGCGTTCGGGCGTGAGCTGCGCCATCCACTTCCGATCATCCGAGGTCATGCCGCCGTAACCATCCACGAGGTCGATGCTGAGCATCGGCTCGCGGAAGTGATCGAACATGATGCGCGAGTATTTGAGATGCTTCTCGAAGAACAGCGGCGAGTTGAGATCGGGATAGCCGCTGCCCTTCGTCGTCGTGTCGCGTTTGCCGCCGGTGAGCAGATACATCTCCGGGTGCGCCTGCTTCATCTCCTCGCGCATGATGACGAACTTCGCCCCGTGACAAACCTGCGAGATGCCGCCGATCTTGTGGGCTTGGTTCAAGCCCAGCCGCAACATCCAGATGCCCTTGTCGCCAAGGCCGGTGTGCTCGGTGTAGAAGGTGAAACGCCGCAGGCCGAAGTCGGGCTTCACCGTCTTGTTCATGACAGGCAGCGCAATCGTCGCCAACTTCGGCACTACCTCGCCGAGTTCCCCCGGCGCAAACCAGCGCACGCCGAGACTGCGCAGATACTCATACGTCGCATTCAGCGTCCCCGCGTCGTCGTAATCCCAGACATCGAGGTCCTTGTGGTAGCGCGCATAGATGTAGCCGAAGTGATTCCAGAACGTGTCCCCCGTGATCTTATCGAACTCCGCATTCACCCGAGCCTGCTCCGTCGTGCTGCGCATCCGCCCCCAAGGCTCGATCGGAACAAAGTCCTCATCCGGCCCCACCAACGCCAGCCAGTCAGCCCCCGACGCCATGCGAAACGCCCCATTCTCCAGCCCCTCCGTCGCCAGCTTCAACGCCTCCGTGTGCGACGACTTGCCGAGGAAGATATGCGCCTTCCCCGCCGTCGGCGCAGTGCGGACCTTCAGCTTCGCCCCGCTGATTTTCTCCAAGTAAGTCTGCAACTCCTTCGCCGCCAGCTTGGTCATGCGCGCCGGTTTTTCCGCGATGACGATCTCCGCGCGAGGCTGACCGTTCTCGATGAGGAGGGTGTCGGCAGCGTGGAAGGAGGCGAGCGGGTTAAGAAAAAAGGCGGTGAGAGCGAGGAGGCGATGCATCGGTGAGTTCATGGAATACACAAGCTGTCTCCGCTTTCTCTCGTTGATCCTAAATCGAACCTGGATGGCTTCTTCTCCCTGGAGTTCGAACAACGGATCAGCCGCAAGGACAAGACTCACTTCAGCCCTGCGTTCGAGAGCACCGGCTGATCCACCTGGATATGGCCCCAGCCGCCGCTGTGACTGTCCACCGCTTGCAGCGTCGCGCTCTTGCCTTGCTTCTCGCTCATGTCCCACGACTCCCACAGCATGATCTCCTTGCCTTGGTCGTCCTTCCTCCCGCAGCCGGTGGCGCTGCGCACGGTCTTGCCGTCAATGATGAGATTGAAGCAGGTCTGGCCTTCATGCGGTCCGCCGCCGATGAGGAAATGCAGATGTTTGCGATCAATCGTGAACGCAGGCGAGTTCAGCGTGCCGGTTGGCTTGTCGTTCGGGCGAAACGAGTTCGCCAGGCGAGCACCGATGGCACGCGCGGGCCGGTTCTTGCAGTCCTTCAGATCCTGCGGTCCGCTGCCAAAGGCCTCGCCCATTGTGGTCCATTGGCCAAAGCCCTCGCCTTCGAATTCGGCGAGCACGCGATCATCCGACGCAGCGTGATAGGTGCGCGGCGGCGGCAGTGACTTGGCCGCAGCAGCCTTCGGCGGTGTGGGAGGCAGGAGCTTGCGCGTCGCGGGTGATCCAGGCAGGGCGCTCACCTTCAGATCCTTCACCAGAAACTTCGCGCCATTGAAACCGCCGCCGTTGAGGTAGAACGGTCCCATCGGCCGGTTGAACGACTCGTCTGCCGCCGTGATCGTCACGCCATCAATGGTCAGCGTGAAGTTTGGCCCGTCATGGATGCAGGTCAGCTCATGCCACTCGGTGTCCAGCTTGGCGATCCTTCCCTTCGCCAGCACCGCGCTGTCTTGCTCCTTCGACTTCGGCCGCACCAGCGACATCTCACCCGTGTCCGGCACATAGTTGAAATCCATCGCATGCGCGCCCGAGTCCGCCGGCCACGCCACGAACAGGAAGCGCTGCTTCGGCACCGCGAACTTCATCTTCCATGCCACCGTCATCTGATCAAAGGCCATCAGCGCCTTGATCGTCGCCATGTGATTCTCCGTCGGCACCTGCTCACCGATCATCGCCCCCTCACCGAACTTCCATGCGCCATGATGAAACTCCAGGCTTGGCGGCAGCGGCCCGGCAGCTCCATCTTCCTCAATGAGATAGTCGCCTGCAGCAGCGAACGTGAGCAGTGGCACCACGAGAAACGTGGCGAGTGAAGCGATGATGAGTCGGGTGCTCATGGTGGGTTATGGTCTGGATTGACGGGAGGCGACTTTGATTCAGCGGGTTGGAAGCAAAAAGCGAAGCTTCATGAGAATGGGAGGCGAAGTTTACCTTGTCTTCATTGGAATCGCGAATTCTCCCATACCGGCTGAGGCTCGTTTCAGAAACCGGATTCATTTACTGACTTACTGATTTACTCATTTCAATCTCTAGCCCGGCTGCAACTTGCCCTGCACCCCCGAACCGGGGCTTGCAAAGCGCCTTAAACTCGCCATGAAAGCACGCTCTTATGCCAGCCACCCCCGTCA
>JAYVIO010000329.1:0-3195 GCA_043770175.1 Verrucomicrobiales bacterium | reverse complement strand
GGGGCGTGCTGACGGGCGATTCGCTCTTCGTCAACTCGGCGGGCCGGCCCGATCTTCTCGGCTCCAGTGAGACGGAGGAGCTCACCAGGAAGCTGTTTGAAACACTGCGCGGGTATTTTCTCGCGCTGCCGGACAGCGTCGTGATTCACCCCGCGCACGCTCATGGCTCCCCGTGCGGCGCTGACATCGGTGACCGGCTGGAGAGCACGATCGGCTACGAGCGGAAGTTTAATGCTTATCTCCAGATCACCGACTTCGAAAAATTCAAGGAGCACGCGCTGGGCAGCGCGCCGCCGGTGCCAAAGTATTATCCGCTGATGAAGAAGTTGAACGCGAAGGGACCGGAGGTGCTCGGCAATCTGCCGCGCGTGCCTGGCCTGCCGGCGAAGGCGTTCAACGAGGCAGTGGAGAAGAAAGCCGGGGTGCTGGTGGATACGCGGCAGATGCTGGCCTTCGGCGGCGGTCACATCAAAGATGCGCTGAGCATCGGTGCCACGCCCATGCTTTCGATCTGGGCGGGCTGGTTGCTCGAGCCGGAAGAGCCGATTCTGCTCGTCCTCGATAACGACAGCAAGGTGGATGAAGTGGTAAAGCTCTTCGTCCGCACTGGCTTCACGAAGTTCGCGGGGTATCTCGTCGGTGGAATGACTGCCTGGGACAATGCCGGTCTGCCGCTGGATGAAGTCGGTCAGATGACCGTGCATGAAATGGCGGACGCAGGCCCTGGCTTGCAGATCGTGGACGTGCGCTCGCCTGGCGAATGGCAGAAAGGGCATGTGCCTGGAGCTGTTCACATGTTCCTGCCGGAACTGCGCGAGAAAGCCGCCGCGCTGGATTCAGAGAAGCCCGTCGCCGTGTATTGCGAAAGCGGTTATCGCGCGAGCATCGGCACGAGCGTCTTAAAACAAGAGGGCTTCCGCCAGGTGAGCAACGTGCCAGGAAGCTGGCAGGCGTGGAAGAAGGCGAAGCTGCCCATCGCAGGCGGAGGTGATGACGCATGAAGCGGCCTCTCACCGTGACGCTGTTGTTGCTGCCCTCGTTGGCAGGCGCGGCTGATTTTGGCGTGGACGCCACCCACTACGACGGCCCGGCGTGGTCGCCTTATATCGTCGGTGCGGGGATCGGGGTGCTGTCCTGGCTAACGTTCTACTTTTCTGACAAGCCTATCGGTGCCTCATCCTTTTACGCGACGGTCGCCGGGTTCATCGGCAAGCTGGTCGCGCGCCGACACACGGAATCGCTTCAGTATTACCAAAGCAATCCGCCCAGCGTGAATTGGGGTTTTATTTTTGTCCTCTTCACCATCCTGGGCGGCTTCATCGCGGCGTGGACGGGCGGTGAGATTCGCAATGAATGGCTGCATCCGATGTGGGTGGATCGCTTTGGTGACAGCATCGCATTGCGCGGAGTCATTGGCTTTGTCGGCGGTGTGCTGATGGCCTTTGGCGCACGGCTTGCAGGCGGATGCACGAGCGGTCACGGCATCAGCGGCACGCTTCAGCTCAATGCGGGCTCGTGGCTCACCGTCATCTTCATGTTCATCGGCGGCATCGCCGCTGCCATGCTCATCTACACCGCGTTATGATCGATCCTGGCAAAGCAGTCAAAGAATCCAGCGCGCCACCTCCAACGGTGCCTGCTGGCAAGAAACTCGTGGCCGCGATCATCTTCGGCACGGCCTTCGGCTTCCTTTTGCAAAAAGGCGGCGTCGGCAAATACAACATCCTCATCGGCCAGCTCCTGCTCCAGGACTTCACCGTCGCCAAGGTCATGATGGCCGCCATCGTCGTGGGAATGATCGGCGTGTTCACGCTGCATCATTTCGCGAAGGTCAATCTGGACATTCATCCGACCAGGATCGGCGCGCAGATCATCGGCGGCGCGTTGTTTGGTATTGGCTTTGCGCTGATCGCCTACTGCCCTGGCACCGGCGCGGTGGCGCTGGGACAGGGAAGCTGGGACGTGCTCTTTGGCATGGCTGGCCTCGTTGCCGGATCTTATTTGTTTGCCGAGATGTCCGGCTGGCTGAAGCGCACCGTCGAGACGTGGGGCGACAAAGGCAAGGTCATGCTCCCAGACCTCCTGCACATCCCGCGCGGCGTTTTTGTCCCCGCCTTCGCCCTGCTGCTGATCGCCGCGCTCTTCGCGATCGAGCGCTTTAGCACACGTTGACTCTTCACACTGATACCTATGAAAAACCTGCTCAAAACCATCGCCCTCGCCACGCTTACCGTGTTCCCACTCACCGCCATGAGCGCCGAACCCGAAAAGCCCTCCGACGACAAAACGCACAAAGTCGTCTTTGAAGTCTCCATCGACGGCGCGGAGAAATGGCAGGGGGTGCTACGCAACGTCGAGAACACCCGCAAGGAACTCGGCGCGGGGACGAAGATCGAAGTCGTGACGCACGGCAAAGGCGTCGGCATGCTGCTGGGAAAGACCTCCGCCGAGAATAGCGAGCTGAAAACGAAGCTCGAAAAACTTAGTGCCGACGGTGTCGTCTTTGCCGCGTGCGAGAACACAATGAAACGCGAGAAGTTGGAGAAGAAAGACTTCGTCGAGCTGTCAACGACCGTCCCCTCCGGCGTCAGCGAAGTCGTCCGCAAACAGGCGGACGGCTACGCCTACATCAAGAGCGGCGGATAGCCGCGGCTCTGTTCGCGCGTTCCCATGAGCACTCAGCCTATTGCGAAATGCAACGAACACGGGTCATGGCTCAAACGCTTGATCCCGGCGATCGACTGCCTTCGGCATTACGACCGCCAGCATCTGCCCGGCGACATGCTCGCGGGCGTGATCGTAGCTGCACTGGTCATCCCCCAGGCCATGGCGTTTGCGCTGCTCGCCGGGCTGCCGCCGCAGGTCGGCGTTTATGCCAGCCTGTTGCCACTCGCAGTTTATGCGTTGCTTGGCACCAGCCGGTTTGTGTCGGTCGGCCCATCAGCGCTGATATCGCTGCTCGTCCTGACGCAGGTCGGCGCATTGGCAGAGCCCGGTTCGCCGCGCTATCTCGCATTCGCCATGGCCACCGCGCTCATCGCGGGTGTTATGCAGATCGCAATGGGAGTCGCGCGGCTGGGGGTGCTAACGAACTTTCTCAGTCACCCGGTGCTCTCCGGCTTTACCAGTGCCGCGGCGTGTCACATCGCGTTGAGCCAGGTGAAACATCTGCTCGGCGTGGCGCTCCCAAGGACC
>JAYVIO010000328.1:0-3208 GCA_043770175.1 Verrucomicrobiales bacterium | reverse complement strand
CAAAGCAGTGACGCCAACAGGTGAGATGGACAGCGTGCTGAGCTTTCTGGCCGTGTGGCGTGAAGAAGGAGGTCAGTGGCGGTTTCTGGCCTGGCAGTCGTGCAAATTGCCTCCGGTGAATAAGTGAAGCTCCTTTCAACCATGATCCGTAGGATTTGCCTGAGCTTTATCGTTTGCGCCCAGATCATGGCCGCAGAATCAGACGTGGCGTTGCTTGATCTCCCAGGCACTGAGGCTGATCCGACGAAGATCGACTTTGCCAAGATGCCCGTGCTGAAGGGCACGCATGCAGTGGTGTGCCCGTACGATGAGGCGTGGAAATTTCAGCTCCACAACTACCTGCTGCATCACGAGGGCAAGTTCTGGTGCATGTGGAGCGCGGGGCCAGTGGTGGAGGATGTGCCGACGCAACATGTGCGTTATGCGACAAGTGAGGACGGACTGACGTGGAGCGCGCCGAAAAATCTCACAGGCATGCCTGCGGAGGGCCGCGCCTACATCGCGCGTGGGTTTTGGGTGCGAGATGGCGAGCTTTTGGCGCTGGCGGCGAGTTATCAGGGCAAGGGCGCGTTCGGTGTGAACAAGGATTTGAAGCTGGTGACGTTTGCGTGGGACAAAACGGGCGAGACTTGGAAAGAGAAGGCGGTGGTATTTGAAAATGCGATCAACAACTTCGCCCCGCAGAGGCTCTCCTCCGGCGAGTGGATGATGACGCGGCGGGATGCGCGCTTCAATGTCTCCATGCTCATCGGTGGCGTGAAGTCGCTCAGCGACTGGCTGGTTGTGCCGGTGGTGGACCGGCAGGCTGCGATGAAGGCATCCAAATTCAGCCCAGACGAGCCGGTGTGGTGGGAACTGGCTGATGGTACGCTGATTGCGGCAATTCGCGACAATGGCGGCTCTCAGCGGTTGTTCCGCTCTGTTTCGACGGATCACGGACGAACGTGGAGCACGCCTGAGATCACGAATTATCCGAACTCGACGAGCAAACTGTTCACGCTGAGGACGAGCCGCGGTTTCCGGGTGCTGGTGTCCAATGCGAACCCTGCCGTGGGCCGTCGTGAGATGCATCTTGCAGTTTCAGAGGATGGGAAGCAGTTCACGCGCATGGCACGGCTGGATATTCCGTCTCCAAAAGCGACGACATTTCAGTATCCGCATGTCATCGAGCATGAAGGCAGCCTGTTCATTGCGTTCTCAAACAAGAAGAACGTGACCGAGCTTCTGAAAGTGCCGCTGGATGAAGTAACGAAGCTGAGGAAATGATGCGCTACTTCACAGAATTGGCGAAACCTGCCTCTGTGCGAGCAAGCTCCGCTTTCATGGCCTCGCGCAATTTCACGATGCGCCCGGCGTGTGAGGCATCACCGATGAGGTTTCTCAATTCCTCGGGATCGGACTTCAAATCGTAGAGTTCTTCGCCGGACTGACCGTCGAGGTAGTGGACGAGTTTGAATTGATCCTGCACAACGGCGGCGTAGAGCGGCACGCCTTGATAGTTGTCCTGCTTGCCTTGGGTGAGGATGGTTTGATTGACTTTGCTACCATACTCGTTGCCCATGTGCTCGTAGAAGCAGGCGTGCGGCCATGCGGCATCGGGTTTTTCGAACAGCGATGTGAGATCGCGGCCGTGTGTCTGCCACGGCACTTTCACGCCGCTGATGGCGAGGAAGGTGGCGGCGAGATCGGGAGCGTTCACCGGAACATCGCAGACTTTGCCCGTGGGGAAACGTGAAGGCATGCTGACGATGAGCGGGGAGCGGTAGTTCGCGTCGTAAGGCGCGAGTTTGGTGCGAAAACCGTGCTCGCCCATGCTGAAGCCCTGGTCGGCGGTGTAGATGATGAGCGTGTTGTCGTATTGGCCGGATTCCTTGAGCGCGGCGATCAATTGACCGACGCCTTCGTCGATGGCGGGGACGCATTCGTTCACCTGACGCACCCAATCATCGAAGCGCTTCGCTTTTTTTGCCTCGCCGAAGGCTTCGCCACCTTTGCCAGCGATGGGATGGCCGTCCTCGCCTTTGGTCCAAGCCTGTGTCTTGTTGAGGTAATCCGGTTTGCCTTCGCGGGGCGGGAAGATGTCGGCAGGCACGGGCACTTCGCCGTCTTTGTAGAGGCCCTTGTGACGTTTCGCGGGTGTGGAGGGCCCGTGGATGCTGCCGTAGCAGAGCCAGAGGTACCAGGGCTTCGCAGCGTCACGGTGTTTGCCACGGATGTAGTCGAGCGACCACTGGGTGTAGTTGTCAGCAGGGTAGCCTTCCACGGTCTGCTCCTTGCCGTCGATGGAGAGAATCTGTGTCTCGTAATACGCGCCGGCGTTCTCAGGATGCAGCGGGCGGTTCCACACGATCTGATGATCCCAGTCACGCCCCCAGCCGGAATCGGTGCCGGTGTGCCACTTGCCGATCTGTGCGGTGTGGTAGCCCTGCTGGCGCATCTGCGCGGGGATGAACCGACACTGCTTCGGATCGTAGGTGCTGCCAGGATACTTGCCCTCCATCGACATCGACTCAATGCCATGCGGATGGCGGCCGGTGAGCAGCGTGGCGCGCGACGGCATGCACCAGGAGCCGAGGTAGGCCGCATGGAAGCGCACGCCGTTTTTTGCCAATGCGTCGATGTTCGGCGTCTTCACCCAAGGCCATGAGCCGGGATAGCAGCCGACGGTTTTCGTCGATTGGTCGTCGGCGTAGATGAAGAGGATGTTCGGACGTTTTGCCTCCGCCGCCGAGGCATGAAACGTGAAGGTGCCGAGCAGGAGGAGGACGAGTGCTTTCATGGTGGCGCGATAAACGTCACGCAACATGGCTTTGTAGCCGGAAAGCGCACCTTATGCGGCGGTACCCTGTGAAGGTGGCGGCAGCTTGCTCATCGGTGGCCGCAGCACGCCCTGCGGCGGTTTTGCGATGGGCGCCCCTGGCGGCCTGGCAACCGGTTTCATCATCGGTATTGAAGGCGGTCGTGTGACCGGTTTGCCCTGCGGGACGGTGGAAGGCGGAGGTGGTGGCTTGGCTCCGGGCACAGGCGGTGGTTTTGCGATTGGAGCAGGAGCAGATGGTTTGGCAACAGGCACTGCGGACGGCCTGACGATAGACGAGAGAACCGAGGATTGAACCTGCGGCGGTTCTTTCGGTGCATGCACCTTTTGAATCATGTCCCAGAGGCGGACACCACGCAGCAAAGGATGATTCCGCAACGCCGCGAGCAC
>JAYVIO010000327.1:0-8917 GCA_043770175.1 Verrucomicrobiales bacterium | reverse complement strand
CCACCTTCTCCACCGCTGCCTCACCATGTGCAATGTGCGTCACTGGCGACGGATTCTTCAACGCCGTCTCAATACTGGCCGCCACGCCTGCCAGCGCCCGTTCCGCCCATTCGATGTCGATCACACTCGGCGGTTTCTCAAAACCCGCCAGCAGCTTGTGTGCCGCCGAATCCGCCAACGGCGCATTGTGCTGATGCAAACTCTGCACCGCCACCCGCTCCGGCGTTGTCCCAGCCGCACGCGCCAGTACCTCACGCCAATGCACATGATCCCCCGCACGAATCTCACACCAATCCACCGCGCACAGCACCGCCGGCTTATCGTCGCTCAGAATCACCACGCCCAATGCCAGCAATGGCTCGCTCACGCCCACAACCGGCTTCACCAAGCCACCACACAACGGCGCACCGATGGGTGGCGTGACATCCGCACGAAAAGTCGTGAGGCGCAGCGGCTGGCCGAAGGCTTGGAGTGCCAACAGGGAAAAGAAGATCAGGAGCTTGCTCATGCCAATGAACTACGGGGCACGAGGAGCAAGTTCATCACGCTGTCCTCTGATGCTGAGCCAAGTTCAGAGCCTCGCCAAGGCCAGGATTGTTGAGAGTCGCGCCAGCGTTTTGGAGTGCGGGGGCAGAGATGCCCGGGGGCATCGACGACACCGCTTTTGCTGCGCGGGTGACGCCGGCACGACAACAGGCATCGCGATGGAGCGCTTGGCTGGGGTGGTCAGACTGAGGTTTGGACTTCCACGTTTTTCACTTCGACGAAAGCGGTGTGGCGCTGACGCTTCTCACTGCACTCCACGACGCTGGCGCGACATTTTGAGCTCTGCGCCCGGGACTTGCGAGTGGCGCGAAGCTATCCATGCTTCAACTAATGCCTGAATCTCCTGATGACCGCATCCCCTGGCCTCATGCGCCGGTGCACCGGCTGACGGAGCGGGGCATCTACTTCGTCACGGCCGCCACGCTGGATCACGAGCATCATTTCCGCACCCGCGAGCGGCTTGAGTTGCTGCATCGGGGGTTGCTGACGGTGTGTGTCGACCATGGCTGGCGGCTGGCGGCTGGAGGCATGGGCGGTGCTCTCGAATCATTATCACTTCGTCGCTGAAAGCCCGGACACGGCGGAGAGCCTGCCGGCCATGCTCGGAATGCTGCACGAGAAGACGGCGAAGTGGGTGAACAAGCTCGATGGGACACCGGGTCGTCAGGTGTGGTTCAACTACTGGGAGACAAAACTGGACTACCCGCGCTCCTACTTTGCCCGGCTGAACTACACGCACCAGAACGCGGTGCGGCATGGCCTAGCGAAGATGGCGAAGGATTACCCCTGGTGCTCCGCCGCATGGTTCGAGCAGCAGACCTCTCCAGCGATGGTAAAAAGCATCTACCGCTTCAAAACGGATCAGATCGAGGATGACTTTGTCGTGGATGCCGCGTGGTGAGTGGCTGCGGCGATTCTTTCAAGCGACCAACTCACGAATCACATGCCCATGCACATCCGTGAGGCGACGGTCGATGCCGTTGTGGCGCACGGTGAGTTTTTCGTGATCGATGCCGAGCAGGTGCATCATTGTGGCGTGAATGTCATAGCAGGTCGTCGGATTGGCGCGGTCGAGTGGCTTGTAGCCCCACTGATCGCTCTCACCGGCGGTGACACCGCCTTGGATGCCGCCGCCACAGAGCCAGTTGGTGAAGACGTAGGGGTTGTGATCGCGGCCTTTGCCGCCTTGCGTGCTGGGCATGCGGCCGAACTCGGTGGTCCACAGAATGATCGTGTCATCAAGCAGACCGCGTTGTTTCAAATCGAGGATCAACGCTGAAACAGCCTTCGCCATGCCCCAGGCGAGCGGACCGTGATCACGCTCGACGTCCTCGTGGCTGTCCCAGTTGCGACGCGGGAAGCCGTTATCGTTGCCGCTCCAGATTTGCACGAAACGCACGCCACGTTCCAGCAGACGCCGCGCAGCGAGGCACTTGCGGCCCATGTAGTCGGCCTCCTCCTCGGGATTGATCTCCGTGGGCCACACTTTGCGATGCTCCTGGATGCCGTACATCGTTTTCATCGCATCAGACTCCTTGCTGATGTCCAAAGCCTCCGGCGCGGCGAGTTGCATCTTCGCCGCGAGTTCGTAGCTCTTGATGCGCGAGTCGAGACGCGAGTCTTCCTCGCGCTGCTGCATGTGTTGGCGATTCAATTGCTCCAGCAGCGCAAAACCCTCACGATCTGACTTCGCGCTGATGTAGCGGCCCGATTTGTGCGGAAACAGATCACTGATCGGTGTCTCCGCGCCGGGATAGATGATCGTCCCTGCATGCTGCGATGGCAAAAAGGCGCTGTCCCAATTCTTAGGCCCGTTTGAGGCAAAGCCGCGATGATCCGGCAGCACGACGAAGGTCGGCAAATTATCACTCAGCGAACCGAGCGCATAGCTCACCCAGCAGCCCATGCCTGGAAAACCCGGTAGATTGAAGCCCGTGGCCTGCAGCAGGGTCCCTTGCGAATGCACACCCGTTTTTCCGACCATGTTGTGCACGAAGGCCATGTCGTCCGCGCACGCACCGAGCGGTGAGACGGCCTCGCTGAGCATGCGGCCGCTTTTGCCATACGGTTTGAAATCCCACACCGGCTTCTTCCACGGCCCGAGGCCGTTTTGAAATGCCTCCACGGCCTCGCCGAAGTTTGATTCCTCACCATGATGCTTGATCAGCGCCGGCTTGTAATCAAACAAGTCCACATGCGACGCCGCACCGCCCATAAAGAGCTGCACCACGCGTTTCGCCTTCGGCGCAATCATCTGCGAGCGATGCGACGTCTCTCCCGCATTCAGCGAGGCAAACGCGAGCGCGCCGAAACCTTGTCCGGTCGTGTGAAGCAGTTGTCGGCGGGTAAGCATGGCGGATGGTGCTGCTGACACTACGCACGCGCCAGTCACGTCTTTGCGGGACGGAGTTTTGAGTTCATCCCACCATCCGCTCCAGCGTGGGCCGCAGGCGCTGCATTTCCGCGTCGAGCGTGGCACAGGCGGCTGGCGCTGCCTGCAATTCAGCTTCGTGGCCGATCGTTTCCAGCCGCTGTGCGGCGGCGGTGGCGCGGTCTGAGCCGAACAGGGCCAGCGCGCCTTTGAGGGAATGCGCATGAGCTTGAAGCGCCTTCGCGTCACCATTGGCAATGGCGGTGTGGATGCCGGACAGGAGCGTGGCAGACTCTTCGATGAAGACCTGGGCAAGCTGGCGCATGAAATCGACACTGCCGCTGGCGGTCTTCAACACCTGGGCGCGGATGGCGTCGTCTTCGGGATGGGACTCCGCCGGCACCGGCAGGGGAGCCGCCGCTGGCGGGGATGATGTGGGTGTCAGCAGCTCTGACATGGTCCGCCAGAGTTCGTCTGGCTGGATGGGCTTGGAGACATAGCCGTCCATCCCGGCCGCCAGGCAGCGCTCCCGGTCTCCTTTTAAAGCATGGGCGGTCATCGCAATGATCGGGACGTGACCGCCGATGAGTTTTTCGCGGTCCCGAATGGCGGCAGTTGCCTGAAAGCCATCCATCTCTGGCATCTGCACGTCCATGAGCACACAGTCGAACGACTCGCGTTCAAAGGCGGCGAGTGCCTCCCTGCCGTTGGGCACGATGAGATGGGAGTGTCCCCGTTCTTGGAGCAGCAGGCTGGCGAGCTTTTGGTTCACCGCATTGTCTTCGGCGACCAGGATATGCAGGCGGTTCCCGCTGGCGACGGTGGCCGCGGCACCCGGGGCAGATGTCGCGATCGGCTGATGGCGGAGCGTGTGATCAATGTTCAGTGCGCCCAGCATCGAGTCGAGCAGTTCCGACTGCTTTACGGGCTTGGTCAGGCAGGAGGAGATGCCCATTTCACGGGAACGTGCGGCATCTCCAGCCCGCGGACCCGAGGTCAGCATCACGATGGGCGTTGGGGCCATCGCACGCAGTTTTGCGGCGACGGTGAAGCCGTCCATCTTGGGCATGTGAAAATCGAGGAGGACCAGGCCAAACGGCTTGTGGGTCTGCGTGGCGATTTGCATGGCCTCAATGGCCGCAGCGCCGCCGTCGGTCAGCGTGGGCTGCATGTGCCAGCTGTTCAGAGTCTCCTCCAGAATGCGGCGGTTGGTCGCGTTATCGTCCACCACCAGCACGCGCAAGGCATTGAGCAGTTCCAGCCGCACCGGCGCCTCGCTCTCCACTGAGCTGGCCACTTTTTGCATCTGGGTGGTGAAGTGAAACGAGCTGCCCCGGTGCAGCTCGCTCTCGACCCAGATGCGCCCTCCCATCATGCCCACCAGCCGTGCCGAGATCGCCAGCCCCAGACCGGTGCCGCCATATTCACGCGTCGTGGAGCTGTCAGCCTGGGTGAAAGCGTCAAAGATAAGCTGCTGCTTTTCAACGGGTATGCCGATGCCGGTGTCGCTCACGGTGAAGTGCAGGCAGCAGGCTTCATCGGTTTGCGACTCGACGCGCACATCCAGCACGATCTCGCCCTGATGGGTAAATTTGATCGCATTGCCCACCAGGTTCACGATGATCTGGCGCAGGCGTCCAGGATCACCCGCCAGAACATCGGGCACCTCGGGATGGAAATGGCAGGCCAGTTCCAGGCTTTTCTCGTTGGCGCGATTGGCGAGGGTTTTCATCGTGTCGCCAAAGATTTCGCGCACGCGGAACTCCATGTGGTCGAGGCTGAGCCTGCCCGCTTCGATTTTGGAGAAGTCCAGCACGTCGTTGATCACTGTCAGCAGCGCATCAGCGCTCGTCCTCACCATGGTGAGGTATTCCCGCTGTTCAGGGGTGAGCTGCGTGTTCAGCGCCACGCCCGTCATGCCGATGATGCCGTTCATCGGCGTGCGGATTTCATGGCTCATCTGGGCCAGGAATTCGCTCTTCGCATGGCTGGCACGCTCCGCCTCGGCCTTGGCGGCGAGCAGTTGGGTGTTCATGGCCTGCATGGCCTGCGACGCCTGCAGCATGCGTTCCGCTGCCAGCTTCGCCTCGGTGATGTCCCAGTTCGTTCCGATCATGCGCACGGCATTGCCCGCGCTGTCACGCTGAACGACGCCGTTGGCTTTGATATGCCGCAATGCGCCATCCGGCCACACCACACGGAACTCCGTGTCGAAATCTTGTTCCCCGCGCAGGGCCATCTGTAGCCGCTCAGCCTGGATGGCCTTGTCATCAGGATGCAGACCGGACTCCCACGCCTCGTAAGCGCCGGAAAAAGTCGCCGCCGTGATGCCATAGAGTCGGTACATCGCATCGTCCCACACCAGGCGCTGATGCACCACATCGAAATCCCAGATGCCCACGTTCGCGGCGCGCGTGGCCAGCAGCAGCCGGTCAGCCATTCTGCTCTGCGCTTCCTCCGCCCGCTTGCGCTCCGTGATGTCCTGGCCCACGCCGAGGAAGCCAGTGATCTGCCCGCACTTGTCCGTCAACGCCGTCACCGACAGCAGCACCGGATAACGGCTGCCGTCCTTGCGGATGTAAGTCCATTCGTTCTCATCCGGCATGCCAAGTCGCGCCTTTGCCACAAAAGTTTCAAAACCCGGCTCAACGGGACGGCCCAGCTCCTTGGAAAGCACCTCCGCACGCCGCACCACTTCCTCGGGATCGTGAATGATGGCGGGAGTCACCTTGCCGATCATCTCGACCGCTGAATAGCCCAGGCTGTGCTCCGCTTCGGCATTGAATGTCTGGATGATGCCGTCCGGCGCACCGGAGATGATGGTGAAGTTCGCACCGTCCAGGATCGCCTGCTGCAACTGCGTGGTGCGGAGCAGTTCCTGCTCCATGATTTTTTTCGCCGTGATGTCGCGTGCAGCGGCAAAAATCAGCCCCCGTTCGCGGTCAGGCATCGCATGCCACAGCAGCCAGATGTGGCCGCCGTCCCTGCGACGGAAGCGGTTTTCAAACGACAACGTCAGCGCGCCCGTGCTGAGCTTCTGCGCCTCGGCCACTGTCCCCGCAATATCATCGGGATGGATGAATTCCACATAAGGCACGGCCATCAATTCCTCGCGGGTGAAGCCCAGCGCTCCTTCCCAGGCCGGATTCAGCTTGGTAAACCAGCCCTCAAAGTTGGCGACACACAGCAGATCCAACGAATGCTCGAAGAAAAAGCGCATCTCATCCTCGGTTGGGCGTGTGCAGCCCGAAGCAATGTCTTGTGGAGCGCCTTGACTCATCGTGGGTTCATCATAGGAGAGGCCCTCCACATCTGACAAGTGGAGTCTTGCTTTTCGCAGGCGAGAACAGTGAAAATGCCTACACGATCACTTCACCACGATCCAAGGCATCCAGTAAGCCTGCACCATCACCAGCACGCCCATGAGCAAAGCGAGCGCCACGCTGTGCCAGAACACACTACGCAGCACGGTGCCCGCATCGGGACTGTCAGGATGCCCCCCGGTCGCCACCGCCGCCACAACGATGCTCTGCGCGTCGATCATCTTGCCCATCACCCCGCCGCTGCTGTTTGAGGCCGCCATGTGGATCGGCGAGAGATGCAGTTGGTTCGCCGTGACCTGTTGGAGATTGCCAAAGAGCACATTCGATGATGTGTCGCTGCCCGTCACCGCTACACCGAGCCAGCCGATGATCGGTGAGAAAAATGGGAACAACACGCCTGTCGAAGCCAGCATCAGCCCCATCGTCGTGTCCGTGCCGCTGTAGCGTGACACATAGCCCAGAGCCAGCATGAGTGAGATCGTCAGCAGCGACACGCGCAGCTTCCAAATCGTGGCGCCATAGAGTTTTAAAAGTCGCAGCGGTGACAGGCCGAGACAAAGCCCTGCCGCCATGCCAGCGATCATCGCCGCCGTGCCCGTGGCGCTCAGCGCATTGAATTTAAACACCGCCTTCTCCACTTCAGGATGCACCACCACCGGCGGTACGCGCTCCACCATCTTGTGCAGCAGCGGCACCTCGATCTCTTGATTGAAGACCCCGTTCAAGCCGCTCTTCACCGCTGGCATGCCCCACGCGAACACAAAGGCCGTCAAGAACACCCACGGCAGCCACGCTTTCCAAGGTGCCGCGCTGCGGACTTCTGTGGTCACCGGCTTTTCGGGTTCATCCTTTGGCTTCCACACTTTCATAAATAGCACCAGCGCCGCCATTGCCACCACAGCGCTCACGATGTCCACCAGCCACGGCCCGTGATAATTGCTCATCACAAACTGCATCACGCCAAAGCTCGCGCCCGTCACGAAACACGCCGGCCACACGCCGAGCATCCCGCGCACGCCGACTTGCGCCGCCACCAGCCAGAATGGCACGATCAGCGAAAAGATCGGCAACTGCCTGCCGACCATCGCGCTCAAAGAAAGCAGATCGAGCCCCGTGATGTCCGCCAGCGTCGTCAGCGGCGTGCCGAGCGATCCAAACGCCACGGGTGCCGTGTTTCCAATGAGCGCCAGCTTCGCCGCTTCGAGTGGTTTGAAGCCGAGGCCGATCATCAGCGCGCCCGTGATCGCCACCGGCGCACCAAAGCCCGCCGCGCCTTCGATGAACGCACCAAAAGCAAACGCGATCAGCAGCGCCTGAATCCGCCGGTCACTTGAAACACTCGCGATCTGTTTTTGCAGCACCGCAAACTGCCCAGTCTCCACGCTCAGGTTATAGACAAACATCGCGTTCAGCACGATCCAGCCGATGGGAAACAACCCAAACAGCGCCCCATTCACCGCCGCCATGCCCGCCAATGTCGCCGGCATGTGATACACAAACACCGCAATCATGAGCGCTGTGATCAGCCCGGCCAGTGCCGCCACCTGCGCCCGCACATGCCAGAACGCCAGCAGCCCCAGTAAAGTCACCACCGGCACCGCCGCCACGAGTGAGGAGAAAATCAGGCTGCCGAGAGGATCGTAGTTTTGGGGCCAGGTCATGAAAGTTTGGGCAGAGCATCACGCACAAGCTGCATCGTGTGTTTCACCTCAATGCGCGATCCGAGTTTCTTCAGATGCATCTGCACCTGCGTCATGCAGCCGATGTTGCCGGTGGCGACAACATCCGCGCCAGTAGCAATGATGTGCATCGCCTTCTGCTCGCCCAGCGACGACGCGATCTCCGGCTGATCCATGTTGTAACTGCCCGCACTGCCACAGCAGAGATGCGCGTCGCTGATTTCCAGCAGTTGCAGTCCCGGAATGGCCTTCAGCAGGTCACGCGGCTGCTTGCGGACGTTCTGCGCGTTCGAGAGATGGCAGGCGTCGTGGTAGGCGGCCTTGAGCTTTGTTTCCCGCAGCGGCTCGCGCAGGCCGAGCTTCATCAAAAACGCGCTCACATCCATCACGCGATGCCGAAAGGCCTCTGCACGCGCTTCATCCGTCGTGCCTCTCAAAACGAGATGATATTCATGCATCGCCGAGCCGCAGCCGGCGGCGTTTGTTAGGATCGCGTCCACATTGTCTGGAAATGCCGTTAGATTCCGCCGTGCAAACTTCTGTGCCGCTTTGAGATCGCCCGTGTGCCACGCCAAACCGCCGCAGCAGCCCTGCGAGCGCGGAATGACGACCTCGATGCCATTGCGCGTGAGAACTTCGATCGTGGCCGTGTTGATGTCAGGATCGAGCACCTGCTGCGCGCAGCCCAGCAGCAGAGCCACACGTGCACGCCTTTCACCCATCGCCGGATTCACCGCAGCCCATGACTGAGCAGGCGGCAGCGTCTCCGGCATTAGCTCTAGCATCGCACGCCAGTTCTTCGGCATCAGTCCCATCCGACCTATTCGTCCTATCTTCGCAGCCACACGAAACCGCCACGGAAAAGGCACGGTCTGCGCCGCCAAAAATCTCCGCAGTCTTTCCAAAAACCCGCGTTTCATCTTCCCCGCCGCCAAAGCACGAAACGGGCTGATCAAATCCCGATACGGCACCCCGCTCGGACACGCAGGCTCACACGC
>JAYVIO010000326.1:0-3225 GCA_043770175.1 Verrucomicrobiales bacterium | reverse complement strand
GGTGAGGTGACGAATGCGCAGCTCAGCAGCGCCATCGCGGGAACGAGCAACCTCAGCAATGCCGTGGCGACGCTGGACACGCCGTTTGCGAATGATCCACCGACTCTCGCCGATCTGGAACTCATGCGGGCGAAGATGAACGAGCTGATCACCGCGCTGCGACGATAAAACCGGGCGCTTATTTCGCCACGACACTGTGTCGATCAGACGTGAGCACCTGCTGCAACGGCTTGGGATAGACGCCGAGGATGAGGATGGCGACAGCGAGGACTCCGGCGACGGCTTTGGAGGCGGTGCTGATGGTGAGGGTGCTGGTGTCGGTGCCTTCGGTGGTGTACATCGCAAGGACGGTCTTGAAGTAGTAGTAGAAGCCGGCGGCGGCGGCGATGACGGCGCAACTGAGGGCGCCCCAGTAGCCGTGATCGACGAGGCCGAGGAAGACGAAGAGCTTGCCGATGAAGCCAGCGGTGAGCGGCAGGCCGGCGAGCGAGGCGAAGGAGATCGTCATGAGCAGGGCGAGCGTCGGATTGCGTTTGGCGAGGCCGGCGAAGTCTTTGATGTCTTCGCCAAGGCCGTTGGCGCGCATGAGACCGAGAACGAGGAAGCCGAGGACGGTCATCGGCAGGTAAGTGGCGAGGTAGAAGGCGACGATGCCGCCGGAGGAGAGATCGAAGCGGGCGCTTTCGCGACAGGCGAGGGCGAGGAGCAGATAACCGGCGTGGCTGATGCTGGAGTAGGCGAGCAGGCGCTTCACGCTGGTCTGGAACATCGCGGGCAAGCTGCCGAGCAGGACGGTGAGCGAGCCGACGACGAGGAGGAGCGACTGGACTTCGACGGCGATGATGGAGCCTTCGGCGAGGAAGGCATCGAGCGCGCGAGTGAGGACGACGAAGCCTGCGGCTTTTGATCCGACCGAAAGGAAGGCGGTGACGGGTGTGGGTGCGCCTTGATAGACATCGGGCACCCACATGTGGAAGGGGGCGGCGGCGACTTTGAAGCCGAGGCCGCAGAGCAGCATGGCAGCACCGAAGAGAGCGGCGGTTTTGCTGGTGGCGGGATTGGCGAGAGCTTTGGCGATGCCGTCGAAGCTCATGGTGCCGGTGGCACCGTAGATCCAGGCGATGCCATAGACGAGTATGCCGGTCGAAAGAGCGCCGAGGATGAGATATTTGACGCCAGCTTCGAGACTGAAGGCACTTTTACGCGCGAAGGCGACGAGGACGTAGAAACTGACGGTGACGAGTTCGAGCGCGACGAAGACGGTCACCAAATCGCGGGCCGAAGCCATCCACATCATGCCGACGCAGACGATGAGCGGCAGGCTGAACATTTCGGCAAGCTTGCCATCGACCGTGTAGCGCGAAAGATAGGGCGCGCATTCAAGCGTGAGCCAGAGCACGAGCAGTGTGATGACGAGCGCGAAGCCTTTGTAGAACAGGGCGAGCGTGTCGAGCTGATGCCAGGGTTGGATGAAGCCGGGCAGGCTAGAGGAGTCGTGGTTCGCGAAGACGAGCAGCACGAGGGCAAGCGCGGCGCCGGCGATGGCGGTGAGGCCAAGGGTGCGGCGGGAGATGTCGGGCTTGAAGGCCTCGACGAGCAACAATGCGAGTCCGAGGAGGGCGAGGCCGGCTTCGATGGTGAAAACGCTCATGGCAGGGGCTACAGCGCGGATTTCATGAGGTTAAGCAGCAGCCAGGGGCAGCAGCCGGTGACGAGCAGCGTGGTGGCGAGCAGGATGAACGGCACACGCTGCGCAACAGCGGGGTCGCTCATGAACAGGCCGGTGGTGGCGTTGCCGTGGAAGATGCTGCGGTAGGCGCGCAGCATGTAAACAGCGGACATCACCACGCCCCAGAGCGCGAGGAAGACGGTCCAGTGCAGATTCGTGAGCGCACCCACTTTGAAATTCGTGAAGCTGCCTGCAAAGATCATCACTTCACCGGCGAAGTTCGTCAGGCCGGGCAAACCGATGCTGGCGAAGGCACCGAAGGCGAAGAGAACCGTGAAGGAGGGCGCATGGGAGGCGAGTCCGCCGAGCTTGTTGTATTCGAGGGTGCCGAGCTGATTGCGCAGACGGCCGCAGAGCGCAAAGAGCAGCGCGATGGACACGCCATGCGCGAACATGAGGATCACCGCGCCTTTGAGGGCGATCTCACTGCCTGCGGCGATGCCGAGGAAGATGTAGCCCATGTGCATAACGCTGGAATTCGCGAGCGTGTCGTCGAGGCGATTCGCATGGATGGTGACGAGGCCCATGACGAGGATGTTGCCAAGCAGCATGAGCAGCAGCGCGTTTTGCACCCATGGCACCTGGGCCGCCTGCGGCAGCAGCGGCATGGCGATGCGAATGAGGCCGTAGAGGCCGAATTTTTTCAGCACGCCGGAGTGCAGCATGGCCACAGGCGTCGGTGCGGTGGCATAAGCCGGTGCGGCCCAACTGTGGAAGGGGAAAAGACTGACGAGCGAACCAAAACCAAGCAGCAGTACAAAGAAAATCTGTCCTTGCTTCGCGATGGGCAGCGGCGTGAGCGCGGCTTGAGCACGCAGGGCTTCAAGGTCGAAGGTAAGTTTAGACCCGCCGCTGAATTCGAGCACGAGCCACACAAGACCTGCAAGCAGCACTAAACTGCCAGCACCGAGGTAAATCGTGGCCTTCCAAGCGACTGCTTTGCGTTGCGCGGCATCGGCACGGCCATGCAACGCGATCATGAGGAAGGTCGGGATCAGCGCGAGTTCGTGAAAGGCGTAGATGAAGAAAACATCCGTGGTGAGGAAGGCCCCAAGCGCACCACCACCGATGAGGAGCGATGAGATGTAGAAGATGGCGGGACGGTCCTGAATCTGCCAGACGGCGGCCAGCATCACGAGCGTGGTGAGCAAGGCGAGGATGAGCGAAACACCATCGGCTCCGACCGCGAAGCTGAGCGAGGGATTTTCGAGGATGGTGCGCGACTGCGTGAAGGCGAGGCCGGTTTTGCCCGCGTATTGGATCGTGGTGACGAAGACGAGAATGAGGTTGATGAGCGTGGCACCGATGGAGGCGGCACGGGCAGGCGCACCGAGCCAGATCGCCAAAGCGGCGAGCAGCGGGAGTGCGATGATTAGTTCAAGAACGCTCATTCAATTTCTCCATCAATGGCCCATGTGGGGCAGCACAAACACGACAAGATAAATCACGGCGATGACGCCGCCGCCCAGCAGGAAGGTGTAGCCTTGCAGATGACC
>JAYVIO010000325.1:0-3225 GCA_043770175.1 Verrucomicrobiales bacterium | reverse complement strand
CGAAGGGTTTTGAGATCGGCAGCGGCTTCTCCGGCACCACGATGACCGGATTGGAGCACAACGACGAGTTCTATATGGAGCACGAATCCTCTCGTAGTGGAGGACGTGAGTCCTCCTCCGGCGGCGACGACGCGGCAGGCTCACGCCAGCCGCTACCCACCGCACGCGTCCGCACCCGCACCAACCGCAGCGGCGGCGTCCAGGGCGGCATCAGCAACGGCGAAGAGATCATCTTCCGCGTCGCCTTCAAACCCACCGCCACCGTCCTGCGCGAGCAAAAGACCGTCACCAACACTGGCGAGGACACGACATTATCTGCCCGAGGCCGCCACGACCCCTGCGTGCTGCCCAGAGCCGTGCCGATGGTCGAAGCGATGGTGCATCTCGTGCTCGCGGATCATTTCCTCCGCCAGCGGGCGATGCGGGGGTGATACCATGCGCTGGATTGCCTTCCTTTTGATGAGTCCGACATGTTTTGCCGGTTACGGCGGCCCTTTGCCGGAGATCAAGGTTGGCACAAGCCATCGAGAGATCGTGATCTCTGAGACGCCTTGGTATGCGGGGCAATTCTCTTCCTCACAGGCTTTTCTGGTGGGCACGGTGATCGACGTGTCTGCCGAAGTTCAAACCAAACCCCAGCAGATTTGGCTCTCAGAGTCATGCACCATGCGCGTCGATGCTGCGTTTGGCCATCTGAACCAAATCGAAGGTGTCGAGATTGCGAAACTCCAATCTGGCTCCGAGCACTCGCCGTATGTTCCGGTTGATGACGATTGGGGTCAGTTGCGGCATTTGAAAAAGGGGCAGAAAATCCTCGTGCTGCTGCATCAATATGAAGATGGGCTTTGTTTTGGCTCCAAAGCGCTCGTTGTGCTCAAGGATGAAACAAGCGTGCTGCCAGAAATGCTGCGACGAACGGCTTTCCATTCGATGGAATTCACCGACGAAGATCTCACGATCTTGAAGACGTCCTGGCCGTTTTTTCATGACCAAGTTCTCAAAGCATCAGCCCCGGAGCGCAAAATGTATGCCGAAGAGTCGAGGCTCCGCCGTCAGGCAATGAACGTCATTGCTGGTTGGGCGGGATTGACTGCGCTGGTCGTTTTTGTGGCTTGCCGCTTGTTGCGCAAGCGGATGGCTACGCGATCAAGTCCGTGAGCACCTGGCCGCCGTTCACGATGTCGATCGGCCGGACGCCTTCGACGACGATGCGTTTGGAGGCGTTGATGCCGAGGAGACGGTACATGGTGCGGGCGAGATCTTCGGGGCCGACGGGGGTTCTCGTCGGGTTCGCCGCCGAGGGCGTCGGACTTGCCATAGACGAAACCTCTCTTCACGCCGCCACCGGCCATGGCGACGGAGAAGACGCGCGGGTAGTGGTCGCGGCCGTTGGTGGAGTTGATCTTGGGCGTGCGGCCGAATTCGGAGCTGACGAGCACGAGCGTGGTGTCGAGCAGGCCGCGTTCATCGAGATCTTTGATGAGGCGGGCGAAGGCGACATCGAACTGCGGGGCCTGGCTTTCAAAGGCGCCTTTGATGTTGGAGTGGTGGTCCCAGCCGCCGTAATTCACGGAGACCATGCGCACCCCGGCCTCGACGAGACGACGGGAGAGCAGGAAGCGCTGACCGGCGGCGTTGCGGCCATATTCGTCGCGCAGTTTGGCGGGCTCGGCGGCGAGATTGAAGGCTTCACGTGCCTGGCTGGAACTGATGAGGTTGTAGGCGGCAGTGTAGAATTTATCCATGGCGGTGAGGCCGTCGGATTTCTCGGTGCTGCGGAAATGTTCATCCACGGCACCCAGCAGGCTGCGGCGGCGCTCGAAGCGTTTGGCGTCGATGTCCTTGGGCGCGGCGAGATCGCGCACCGTGAAGCCAGCATCGGCAGGATCGCTGCCGAGAGCGAAGGGACCGAAGGCGCTGCTCATGTAGCCGCTGCCTTGATCCGGCGCAAAGACACTGGGAATGGCGACGTAGGGCGGCAGGTTGTTACGCGGGCCCTGCTCGTGCGAAATGATGGAGCCGAAGCTGGGGAACTTGATCGCCGGGCTAGGACGGTAACCCGTGAACATGTTGTGCGTGCCGCGTTCATGAGCGGCCTCACCGTGCGTCACCGAGCGGATGATGCTGATCTTGTCGAGGATCTTGGCGATGTTGGCGAACTTCTCGCCGACATACTCACCGGTGACACCTTTGATCGGGCTGAAAGGGCCGCGGTAATCGGGCGAGGCGAAGGGCTTGGGATCCCACGACTCATGCTGGGCCATGCCGCCGGGCAGGTAGATGTGAATGATCGAGGTGGCGACGGGCTTGAAGCTTTCCACCGCCGGCATGGCCAGCTCAGCGGCCTGAAGTTTCAGCAAATTCGGCAGCGTGAGGCCAAGACCGGCCATGGCACCCACCTGAAGAAAATCACGACGGCCTTGGGCGGTGGTGAAGAGGTTGCTGTGATTGCCGGAGCACAAGGGATGCATTTTCATGGTTCGTATTCAGTTGGAGACTGAAGCGAACTACGACGGCGGATGCGGTGTATTGCGTGCGCGGCCGGATGTGCCAACGGAGGGTGAATACTCCGCAAAGAATGCACACCGCAGAAGCGGTCTGGCGGGCAAACTGCCTGTGCCGCCACACAGACTTGGTTAGAATCCCACGACGTAGAAACGCTGCTGGGAAACCTGTTCGGCCTCGGGGAGGGTGATCCAGCGTTCCTTGTAGCGCTCACCCCAACTGTCGCTGAAGGCGATTTCGTTCGTGGCTTTGTTGAAACCGATGATGAGGACGACGTGGCCGGTGGTCTTGTCCTTGGGCAGTGAGTTGGCGGCGGATTCGGTGGTGACCTTGGTCTTCCAAGCGGCCCAATCGGTGACGTCCTTGCGCTCCTTGGTGCGCTTGTTGGCGGTGTCGTTGAACTGGTCGGTACTATACAGGCACCACATGACCGGCACACCCCGGTCGATGTATTTGGTGAGTTCCTTGAGCTTGAGTTCGCCGTTCCAAGAGTCAAAGGAGCGGCGTTTGCTGCGGATCTGACCCGCCATGCCTTCCAGCAGCATGGACACGCTGGTGCCACCGCCGAAGCCGGTCTGGCCCGCATTCGCCAGGATGTACATGTCCGCCGGGACACCGAGGTAACGCATGGCACGCTCGGCGGTGGCGGGGGCGCAGTAACCTTTGGGGCCTTGATCGACCATCGGCAGGTCGCCGACGACGATGTCGCCGTTTTCACGT
>JAYVIO010000324.1:0-3226 GCA_043770175.1 Verrucomicrobiales bacterium | reverse complement strand
GGTGAAAACGAAGAACGCGGAACTGCTGGAAAAGGATCTCGTCATTCCGGCGGTACATTTCGAGCCCAGCGGCGGCCTCTACAAATGGGACGGCATGTATTACGCCTGCGGCCAGAGCGCCATGAATGCCACGCAGCCTTATCACGGTCGCGTGACGCGCATGTATCACTCGCCCGACTTCGTGAACTGGTCGCCGACTCAGAGCATCGGTTTTGTGCGTCCGCCCCAGCACACACCTCTGGGACCGGGCCGCAGTTTGGAAGGCGAGCAGACGCACGAAGGCATCAGCGTGTGGAACCGCCGCAACATTCTGCTCGGCATTGTGGGCCTGTGGCACGGCGCGAAAGAGTGGCAGGACATCACGGTTGATCTCGGTTTCGTCGTCAGCAACGACGGCCTGCGCTTTCGCGAACCCTCGCATGAATGGACCTTCCTCAAACACGGCGAAGACGGCCAGTGGGATCAAGGCGGCCTGCTGCAGGGAAAGGGCTTCGAGAACATCGGTGACGAGACCTTCATCTATTACGGCGCATGGGATCCGCGTCACTGGAAGGACGCTCCACCGCGCGGCGGTGTCGGCATCGCCGTGCTGCCGCGCGATCGTTTCGGCGATCTCGTCGTCGAAACCCTCGGCAAGGGCCCCGGCAACTACCAACTGCCCGAAATCACCAGCGAGTTCATCACCGCTACCATTCCGGTGAAGCAGGCGCAGCAATTCTTCCTCAATGCCGCCGGTCTTGGTTCTGAGGCCGCGTTGAAGATCGAACTGCTCGCCACCAACGAAAAGCCGCTGCCTGGTTATTCGGCCATCATTCGCCAGAGCGGCTTCCAAACACCCATCGCATGGGAAAAAGATGCGGGCGACCTGCCCGAGCGTATCCGCATTCGCGTCACCTTCCTAGGCAAGCGCAACACCGACATCCGCTTCAGCGCACTCTACATCCGCTGAGCACGAGGTCGATAAATTGCACGCAAGCGGCAGAAGATCGCGTTTGATATGGCTTCGCATGAAACACGCCCTTGCCCTTTTCTTCCTCGCACTCTCCATCCACGCCGCTGAACCCGTCAAGATCGCCCCGGCTACGGAAACCGACCCCCGCGTGCATGCCGACGGCCAGGGCTGGAAGCTCGACAAGGCGAAGATCACCGATCCGAAACTCCCGCGCGTGCTGCTCATCGGCGATTCCATCGTCGGCGGCTATCGTCAGGCCACCATCGCCGCGCTGGCGGGCAAGGCTTACGTCGATGTCTGGGCGAATCCCTATTGCCAGTCCGAGCACACGAACAAAGTACTCGCCGATGTGCTCACGCACGGGCCGTATGACGTCGTGCATTTCAACATGGGCCTGCACGGCTGGCAAGAGGGCCGCATCAAGCCCGGCACCTTCGAGCCGCTGATGAAAGCCTACGTCGAGGTCATCAAGACGAAGCTGCCGAATGCCAAAATCGTCTGGGCCAGCAGCACGCCCGTCACCGTGAAGGACAAGCCCGCCGATCTCGACCCCGAGGTCAATCCCATCATCATCGAGCAGAACCGCATGGCCGCGAAGGTCATGGCGGAGATGCAGGTGCCCGTGAACGATTTCTACTTGCTCCTCGTGGACAAGCGCACCCTCGCTCGCGGCGACCGCTTCCACTGGACCGCGCCCGCCTACAAGCTGCTCGCCGACATGTGCATCGAGTCCATCCTCAAAGCCCTACCCAAACCATGAAACACCTCCTCATCTGCCTCTTCCTGTCATGCTCCGCCTTCGCGGCTGATCCTGTGCGCGTTCTCGTCTGGGATGAGCAGCAGCCAAAGCAGTCGCAAGGCTATGGCGACAAGTTTCTCGGTGAAACCATCGCCGAGCATCTCGCCTCGCGATCGGGTTTGAGCGTGAAATCAACGAAGCTCGACGCACCCGATCAAGGTCTCGATGATGCCACGCTCGACGCCACCGATGTGCTCGTCTTTTGGAGTCATGTGCGCCAAAAGGATCAGAATGACGAACGCATCGAAGCCGTGGTGCAGCGCGTGATGGCCGGCAAGCTCAGTCTCATCGCCCTGCACTCCGCGCATTGGAGCAAGCCCTTCGTCCGCCTCATGCAGGAGCGTGCCAAGGCCGATGCCGCCGCGCAGCATCCTGGCGCGAAGTGGGAGTTCACCAACGACAAGCCCTATGGCGTCGTCCGTCCGAAGGTAGCCCGCATCACGCCCTTCGTCGAGCAAGGCGAGGGCGATGTCATGAAGCTCACGCTGCCGCAGTGCGTGTTCCCCGCCTTCCGCGCCGACGGCGCTCCCTCGCACGTCACCACGCTGCTGCCGGATCATCCCATCGCGAAAGGATTGCCCGCGAAGTGGGACATTCCGCAGACCGAAATGTATGGCGAGCCCTTCCATGTGCCTCCGCCTGATGAAGTCGTGTTCGAGGAGAAGTGGGACAAGGGTGAAAACTTCCGCAGCGGTTGTGTTTGGAAAGTCGGCCAGGGACGCGTCTTCTACTTCCGCCCCGGCCACGAAACCTATCCCGTCTTCAAGCAGGCCGAGCCCTTGCTTGTCATCGAGAACGCCATCCGCTGGCTCGGCACAAGCACCTCTGCGGCCACGGCCAACGATAGCTTTCAGTCCCTCTTCAATGGCAAAGACCTCACCGGCTGGGATGGCGACCCGAAGCTGTGGAAGGTCGAGAACGGCATCGTCATCGGCACCAATCCAGCGCCCGAGGCCATAGCGAACAACAGCTTCCTCATCTGGCGCGGCGGCAAAGTGAAGGACTTCGAGCTGCGTGCCACTGTCCGCGTCATCGGCGACAACAACAGCGGCATCCAATACCGCAGCCGCGAGCTGCCGGAGGTCGCCCCGTGGGTCATCACCGGCTACCAGTGCGACATCCACGCCGCCATCGAGCACACTGGCATGACCTACGAGGAAAAGGGGCGCGGCATCTTCGGCCTCAACGGCAAAAACGTCCTCC
The DNA here is from genome assembly GCA_043770175.1 of Verrucomicrobiales bacterium. Lineage (GTDB taxonomy): Bacteria > Verrucomicrobiota > Verrucomicrobiia > Verrucomicrobiales > Verrucomicrobiaceae > Prosthecobacter. The sequence continues at coordinate 272 of JAYVIO010000324.1, read as the reverse complement.
TCGATCCAGACGGCGCTCTCTGGCAGCTCAGCGAGCATGCGCCCGTGAAGGTCGATGTTAGCCAGTGGAACGAGTACATCATCATCGCCAAGGGCAACCACCTCACCCATCAAATCAACGGCCAGCCCACCTCCGAACTCATCGACCACGACGAAAAGAAACGTGCGCTTGAAGGCCTCCTCGCCATCCAACTCCATCGCGGCAACCCCAACCGCGTCGAGATCAAAGACCTTCGGCTCAAAGTGCTGCCCGCATCACCGCTTGTGCCGTTT
>JAYVIO010000323.1:0-26049 GCA_043770175.1 Verrucomicrobiales bacterium | reverse complement strand
ATGACAATCTCCAGCTCTCGCTGCACATCGGAGCCGTCGGCGGCACCGCCACGCGCTGGATCGCGTTGTTCGTCTGCGTGGCCTTGGTGTTGCAGATTTTCAGCGGCTATGTGCTGTGGTGGAAGCGGGTACCGGCTCAAGCAAAGGTTTGACGGGAAAATGAACCGAAAAAGAAACGTTTGCCGTCATTGGGCGTCTCCACGTTTGCCGTCGATGCTAGTGCTCGTTGAATGACCAACTCGCCGCATTGAGCGGTGGTTGCACTGAACCACAAATTCGCGCAGCTTTGTTTCCAAGCCATGAAATCCTTCACTGCCATCCTCAGTCTCATCGGCTTTTTTGCAGCATCGTTGCCGGCATGGCCCGCGCCCGGTGACAATGACGCCGAGGTGCTCGGGCTGCTGCGAAGAATCCATCAGGCGGTGCCGCTGCATCAAATCATGCTCAAAGATGTCGCGCCGCAGTTTGCGGTCGCAAAACATGATGGCCTCGGCTGGAAAGAGGCCGTTGCTGAAGCCGACAAACGTTTCGGGACCAAGCCGGAGCAGATCGAGGTCCGTGCAGCCTTTCTGCGCAAGCACCTCGTGGCAGGCATGCCCGAGGCAGATCTACAGGCCCTCAAGCTCACCGAATGGGGAGCCAGCTTGAGTACCGGCAGCACGCGCTCCAAGAGTTTTGTCTTTGGCACGCTTGAAAAACCGACGGCGCTGTTGCATTTCGGAATCGCTCATGGAACCAAGACTTTGGTGTCTGCCCCGACCCTCATGCTCGTCAAAGCCAGCGTCGGCGGCTTCGACCTTGAAAGACTCGATTTTAATATCGATGACCGACTGGTCGGATGGAGTTGCCAGACGCGCCTGAATAAAAGCAAAGATCGCGTGCAATTGGGTGCCAACAACTCCGGCAGCGGAGGCGTGAATTACTTTTATGCATCCATCACAAAGTCCGACGACCAGTCAGAAGACATTTCATTCACTCCGGATCTCGTCATTAAAGAACGCCGCGTGAGCGGAAAGCCGCGAGTAGCCGACGTCCAAAAAATGCCGGGTGTGCAAACGACACGAGAACAAGATTACTGTGAGATTTACGAAGGCGGGAAGCTGCGGAAACGTCGGCATTACGGCGAGCGCCAGGATAAAAACGCCACAGAAAGTGTCATCGTGAAGGAAGAAGTCTTCGACTGACCCTGCCCCAGACGATAAGTCGCGTAACTTTTCCCAGCACATGGGGTTTGCCCGCCGTCATGAAATTCGTTCTCACTCTCGTCTTTGCCATCACCACGCTTCAAGCCGCCACCTCGACCGACTGGCCGCGCTTTCTTGGCCCCACGGGTGCCGCTATCGCCCCTGAATCGAAAGTGCCGCTGAAATGGAGCGACTCGGAGAACGTCGTATGGAAGGCCGAGATGCCCGGGCCGGGTTCATCGAGTCCGATTGTCTTCGGCGACAAGGTTTTCATCACCTGCTGGACCGGTTATGGCGACAAAGAAGGTTCGACTGACATGTCGAAGCTCACGCGGCATCTCGTCTGCCTCAATCGTACTGATGGCAAAGTGATATGGGACTCCAAAGTCCCTTCCGCCGTCGAGGAAGATCCGTGGCGGGGTTACATCACCGAACACGGCTACGCTACGCACACACCCGTGACCGATGGCGAACGTGTCTATGTGTTCTTCGGCAAAAGCGGGGCGCTGGCTTTCGACATGGCAGGCAAGCAGCTCTGGCAGACGTCCTGTGGCACCAGTTCCGGGCAAAGGCGCTGGGGTTCTGCGGCGAGTCCCATCATCCACGGCGATCTCCTGATCGTGAACGCCAATGATGAAAGCCAGACGATCTTCGGCCTCGACAAGAAGAGCGGCAAAGTGGCCTGGAAGGCTGAGGGTGACTTCGGCATGGCCTATGGCACCCCCAACATCATCAAGCGCGATGGCGTGGACGATCTCGTGATCGCCGTGCCGCAGGAAATCTGGGGCATGAACCCCGAAAATGGAAAACTGCGATGGTACGCGGCTCATGGTCTGACCGGCAACGTTTCCCCCAGCGTTATCCCAGGCGACGGCGTCGCTTACATCTTCGGCGGCTTTCCCTCCACGCGCAGTGTGGCCGTCAAACTCGGCGGCAAAGGAGACACCACCGCCAACGCCATCCTATGGGACAGCAACACGAGCAGCTACGTCCCCACCCCCATTCTCAAAGACGGCCATCTCTATGTCGTGAATGATCAGGGCTTCGCCATCTGCATCGACGCGAAGACCGGCCAGGATGTCTATCGTGAACGCGTCATCATCGGTGCCCGTGGCGGCGGCAAACCGTTCTACGCCTCCCCCGTTCTCATCGGCGACAAACTCGTCTGCGTCTCTCGTCGGGACGGTGCCTACATCATCGCTGCGAAGCCAAAGTTCGAACTCATCGGCAGCAATGTGTTCGCACTCGATAAATCGCAATTCCACGGCACGCCCGCCATCAGCGGTGATCAACTCTTCCTGCGCAGCGACAAGGCAGTGTACTGCATCGGCACGAAGTAAGATCGCCGCATGCCCGAAAGGCCACGCCACGCGCCGCGTAGTCTTCGCCCATGATTCGCAACCTGATCTTCACCGTCGGCGCGTTCGCGCTGTTTTCCCTCAACGCCAGCGCCCAGCACATCCGCGCCGGCATCATCGGCCTCGACACCTCACACGTTCTCGCCTTCACGAAGACGCTGAACACCACGCCGCAGAAGCCGGAGGTCATGGGAGTGAAGCTCGTCGCCGCCTATCCGCAGGGATCGAAGGACATTCCCTCCAGCACGCAGCGTGTGCCGGAATACACCGAGAAGATCAAGGCGCTGGGTGTCGAAATCGTCCCCAGCATCAACGACCTGCTCGACAAGGTGGACGTTGTCTTCCTCGAATCCAATGATGGCCGCGTTCACCTTGAGCAAATCCTGCCATGCATCGAGGCGCACAAACCAGTGTTCATCGACAAGCCAATCGCCGGCACCCTCGTCGATGCGATCAAAATCTTCGACGCATCGAAGAAAGCGAGCATTCCGGTGTTTTCCTCCTCGTCTTTGCGCTTTGGCAAAGGCACGCAGGCGGTGCGCGGCGGCAGCATCGGTGCCGTGAAGCAGGCAGAGACCACCAGCCCGGCCAGTTTGGAGGAGCATCACCCTGATCTGTTCTGGTACGGCATCCATGGTGTCGAATCGCTCTTCACTGTCATGGGCACCGGCTGCAAGAGCGTGAAGCGCGGCACCACCGCCGATGGCAAGATAACCGTCACCGGCACCTGGTCCGGCGGACGCACTGGCACCTTCACCGAGGCCAAGAGCTACGGCGGTAAAGCCATCGGCGAAAAGGGCGAGGCCGCCATCGGCACCTACGACGGCTATGATCCGCTGCTGTTCTCGGCAGTGCATTTCTTCCGCACTGGCATTGCGCCCGTTTCACCGGAGGAAACCCTCGAAATCTACGCCTACATGGAGGCGGCGGACGAGAGCAAGCGCCGCAACGGAGCAGAGGTCACCCTCAAGGAAGTGATGGACAAAGCACTCGCCGAGGCACGAAAGTAGCGCCGTTCGCAGACCGCCGCAGGACGCGTGAAAACGCCGCCGTTTTGAGCTTTTGTATCGGTGTTTTGCGAAGTGAAAGAGACTCTTTCTTTCGCTCAAAATTGTTTCAACATTCCCTGCGTCACACCGTCAGACGGCATGCGCGCCACCTGGTGCCGCATCCCAAACCCAACCCTCAAGACCATGAAAACCCCGCATCGCCTCCTCACCACGTTCGCGTGCCTCAGCCTCCTGCCCGCTGGACTGCCGCACCTCAGTGCACAGCAACCTGCAGCAGCACCACCGGTGCCGCCGAAAACCACTCCCGCCGACTTTCACGCAAAAATCGTCAAGGATGCCAGCCTGCTGCCAAACGGTGGTCAGTTGCAGATGAGCTACGCCACTGTGGTGGAAAAAATCCTGCCCAGCGTCGTCACTATCCACTCCTCCGCGCCGATCAAGACGCCCGAGATCGATCAAATCCCACCGCAGCTCCGCCCGTTCTTCTACCGCTTCTTCGGTGCACCCGATGGCTTTGGTGGCATGGACGAGGATGAAGAACCCTCGCTAAACCCGCGCGGTAAGCGCGGCCAGCCCCAGCGCCCACAGCAGGCTCCCGAGGATGAATCCCACCAGCAGCGCGGTGTCGGCTCCGGCATGATCATTTCTTCCGACGGCTACGTGCTGACGAACAACCATGTCATCGCCGATGCCAAAAAAATCGAGGTCGATGTCGATACCGAAGGCAGCAGCCACACCTACACCGCCGAGGTCATCGGCGCCGACCCGCTGACTGATGTCGCCCTCATCAAGATCAATGCCACCGGCCTCAAACCCGCCACGATCGGCGACAGCTCAAAGCTCCGTGTCGGTGACATCGTGCTCGCCGCCGGTGCGCCGATGGAACTCAGCCGCTCCGTCACTCAGGGCATCGTCAGCGCCCTCGGTCGCAGCAATGAAGGCATCGTTGGCCGAGGCAACGGTCAAAGCCGCGTCAAAGGCTACGAAGACTTCATCCAAACCGACGCCTCCATCAATCCCGGCAACTCCGGCGGCCCTCTTGTGGATGCCATGGGCCGCGTCGTCGGCATCAACACCGCCATCCTGTCACGCTCCGGCATGAATGCCGGCATCGGCTTTGCCATCCCCATCAACATGGCGCTTAACATCGTCGAAGACCTGCTGGATGACGGTGCTGTGCAGCGCGGCTTCCTCGGCGTGCAGATCAAGGATCTTGACAACACCATGGCAGACAGCCTTGGCATCAAAGAGCATGGTGGCGCAGTCGTCATGATGGTCGGCGCGAGTTCACCCGCTGAAAAGGCCGGCATCCAGCTTGAAGACGTCATTGTCAGCATCAACAGCCAAAGGGTCGATAACAGCAGCCGCCTGCGCCTCATCGTCAGCAGCGCCAAGCCAGGCACCCAGATCCCCATCGAACTTATTCGCAACGGCAAACGCATCACGGTGAACGCCATCCTCGAAGCCCTGCCCGAAGAGGCTCTCGCCGAAGTCGGCAGCGGTTCACGTGCCATTCCACGCCCCGGTGCCCAGCCGCAGGCCAACACCTCTGAACTCGTCACTGGCGTCACCGTGCAGAATCTCTCCCAAGCCTTGCGTGAGCGTCATGACATCCCCAAAAACATCGAAGGTGTCATTGTCACCAAGGTCGATCCCGAGAGCCGTGCTGCCGCCATGGGCGTCGAAGAAGGCGATGTCATCTCCCATGTGAACCGCAAGGTCGTCACCACCGCCGCAGAGGCCCGCACCCTTGCCAAAGACAGTGACAAAACCGTCCTTCTCCGCGTTTATCGCAAAGGCGACACGATGCTCCTGATGATTGGCAACAATTGATGGGCGTAAGCTTCAGCAGCCCGCGCATGCCGAGTGGTGTGCGCGGGCTTTTTCTTGCTCTCAACCTGCACAAATGACGAATGACGAAACCCGAATGACGCATGAATGTCCAATGCACCAGCATTCGCCATTCGGGTTTCGTCATTCCTCCCATGCTCTACGACGCCCACAATCATCTCCAGGACGAGCGCCTCGACCCGTGGCGGGAGCAGATCATCGCCATGCTGCCACAATCCGGCATCGCTGAGATGATTGTGAATGGCTCAAGCGAGGAAGACTGGCCCGCCGTGGCGAAACTCGCTCACGCACACACCTGGATTCGCCCTGCCTTCGGCCTGCACCCGTGGTATGTTAAAGAACGCGGCAGCAACTGGCTCACCACGCTCCGCAGCCATCTCGCTGCACATCCACACGCCGTCGTCGGCGAAATCGGCCTCGACCGCTGGATCGAACACCCGGACATCGACGCCCAGCTCGAATGCTTTCGCGCTCAACTCGCCCTGGCCGTCGAATTCGACCGTCCCGCCACCATCCACTGCCTGCGCGCCTTTGGATTGCTGGAGGAAACGCTGCGCTCCGTCACACTGCCACGTCGTGGCTTTCTGCTGCACTCGTATGGCGGCCCCGCTGAGATGATCCCGAGTTTCGTAGCACTAGGAGCACGCTTTTCACTCTCGCCTTACTTCGGCCATCCACGCAAAGCCGCGCAGCTTGCCGTCTTCCGATCCGTGCCGCTCGACCGCTTGCTCGCCGAAACTGACGCCCCCGACATGTGGCCGCCCGCTGAATTGAACGCGCATCCGTTGCAATCTGCCCAAGGCACCACATTGAACCATCCTGCCAACCTCCGCGTCAGCTACGAGCTGCTCGCCCAGGTGCGCAGCATGCCCGTGGACGAGTTGCAAGGCATCATTGCCGCCAATTACGCCGCACTCTTTGCTTTCTGAGCCTTGCGAAGCCGCAAGACAGGGGCCACCGCTGGCCCGCCATCTGCTCTCATCATGCCCTCCATGCGTAAAACCAAAATTCTCTGCACTCTCGGCCCCGCCACAGAGAGTCCCGAAGTCCTTGCCAATCTCATCGCCAAAGGTGCCGACGTCATCCGCCTGAACATGAGCCATGCCACTCACGACTGGGTGCGCACCGTTTATGCCCGTGTCCGCGAGACCGCAGCCGCCTCCAAACGTGAAATCGCCGTACTCATGGACCTCACCGGCCCCAGCATCCGCACCGGCGATGTCGAGCAGCCTTGGCACCTTCAAGTCGGCGACACCGTCGAATTCCGCTGCAAACCCGAGATCACGGCCACCACGCAGTATTCCGTCGGTGTGAACTACCCCGATCTCGGCAAGGACCTCAAGGCGGGCGACACCATCATGGTAGATGGCGGCATGATTCAGATCAAGGCCACCGAAGTCTCCACCACCCGCGTCATCGGCACCGTCATGACCAAGGGCGAGATGAAATCCCGCCGCCACATCAACCTCCCCGGCGTCCCCGTCCGCCTGCCGCCGCTCACGCAAAAAGATTACGCTGACCTCGACCTCGGCGTTGAACTCGGGGTCGATTTCTTCGCCCTCAGCTTCGCCCGCGAACCCGGCCACCTGCAGCACCTGCAGCTCCTGCTTGAACAAAAACGCAGCAAAGCCCGCGTCATCGCCAAGATCGAGAACCAACAGGCACTCACCAACATCGACGCCCTCGTCGAAGCCTCCGGCGGCATCATGATCGCCCGTGGCGATCTCGGCAGCGAGTGCCCCATCGAGGATCTGCCGCTCATTCAGCGCCACATCGTCGAACGCTGCTCCTACCATGGCCGCAAGGTCATCGTCGCCACCCAGATGCTCGAAAGCATGATCGAAAACCCCGTGCCCACTCGTGCTGAAGTCACTGACATCTTCAACGCCGTCATCGAGCAGGTCGATTGCGTCATGCTCAGCGGTGAGACCAGTGTGGGCCGTTATCCTGAAAAGTGCGTCGAAGTTCTCGACACCGTCATCCGCCGCATCGAGCAAAAATATCCCTCCGGCCGCTTCGCCAGCGATGCACCGCTCAAGACGAACAAGCACAAGACCGTCAAAGCCGCCATCCTGCTCGCCAATAGCATCCCCGGCAGCAAGCTCCTCGTCTTCACCATTCGTGGCGTCATGGCGCACCTCCTCGCCCATCAGCGCCCCGAATTCGCCCCCATCTTTGCCTTTACTCCGAACCTCCACGTCAGCCGCACCCTCGTCACCGCCCGTGGTGTACATCCCTTCGTCCTTCAATTCACCGAGGGCCAACCCGAGGAGAGCATCCGCCAGGCGCTCGACCTGCTCCGTGCCGAAAATCTGATCAAGCCCGGCGACCCGCTCGTCATCCTCAGTGATGCCCTCTATGACGGTGTGAATGTCGATGCCATTCTCCTGCGCGAGGCTTGAACACCAGGCTCCGGTCTGTAATTTAGCCAGCGGCACGCCGTATCCTCTCAAGTATCGACCATGCGCACCTTCCGACTGCTGCTGCTTTTTCTAGCCATCGCCACTTTAACGCAGGCGGAAACGCGCGTCTTTGTCAGCCTCGCTGGCACGCTGCTGGAAGCGGAAATCACCGCCGTTGCTGGAGACAGCATCACTTTGAAACGGGTGAGCGATGAACAGACCCTCGTCGTGAACCGCAAAACCCTCTGCAAGGAAGACAACGCCTACATCTCCCGCTGGACGGAGCAGCACCCGGATAAATCCAGCGCACCCGCACCTGCTGCCACAAGCACATCTGCGACGGTCCAAAAATACAGCCTCGCCTGCCAGACCCTGCCCTCCAAAAGCAACCGTGGCCCTCCCGATGGCGGAATGCGCACCATCGAACTATCCTACAATTTCAACATTAGCAATCGCGAGGTAAAACGCGACCTCCAAGACGCACGCGGGCTGGTCATTACCCTGGGCAAAAACGCGGAGGAATCCAATGGGGATCTGATCGTACTTCAGAAGGAGGAGTTTGATGTCGTGATTCGTGCGCAGTCAAAAATGGTACACTCCACCACACCTGTCCGCCTCAGCTACAGTCAGGGAATCGGGGCCCCATACGGCGTCAAAAGCCATGGTTACATTCTGATCATTCGTGACGCCACCGGCAATATCCTCTTTGTCGAATCCAGCCCGGACAGCAACGCCAAATTCACCAAGGAAATCCTCTCCATCACCGAGGTTCCGTGCGTTTTAGATCGAGAGTTTATGCTCAAGCCAAACACACTCGCCCCAACAAGCTACATCAGCTTCTGACGGCTTTCACTCCTTCGTCACCGCCTCGTCCAGATTCAGCAACATCAGGCACAGGCCTGTCCACGCAGCGTGTTCGACGGCATCAAGCGACTCATCCCGTTTCGATTCACCCACCGCGAGCAGTTTGAGGGAAGCTGCGCGATCCGCCGCCTGCTGCACACGCAATTTTCCAAGCTGTGACTTCAACAGCGCTGCTTCCTGTTCAGAAGCGCCCCGGCACGTCACCAGGCGAAACACCTGCGTCAACGCCGCTTCTTCATTGCCACGATTCGTCAGCAGCACACGCTGTGCCAGCGCACGCGCTGCTTCGACAAAGGTGATGTCGTTCAGCGTCACCAGTGCATGCAGCGGCGTGTTCGTTCGCGTGGCCTTGATGACACACGTCTGCCGCGCCGCATTGTCGAACAGCATCGTCGGCCCCACGATGCGCCGCCAGAAGGTGTACAACGTGCGACGATAAAGCGCATCGCCGTGATCCTGCACATAGCTTTTCTTCCCAAACGTCGCCTCTTCCCAGATTCCCTCCGGCTGATACGGCTTCACCGACGGACCACCAAACTGCTCCTTCATCAGCCCCGACACAAACAGCGCCTGGTCCCGGATCATCCACGACGGCATGCGAAAACGTGCACCCCGTGACAGGAACCGATTCTCCGGATCGACCTCAGCCGACTTGAAACTTGAAACATTAAACTTGGAACTCTGCTGATACGTCTCGCTCGTCACGATCAGCTTCATCAGCGCCTTCACATCCCAGTCGCTCTCGATGAATTCAGCCGCCAGCCAGTCGAGCAATTCGCGATGCAACGGCGTCTCGCCCTGCACGCCGAAATCCTCCGCCGTTTTGACCAGTCCCATGCCGAAAAAAGCCTACCAGAAGCGGTTCACCGTCACCCGTGCCGTCAGCGGATTGTCACGGCTCACGATCCATTGCGCGAGGCCGAGCCGGTTCTTCGGAGCCTCCATCGCCATCGGCGGCAGACTCGCCGGAACGGTGAAACTCACCTTCGTCGTCGTTGGCTTGTCATACGCACCCTTCTCCAAAGTAAACGTCGCACGCGGCTTCGACACTGTGTCCATCACCATGACCTTGGTGACATTGCTCGCGGCAGAAACACGTTCCCTCACTGCCGCCAGCAGCTTTTGCAGCAACTTTGAATACGGAGCGTCCTTGTCCTTGAAGTAGCTCACCGCCTCCAGCAGCGGATCAACCCCACGGTTTTTCGGCTCCGTCTTTGCGATGTAGCTGGGCAGATTACCCGGCAGCTTGATCGCATCCGATTCAGTAAGCGGCTTACCCTCCGGACGCGGAAACTTTGTCAGCTCAAACGCCTCCACCTCCTTCGCGATCAGATTGACCTTCTCCGTGGCCTTTTTCACACGCTCCAGCTCGGCAGGCGTGGAAATATCCATTGCCGGCGCCGCCTGTCCGCTGCGTCCGAGACCGTCCTCGCTCGTCTGATTGAAGACATCGTAGAGCGCGTAGTAGTCCCGCATTGTCAGCGGGTCGAATTTGTGATCGTGGCACTTCGAGCAGCCCATCGTCAGCCCGAGCCATACCGTGCTGGTCGTTTCAACACGATCCATCACGTTCTCCACCCGCGTCTCCTCCGCAATGCGTCCGCCCTCGCCGTTGATCATGTGGTTGCGGTTGAATCCGGTCGCCAGTTTCTGCTCCGGCGTCGCTTGCGGCATCAAATCGCCCGCAAGCTGCCAAATCGTGAACTGATCGTAGCGCATGTTGGCATTGATCGCCTTCACCACCCAATCGCGCCACGGCCACATCGTACGCTCAGGGTCGCCTTGATAGCCATTGGTGTCTGCATACCGCGCCGCATCCAGCCAGTCCCAGGCCCAGCGCTCGCCAAACTGCGGACTCGCCATCAATCTCTCGACCACACTCTCATAACTCGCATCTCTCCCATTCTTCCCATCCAGCGCTGGCGGCAAACCGGTCAGATCCAGCGACACTCTTCTCAGCAACGTCGCCGCATCCGCTTTCGGCGACGGCTTCATCCCCTTCTCCGCCAGCTTCGCCCGCACGAAGGCGTCGATCGGATTGACAGGAGCAGGACCATCCAGGTCCTGTTGTGGGGACAGGATGTCCCCACTCCTTGCCGGCACCTTCGGCCGCTCGATGCGTTCAAAGGCCCAGTGAGTTCCCCATTTCGCGCCTTGGTCGATCCACTGCTTCAGCAGCTGCTTCTGCGCCTCCGTCAGCTTGCGATTGCTCTTCGGCGTCGGCATCACCTCATCAGGATCATCGCTGAAAATGCGTTCGATCAGCGAGCTTTCGTGGCTCTTGCCCGGCAAAATCGCCGCCACGCCATCCTTCAGAGCCTTCGCCTCTTTTTCGACATCGAGCCGCAGATCACCTTTGCGCTCCTTCGCATCCGGTCCGTGGCAGAGGTAGCACTTGTCTGAAAGGATCGGCTGGATGTCGCGCGAAAAATCAATCGTCGCCGCTGACAGGGCGGATATGGAACTGAGCAGAACAAGGACGGGAAGCATCATGGGCCAACATCATACGATCGGCCAAGGTTCACTGTTGCCAAACATGCATGGCAGAACCTAGCATGCCCCATGCACATCCCCACCCTCATCGAGCGCAAGCGCGACGGCGGCACCCTCAGCGATGAGGAAATCCACGCCATCATCGCCGCCTTCACACGTGGGGATATGCCGGAGTATCAGATGAGTTCGCTGGCGATGGCGATCTTCTTCCGCGGCATGACGCCGGAGGAAACCGCCGCGCTCACCGACGCGATGCTGCACAGCGGCACCATGCTCGCGTGGAACGACGATGATCCCATCCGCGTCGATAAACACAGCACCGGCGGTATTGGCGACAAAACCTCGCTCGTCCTCGCGCCGTTGCTCGCTTGCGATGGTGTTTGGGTGCCGATGATCTCCGGCCGCGGCCTCGGCATCACTGGCGGCACACTCGACAAGCTCGAAAGCATCCCCGGCTTCCGCACGCAGCTCAACGAGGTTGAAATCCACCACGTCATCGACCAGGTCGGTTGCGTCATGGTCGGCCAAACGGCGGGCATCTGTCCTGCCGACAAAAAACTCTACGCCTTGCGCGATGTCACCGGCACCGTGCCGAGCATTCCGCTCATCACCGCCAGCATCATGAGCAAGAAACTCGCCGAAGGCCTGAACCGCCTCGTGCTTGATGTAAAATACGGCAGCGGTGCCTTTATGAAGACCGAGGAGCAGGCGCACGAACTCGCGCAAAGCATGGTCCGCGTCGGCAACGCCCTCGGCGTGCGCTCCAGTGTGCGTTTGAGCGCCATGAACGAACCCACCGGCGAATCGGCGGGCAACGCCCTCGAAGTGGCCGAATGCGTGCGCTGCCTCCAAGGCAAAGGCCCGCAGGATTTGGAGGACATCGTGCTCGACCTCGCTTCCGCCGTCGCTGTTTCACCACGCGTGGATTTGAAGAAGATGCTCCATCGCGGCGATGCCTGGCGCAAATTCCAGCAGATGGTCGCCTTGCAGGGCGGCAGCGTCGAAGCGCTCGAAAAAATCACTTCCGTGCATCGCGCTCCATTCATCGGCGAGTTCAAATCTCCCACCAGCGGCGTGCTCACGCGCATGGACGCTGGCGGCATCGGCCACGTCGTTCTCGAACTCGGTGCTGGTCGCTCCAAAGCCGCCGATCCCATCGATTTCGCCGTCGGCTGCGATCAAATCGCCAAAACCGGCACGCAAGCCAGTGCCGGCGATGTGTTGCTCCGCGTTCACGCTCGCACCAAGGCCGCGTTGGCTCGCGCACTCGACGTTTTGCCGCAGCACATCAAGATCGTGTAACGTTTGATTACCATGAACCGCCGCCGCTTCCTCCAGACCACTGCCGCAGCCGCCCTGCTCCATGAATCCGCCCAAGCCGCACCGCCGGCGACGCGCATCATCGACACGCACACGCATTTCTACGATCCCACCCGTCCCGGTGGCGTTCCATGGCCCGGCAAGGGTTCCAAACTCTACCGCACCGTGCTGCCTGCCGACTGGCTGGCCGTCGCCGCACCGCATGGCGTGAAGGAAACCGTCATCGTCGAGGCCAGTCCACTCGTGGAGGACAACCAGTGGATTCTCGATCTCGCCGCGAAGGAGAAGTCCATTGTCGGCTTTGTCGGTCATCTCGATCCAGGTGCCGATTTCGCCGCCAACTTGAAGCGCTTCGCCGCGAATCCGATCTTCCGCGGCATCCGCTGGAACGGCAATTTCCTGCTCGATGAAGCGAAACGCGATTCCGTGCTCGCCGGAGCCAAACTCCTCGCCGAACACGGCTTGGAACTCGATTTGAATGGCGCACCCAGCTACCTGCCCCACGCTGCGAAACTCGCAGCCGACGTTCCCGATCTGCGAGTCCTCATCAATCACCTCGGCGCTTCCGGCGATCCCAAGGATTTGAAGCCCGAGTGGAAGGACAACATCCGCACCGTCGCGAAACAGCCAAACGTCTTCATGAAGGTCTCTGCTCTCGTCGAGCAGGTGAAGTGCGAACCGGGCCAGGCGCCGCGCGACGCAACCTACTACCTGCCCATTCTCGACCTTCTCTGGGAAACCTTCGGCCCTGACCGCCTCATCTACGGCAGCAACTGGCCCGTCTCCGACAAAGGCGCTCCGTATGACGTCGTCTTCAAGATCGTGGACGAATACTTCCGTTCCAAAGGCCCCGAAGCCTGCGAGAATTATTTCTGGAAAAACTCGCTGGCCGCGTATCGCTGGATCGAACGCAAGTGACCCATTTTAAGCCCGGAGGGCTGACACAACCGTAGCCGTGGGTGCAACCCACGGATCACGTTTTCACACCGGTTTTCGACACCTGGAACCGCGTCGCGGTGACACAAATCGCCGCGCAGCCCAGCGCATGGTTCCATCATCGCAACGCGCCTGGGAACCCATCGCAGCTTGTGTCACCGCTAGACGCGGTTGCACGGAATTCGTAAAACATGGGTGGCACATTTTCGTGGGTGGGCACCCACGGCTACGGTTGTTCCACCGCCAAGCGGTTCAGAGGTGCTCGTCACCGAGCCGACAGCCATCGAAAAGTGCTTCTGGTAAAACGCTCTGGCCGCGTATCGGTGGCTTGAACCATCCATTCGGCATTCATCATTCTGGTTTCGTCATTCCCTCCATGCGCCTCGTCCTCCAACGTGTCTCCTCCGCCTCCGTCACTGTCGAAGGTCAAATCACCGGCCAAATCGCCGCAGGTTTGCTCATTCTCGCCGGCATCGAGCATGAGGACACCGTCGAAGACGCGATGTGGCTGGTGCAAAAGGTCGCTCAGATGCGCATCTTCGGCGATGCGGAAGGCAAGATGAACCTGTGCGTGAAGGACATCGGCGGCGATGTACTCGTCGTGAGCCAGTTCACGCTGCATGCGAGTACAAAGAAGGGCAACCGGCCCAGTTTCATCCGTGCGGCACGGCCAGAGCACGCGATCCCGCTCTACGAGCAGTTTTTGACGATGCTGGAAGCCGAAATGGGCAGGAAGGTCGAGCGCGGCATCTTCGGTGCGGACATGAAGGTGGCAATGGTCAACGACGGCCCGGTGACGATCTGCCTCGACTCCCGGGCGCGTGAGTAAAAAAAGAAGGGCGGACCGAAGTCCGCCCCTCCTCAGGTTCTGGGGTTAAAAATCAGGCGAGACGCGGCTTCACCAGCGTTTCGAGGCGATTCACGCCGCGGCGGATTCGCGCTTTGACGGTGCCCAGCGGCTCATGCAGACGCTCGGCCACTTCGGCCTGGGTCAGGCCACTGAAGTAGGTGAGTTCAATTGCTTCGCGCTGGTCGGGCGTGAGGCGGGACACGGCCTGATGCAGGATGCCATCACGCTCTTTGAACTCGAGGTTTTCGTGGCCGGAGGGCTCAAACTCGAACTGATCCTTCTTGTTCTCGGTTTCAAAGTCGTCGTTAAGACGTGAGCGGCGCTGCTTGGAACGGATGCGGTCGATGGCGCGATTGCGCGACAGCGTAGTCAGCCAGGTGAGAGGCTTGCCTTTGCGCGGCTCGTAGAGGTGGGCCTTGTTCCAGACTTGGACGAGCACCTCTTGCATGACGTCCTCGGTATCGTGATGATCGTTCAGCACGTTGGAGATCGAGGCGAAAATGAGGCCGCTGTATTTCTTGTAGAAGGCCTGAAAGCTAGCCGCGTCACGCTCGGCGATGCGCTTCAGGAGGCGGATGTCTTCTTCGATATTGGGATCTACTGCAGGAGTGGTTTCGATCGCAGTCATGAGTTCACACTTGGGGGTAGTTGCAGAGTTATATTGCGACAAAAACGAGCATCGTCAAAGATTTGTTTTCTTTTTGTCTAACTTTATGGGGTGTTTACCCCATTTTGTCGAAGTTATGCAACTTCACTTTGGACACAGCTTCGCACCTCATTTTGAGAAGCCTATGAGTGCCGAATATTCCCGGAATGACTTCGCTGACTGCAGAATATGACGACAGCCTTACCCCTTGCGCGGCGGACGAATCCGCCGACTCTACGCGCCCTTTTTCCGCCATGATCCCCAACGCCTTCCGCACCCTTCACTGCAACGCCGTCCGCACGGAGCACATCGGCCAGACCGTCACGCTGTGTGGCTGGGTGAATTCGGCCCGTGACCACGGTGGCGTCATCTTCATCGATTTGCGTGACCGCGAAGGCCTCACCCAGGTCGTGTTTCGTCCCGAGGAGAATGCTGAACTTGCCGCTCAAAGCCACACCCTGCGTGATGAGGACGTGCTGCAGATCACCGGCAAGGTCGCCGCGCGTCTCGCGGGCACGGAAAACGCCAAGCTGCCTACGGGCGACGTCGAAATCGTCGCCACCGAGTGCAAAGTGCTCAACAAGGCCGACGTGCTGCCCTTCCATCTCGATCGCGAGTTGTCCAATGAGGACCTGCGGATGAAATACCGCTACCTCGACCTGCGCCGCGAGCGCATGAACCGCAACATTCGCACGCGCCACAAGATCACCAACTCCGCGCGCAACTACCTCGACGCCGCTGGCTTCGTGGAGGTCGAAACACCGATCCTGAGCAACCCGACACCGGAAGGTGCGCGTGACTTCCTCGTGCCAGCACGCTTGAACCCCGGCAAATTCTACGCGCTGCCACAGGCCCCGCAGCAGTACAAGCAATTGCTCATGGTCGCCGGTCTGGAGCGCTACTTCCAGATCGCCCGCTGCTTCCGCGATGAAGACCTGCGCGCCGACCGCCAGCCTGAGTTCACGCAGATCGACATCGAAGCCAGCTTTATTGAGCGTGATGACATCGTCACACTCGTCGAGGGCCTGCTCGTCAGCATGTTCAAAGTCGGCACCGGACGCGACATCCCCACGCCCTTCCCACGCCTGACCTATCAGGAAGCGATGGACCGCTACGGCAGCGACAAGCCTGACACGCGCTACGGCAACGAGATCGTCGATATGGCCGATGTCTTCGCCAACAGTGGCTTCAAAATCTTCCGCAGCACCATCGAAGGTGGTGGCGTCGTGCGGGCCATCAATGTGAAAGGCTTCGCGGGCATCACCACCGGCCAGATGATCCGTTTGAACGAGATCGCCACGCAGGCGGGCATGAAAGTGAAGCAACTCGCCTTCATCAAAGTGGAGCGCGATGCCAATGGCGTGCTTGAGTACAAATCCCCGCTGTGGAAATTCTTCACACCCGAAGAGCAGCAGGCGCTCATCGCCAAGCTCAAGGTCGAGGAAAACGACATCGTCTTTTTCTACGCCGGCACCTGGCAGGAAGCCTGTGACATCCTCGGTCGCGTGCGTGTCGAGATCGCGAACATGACCGAACTGACGAAGAACAGCACAGCCTTCAACTTCCTCTGGGTCGTCGATTTCCCGCTGCTTGCCCACGATGCAGAATCCCAAAGCTGGGTGGCCGTGCATCATCCCTTCACACGTCCAAAGACCGAAGACATCCCGCTCATGGAGGCCGGTGAATACGGCAAGGTACGTGCCGAAGCCTACGACGTGGTGCTCAACGGCTACGAACTCGGCGGCGGCTCCATCCGAATCCACGAAAAGGATTTGCAGGCCAAGATGTTCAGCGTGCTCGGCGTGAATGAGGAAGAACAGGCGCACAAATTCGGACACCTCCTCGACGCCTTCCGCTTTGGTGCTCCTCCCCACGGCGGCCTCGCGCTCGGCCTCGACCGCGTTGCCATGCTCGTCAGCGGTGAAGACAGCATCCGCGAAGTCATCGCCTTCCCGAAGAACAACAAAGGCGCCGACCTGATGACCGACAGCCCCACCGCCATCGACTTCAAGACACTGCGCGAGATTTACATCCAGAGCACCTGGAAGGAGAAGAAGCCGGAGGCTCCTGCTCCGATGGCTTGATGGGAGCGCACGCGTCCTCGTGTGCTGTTTTTCGCGTCTCGCGGAAAACCGTCTCCAGGGAATCGCATGCTGATTCGTGGACTTGGGAGAAAAGATCGTCGTAGAACGGCATTCAGCGGGGACGCTGAATGCAGCACGCGAGACGCGCGCGCTCCATCACGCTCCGCGCAGCGCCGCCATCAGCGCATCAAGTTCCTCGCGCACGTTGCCGGAATCGCTCACGGTTTGGGCGATTTCAGCCTTCACCGCATCGCGGAAGCGTTTGCGCAGGCGGTGGATGGCGACCTTGATCGCTTCTTCGCTCAGACCGAGTTTCGCTGCCGCTTCGCTTTGCGGCGTAGCGTCACCATCGGCCGTCAGCCACGGCTTCAGCGTGTCAAACTGGAGTCCTTTGCCACTGTCTCGCAACTCTGCTTCCAACGTGCTCAACGCTCGTGCGAGCACTGTCAGCGCCCACTGGCGATCAAACGCCGCATCGGGTGCTTCGGCGTTCGCGTCGGCGATTTGCAGACCTGCGCCGGTGCTGGAGTCATCATTCTCGATCACCGCATGAATCTGCCCGCCGCCGCGCTTCGCGGCGTGATTGTGATCGCGCTGATCCGCCGCGAATCGTTTCAACGCCGCTAACAAGTAGCTGCGAAACCGACCGCGCAGCGGATCGGCCCCGTTGATCGCATCGCCTTGCAGCAGCCTGGCAAAAAAATCATGCGCTAGGTCACGTGCGGCATCCTCTGCACGACCATCTCGCCGCAAAAAAGCCACCACCGGCGCATAGTAGGCCTCGCACAGCTCGCTCAAGGCCACACGCGCCTGCTCATCACTGCCACGCGAGCGTGAAACGAGTGTCCAGCGGGTGTCATGAAAGGAGGAAGTCATTCGGGGATGATGATCTGGTCTCCCGGCTGTAGCTTGATGTCCTTCGACGGATCGGAGGAGACATCCCTGAGGTTGATTTCGATGGTCTTGCCGTTGCGTATGACCCTGGTGCGGCTTGGTCTTGCAAACGAGGTGAAGCCGCCTGCCGCGCCAACAGCCTTGAGCACAGTCATACCAGCACTAAAGGGCAAGATGCCATTGCGAAGACATCCGCTGATCATATAAACTGGATTCGCCTTGGCGCCGTCTATGTTGAAGGGCTTTGCCGTTTGGTCGGAAATCTCTCCTAACTTCGCATCCGGCGTGAAGTGCGAGAAGAGCATCTTCCCCACGATCTTGTCCCACGGCATGAAGAATTCATCAGGGCTGCCGCCGCGCTTGAGGCGCAGGCCTTTGGGTTCACGGGCCACCACTCTCGCGATCCAGTAGTTCCCGCTTTCGTGCTCGAAGATGATCAGGTCGCCAGTGGAGAATCCGGTGTCGAGATGTGAGGCGATCCACTGGCTATTCTTGGCCACGCCGGGTTCGTTTCCTTGTGGAATGCGATACGGCCCGAAAATAAAGCTCTTGATGAACAACGCGATGACAACGGCCAACACCGCCTGTCCGCCCCAACTCGCGAGACGGTTTCGGGATGGCGCTGGCTTGTCCGCCGGATGCTGGCGCATCCACCAGAGCGTGGAGATCACCGATGCCGCGACCGCGACTAAAGCGAGCGTGAGCGCGGCCCACGGATAAGCATCTTGGTGGCGTGGCAGTTGATAAAAGCCAGCGATGCCTGCCCCGACGACGGCGAGCGACCAAATGAAGAGCTGCTTGCCGAAAAATGCGTTCACATCATACCAGCGCTTCTCGGATGCCATTGTCGATGGAAGGCGCACACCGTAGAATGCATTCGCTGGCACCAGGCGCAGCCACAGCGGCAGGCTGAGAGATAAAAATAAGAAGCCGATGCTCTCGATCCCCGTGGCGATGACATTTTGCAGAGTCACATCACCTGCATGGATCCAGCGGAACGTCAGCAAGACGAATTCCAAAGACGCCAAGAGCACTGCTGGGGCAATCCAAAACACGCGAGAAGGACGTTCATGCCAAACTGTGGCGCGCAGGTGGTCACCACGGGCCTCAAATTCAAGCTGCTTGCGTGCCCACCACGGCAGCAACGAAGTGGGCAGCACCGCCGGAAGCCAGAGCCAACTCATCAGGGCAGGTGAGTTGATCGTGAGCCAATGCAGCCATTGCAGCACCGCTGGCATCTCCGTGAGACTCTTGATCACCTGAGGTGCATGCACCTTGCCACCCATGCCGCTCACCAGCGCATACACGACACCTCCAAACGCATGTACACCAGCGGCCATACCTCCCGCTGCCCACCAACCTACGGCGATGCCACCCGAAGACACCAAACCCACGCTTCCGCCTCCCAAGGCAAACAACAGGGCCAACGCAAGCCCGCCCACCGAGATCAAACCCAGGCTCAAACCGCCAAAACTAAGACACCCGATGGCCATGCCGCCACAGGCGACCAAGCCGCGTGCATAACCACCAAAAGCGAACACACCGATGGCGATTTCGCCAAAAGCAAAAAAGCCGCGTGCCACACGCCTGCGGCCCGTCGTGGGATCAATGCCTGAAGTGACATGCACCAGCGGCCTGCCAAAAAGCATGCGTTTTGATTTATATTCAAAACTCTCAAAGCGCCGCGCCAATGCTCGCTGCACGGAAGGCGGCATCGATGCTAGACCCTCGATCTGCGTCTTGAACTCACCCGCACTCTGCTGGCGGCGGCCACGCTCCTTTTCGAGAGCACGGAAGACGACTTCATCAACGTTGCCATTGCAGGTGGAGCGCTCCGAAGGCGCGGCGAAGCGTCCCAGCGGCAGCTCGCCGGTGAGCATTTCGTAAAACACGACGCCGAGACTGTAGATGTCGGCGCGATGATCGACCGTGGCGGGCTGTTCGATCTGCTCCGGGGCCATGTAGGGCGCGGTGCCGAGCCGTGCGCCGCTTTGCGTGAGCAGCATGGCATCGCCGGCATCTTCGCTGATGATTTTGGCGATGCCGAAGTCGGCGATCTTCACGCGGCCTTTGGAATCGAGCAGGATGTTCTCCGGTTTGATGTCGCGATGCAGCACGCCTTGGCTGTGGGCGAACTGCAACGCATCGCAGAGAGCGGGGATGATGTTGAGCGCCTGCTCCGGGGTGAAGCGACCGGCACGCATGGCCTGGCGTAGGTTCACACCGTCCACGTACTCCATGATGAGGTAGCAGAAGCCGCCGCTCTCACCAAAGTCATGCACGGCGACGATGTTGGGGTGGCTGAGTCGTGCGAGCACGCGGCCCTCGCGCGTGAAGCGCTCCGCAAAGCCCGGCGTGGCCGCGAGCGACTTCGGCAGCACCTTGAGCGCGACGACGCGGTCGAGCTTCGGCTGCCGGACGCGGAAGACGGCGCTCATGCCACCGTGGCCGATGAGATCGAGGATTTCGAGATCGGGAAACGCGGTGGCGATTTCCTCCAGCGAAGGAAGATCGCGTGCGGTGAGTGGAATGGTGTCCGCACCGCCGTCTGTCGGCATGGCGGCTGCGGCCATGAGGGATGCCGGGTTCAGGCCGTGAAACGGGTCGGGTGATGGGGATGAATTGTCCATGATACCGGCTCCGTGGGGAAAGCAGCGGCGGAGGTTACACAAAATCTTCGCGGCGGTGCAAAAACTTCATACGCCGGCCACGGAATCCCTTCTTGCGAACGCCCGGCACTGCCGCCAAACTCGCAGCCCACCTTCACCACCCCTGCCATGCGCTTTTTCGCGCTTTCCACCCTTCTTCTGCTTCTCATGTCGATCGCCAGCACGTCGCATGCCGCCAACACTTCCATCGAGTCCGTGACTTGGGGAAAAACTGCCGCAGGTGAAGAGGTGAAGCTGTTCACGCTGCGCAACGCGAACGGCATGGAGGCGAAGATCACCAACTGGGGCGGATACATCGTCGCGCTCAAGGTGGCGGACAAAAAAGGTCAGTTCGCCGATGTGGCGCTCGGTTTTGACTCATTGGACGGCTATCTCGCCAAGAATCCCTTCTTCGGCTGCATCACCGGCCGCTACGCCAACCGCATCGGCGGTGCGAAGTTCAAGATCGACGGCGTGGAATACAAGGTGACGCCGAACTCCGGCAAACATCAGCTCCACGGCGGCAAGGAAGGCTTCGACAAAAAAATTTGGGCCGCAAAAGAGGTTACTGACGGCGTGGCACTCAGCTACGCCAGTGCTGACGGCGAAGAAGGTTTCCCCGGCACGCTAAAGAGCACGGTCACCTACACGCTCACGAAGGACAACGGCCTGCAGATCGACTACAAGGCCACGACCGACAAGCCAACGGTCATCAACCTGACCAACCACGCCTACTTCAATCTCGCCGGTGAAGGTAGCGGCGACATTCTCGGCCACGAACTGACCATTCCAACGGATCAACTCACCGCTACGGACGATGATCTCATCACCACCGGCGAAATCGTCAGCATCAAAGGCACGCCACTTGATTTTACCACGCCGCATCTCATCGGTGAACGCATCGGCGCTGACTACAAGCCACTCATCCAAGGCATCGGCTACGATCACAATTACGTCCTCTCCGGCAGCGGCATGAAGCTTGCTGCCATCGTGAAGGAGCCAATAAGTGGACGTAAGATGACGGTGGTCACGACTGAGCCCGGCGTGCAGCTATACACCGGCAATCACCTCAACGGCGTTGCGGGCAAAAGCGGGCATGTTTATGCCAAACGTCATGGCTTCTGCCTCGAAACACAGCACTATCCCGACAGCCCAAACAAGGCGAACTTCCCCAGCGTGATCCTGCGTCCGGGCGAGACCTTTGAAAGCACCACGATCTACCAGTTTTCCACCGAGTGAGCGCCACCCACGTCCTGACCGACCGAGTCCCCCTGTTTGAAACCGAGCCACCTGCCTTCATCCAGGAGCAGGATTTTGCCGCGCGGCAGTATCGCGGCCGTCGCGACAATCAAGAAGACTACTATGCCTTTGCCGATGCCGCCGAACCCGAGGAGCCGAGCCTGCAGCGACTGCTGCTCGTCATTGGCGACGGCCTTGGTGCGCATGCCGGCGGCAGCGTGGCCAGTTACATCGGCGTGAACGCCTTTGTACGCGCTTTTCACGAGCATGAAGGCCCGCATTCGTGGAAGCTCAAACATGCGGTCGAAACCGCGAATGAAACCCTCGGCTACATCACCAGCCGCATGCCGAGTGTGGCACCGCCCATGGGCACCACGATGGTGGGCGTGCTCATCACGCAGCAGACCATGGAATGGATCAGCGTGGGCGATTCGCCGCTGTTCCTGTTCCGCGATGGCGAACTGCTGCGCATCAACGCCGACCACAGCCTCTCGCCCCTCATTGACGCCCGTGCCGAGCGTGGCGAAATCACCACCGAAGAAGCCGAAAATCATCCCGACCGCCACACGCTGCAATCGGCCCTGCTCGGTCTTCCCATCATGATGATCGACGCCCCAGCCGCGCCGATGCCGCTGAAGAAAGGCGACATCGTCATCGCCGCCAGCGATGGCATCTTCACGCTGACCGACAAGGCGCTCGAAGAACTGCTCAGCTTCGGCAAGCACACCACGGCCGACAAAATCGCCGACGCCATCATCTTCGCCATCCGCCGCATCAACAACGACCGTCAGGACAACACGACGGTCGGCGTGGTGAAAATTTCGTGATCAGAGACCAAGTTCGCGTTTCACGATGCCGACACCGGCCACCATGCTGGCGAGTTTCTTCTTCGCCGCCCAGCGGGCCGTCTGACTGAGGCCGCAGTCGGGAGCGAAGACGAGTTTGTCTGCCGGTGCATGCTTCAAACACGCACGCACGGCATCGGCTATCTGCTCCGGCGTTTCGATGTGGTAGCTCTTCACGTCGATGATACCGACAGCCACGTCGTAGCGCTCCGCCATCGGCTTGATGACCTCCAGTTCGGCATATTCGCGATTCGCCATCTCCACATGCACTTCATCGCAGTGCAGATCGAGAAACGCAGGAAACAGTGGCGCATACTTGCGCCAACCGACCGGGTGACCTCTGAAATTGCCAAAGCAGAGATGCGTGCAGATGCGCGTCTTGCCGTAACCACTGGCGACCGTGCGGTTGAAGATGTCCACGAAGCGTTTCGTGTCCTCGCGATAGCCGTAGCAGCTCATGCTCGGCTCATCGACGCAGATTTCTTCCGCACCCGCGGCGACGAGATCGGCGATCTCCTTGTTCACGATGGGCAGCAGGGCTTCGGTGATGGTATAACGATCCTTGTACTGCGCATTCGGCGCTAACCGACCGCTGAGCGTGTAAGGACCGGGGACAGACACCTTCAATCGCTTCCCACAACCGCCTGCGAGTCGTTTCAAACGCTGGAACTCCTCCGCCACGCCCAGGCCACGCGGCGCACGCAGTTCGCCGACGATCTCATGCTTGCCACGCTGGTCATGTGCCGGCGGCCCAAAGCGGCGCGGACTGGCCGGTTCGAGTGCGATGCCTTCGATGAAGCCGTAGAACGACAGGTTGAAATCGAAGCGCGTCTGCTCGCCATCTGTGATGACATCGAGTCCTGAGATGATCTGATCGTGAATCGCAATCGACGCCGCATCGTCCTGCATTTCGGCGATGTCGGCGCTGCCGAACTCATTCAGATGCCGCGCGGAAAATTCCAGCCAGCCCGGAAACGGATAACTGCCGATGACGGAGGTGCGGAGCGGTTGCGATTGCATAATATGGCGATGTTATCCGTGTGCGGCGTCCATCGCCAAGACCAAGCCGCAAAGGACAACCGATGGGCGGGAAGGTGCAATGCAGGCGATGGATGATACGACGGCTCTGTGTCACCGCTACGCGGTTTCACCGGCTGAACACGGGGCTTGGCACACGAAACCGTGGGTTGGCTCCCACGGCTACGATTGTGTGACCGCTACGCGGTCTAAAATAGAAGCCCGTAGGGCTGCCATAACAATAGCCGTGGGTGATAACCCACGGATGGGTGTCAACCCACGGAACGCGTGCCACAAACCCCGTTCAGGTCGTGGAACCGCGTAGCGGTGACACAACCCACCGCACCATCCACGCCCGCCGTCACGCGATGTATTGATCGTCGTATTTGATCTTCGCCTCGTCCAGCATGCGACGATATTCATCCAGGTAATCCGTCTGCTGGTGATGAATCTGCTGATCTTTGATGTAGCGAACGACCGCGTCTTTCTCCTTCATCGAGACAGTGAAGGCACCGTAACCGTCCTGCCAGCCGGTAAAGCCTGGGAAGATGCCTTCTTTGCTGATCCAGCGACTGGTGCCGGTTTTCAATTCGCGCATGTAGTCGGCGAGCGACAGCGATGGGTGCAGCGCCATGAGGATGTGGACGTGGTCTTCCATCGCGTTGATGCGATAGAGATGGCAGTTCAATCCCTGGTGAACACCCCAAACGTAGCGAAACATCTCCTCGCGGCGGTCAGCATGCAGAACGGCAGCACGGTCCTTCGTGGAGAACACGATGTGATACAGAATCTGCGTGTAGGTATTGGCCATGACGATGGGTGGCGCGGATGATTGGTGTCACCGCTACGCGGTTCAACCTGAAAATCACACGCTGCATTACGCGAACCGTGGGTTGCCACCCATCCGTGGGTTCGCACCCACGGCTAATGTTATGGCAGCGCTACGCGCTTCCAATTTCGACCGCGTAGCGGTCACATGATCGTAGCCGTGGGTGAAACCCACGGACCCACGGTCCTGATGCCAAACGCCATCGTTCAACACGGTGAACCGCGTAGCGGTGACACAGAAGCCTTCAAACACCGAGCTTTGCATAATACCGCGCAATGCGCCGCGCATGTTCGTCATACGCGGCTTCAAACAACTCCGTGGCCTTCGCGGCACCAATGAGGGCACCGGCGGTGAGCACCTTGGGTGGTTGACCGGCTTTCGTAAGACGATCAGCGACTTCGGCTTTGATGGCATTCACGAGCAAACAACCACCGACGGTGCTACCGGGGGCGACGGGGGTTTCGAGGCCGTCGATCTTGATCATGGCGTCGCCAACGGGCGCGCCGGTGTCGAGGACGATGTCGGCGAAGTCCTGGAGCTTCTTACCATCGCGGTGGCAGCTGGTGCTGGCCTCGCTGTGGGTGGTGCTGATAATGGCGGCGACCTTCACGCCGCGTTTCTGAAATTCCTCGGCCATCTCGACGGGAACGACGTTGCAGCCGCCGCTGGAGATGACGAGGGCGCTGTCGCCGGGCATGAGATCGAAGTTGCGCAAGATGCGATTGGCGAAACCGCTGACGTTTTCGAGGAACATGGCCTGACGCTGGCCGTTGGCTCCGACGACGAGGTTGTGGAAGGTCAGCGAGAGTTCGACGATGGGATTGAAACCGGGGAAGGAGCCGTAACGCGGCCACATTTCCTCCACGAGGATGCGGCTGTGGCCTGAGCCGAAGACGTGGACCATTTGTCCAGCGAGGATCGTCTTGGCGAACATGTCGGCGGTCTGCTGGATGAGCGGAAGTTGATCGCGGACGCGGTTGAGGAGGCCTTGGCTGGCGTCGAGGTATTGGAGTGCTGGAGTCATTGAGAATTGGGATCTTTGAACCGCTGATAAGACGCTAATGAGACGCTGATATGGGATTCTGATGCTAGCGCCGAATCAGCCTCATATTAGCGGTTAAGGAGATTGAAAACAGAGCCGAGGCAACCGGCGCTATCGCCGAGCATCGCTGGAACAAGACGAGCTTGGTTACCGCCGGGACGCCATTCGAAGTCGTCGAGCATCTGCTGGAGCGGCACAAAGAGGCGGTCCTTCGCGCCGACGGCGATGCCGCCGCCGAGGATGATGAGTTCGGGATCGAGGACGTTGATGAGAGATGCGATGGCGGCGGCGAGATGGCGGACGGAGGTGAGCCAGACTTTTTTCGCGTGTTCGTCGCCTGCGGTGTAGGCATCGAGAAGCGCATGCGTGGTGGCGTAGCGGCCCTCGCCGCGTTGGGCGATGGTTTGATTGCCGATGGCGTCTTCGAGGCTGCCGGGGGTGTTGAAATCGTCGCGCGGAGCGTGGGTGTCGGTGCTGACGTGGCCAAGATGGCCAGCTCGGCCGATCTTGCCGGTGAGGAGTCGTCCGCCAGTATAG
>JAYVIO010000322.1:0-3238 GCA_043770175.1 Verrucomicrobiales bacterium | reverse complement strand
CATGCGCGGGATGATTTCCATCTCCTCGGCAGGGTCTTCGGCGTCGAACAGTTTGCGGATCTCGTCTTCGGCAAAGCCGGTGAGTTCGAGATCAAAGGAGGGGTCGCTTTCCTGAATAGATTTGAGCAGGCGCTTCAAATCGCCCTCATCGAGTTCCGCCAGTTCCGCGAGGCGGTTGTCAGCGAGCAGGTCCGCGAGTTCTTCTGCTTCACTGGCATAGTCCTGTTCATCCACCGGCACAAGTTCACCGCCGATGAGCAGCGCGGCTTCCAGCCGGCCATGACCGCGCACGATGAGTCCGCTGCGTTTGGAGAGGGTGATGGGATTGCGCCAGCCCTGCTCTTGAATGATGGAGGCCAGCAACGCGATCTGATGTGCGCTGTGCCGGTTCGGGTTGGCCGGATTGGGCTTCAGTGTGTCGGGGTCCACCAGTCGAGTGTGGGCGCAGTAAATAGGAATACTCACGCCCCTGCGGCAGTGTCAACGCGGTTGACGCCGAAACGTGGCTATGCGTGACTTGCGTATGGCTGCCATGAAACTTCCCAAAGGGGTGACTCCCCGCAAATTCGCCCTCGCTTTGCAAGCCTGGCGTGAGAAGAAGGCGTTCAGCCAGCGGGATGCAGCGGAGTTTTTGGGCATCAGCAAGCGCACTCTGGAAAACTGGGAGCAGGAGCGGGCCACGCCGCGTGGCTATGCCGTGGTGGCGCTGATGAAACTGCTTGGCGTGCCGGTCGCAACAGGCAAACAGTGATACAAACGACCATGACACCCCTCAACATTCCTGTCAGCAGGCTGGCCTGGGGCACCGACTGGCATTTGAATTTTCTGAAGCCCGCTGCCCGCCAGGCGTTCATCGAGCGTGTCGCCAGCATTGAGGCGGATGCATTCGCCATTACTGGCGACATCTCTGATGGCAGCAATCTTGAGCAGGATCTCCGACTCATCGGCAGCACCATCGACAAGCCGGTTTTTGTGCTGCTTGGCAATCATGACCGCTACCACTCGTCGTTCGCGGCAACCGAGGACACGATGCAGCGCGTCTCTGCCATGCACCCGCATCTGCACCGTCTCACCGGCGGGGAGTTGATCGAGTTGAGTCCGGCCACCGCGCTGCTGGGCGTGGATGGCTGGGCCGATGGTACCGCTGGCGCAGGTGCGGCATCCGGGGTGGAACTCAATGATTCCCGCCTCATTCGTGATCTGGCGGTGCTGTCGCGTCCCTTGCGCTGGCTGAAGATGCACGAGCTGGCTGCGGAGTTCGCACATGCTGTTGCACCCACTTTGAACGCAGCGATGGCCCGCTACGCGAATGTTATTGTGTTGACCCATGTGCCGCCCTTGCCCGAGGCGACCTGGCATGAGGGCAAACCGTCGGATGCTGAGTATCTGCCGCACTTCTGCAATCCCACACTGGGTCAGCAACTACGCGAGGCATGCGGCAAGTTTCCGCAAACACGGCTCACCGTGTTGTGCGGTCATACCCACAGCGAGGGAGTGCATCGCGAAGGCAGCATGACGGTGTTGACCGGTGGAGCGGAGTATTTTGAGCCAACGGTGGATCGCATCATCGAGATCGGCTGATTTGACGCCGCAGCCAGCGGAGTCATGGAAACATCACTCCCTCCCGATCTCGCTCGCAAACTGCTCAACAAGGACTTGGCCAACCTGGTGCAACGTGTGCATCACGGCGGCAAGCTGAGTCGGGCGGAGCGCAGCATGCTGCAAAATCTCGCCAGCGCCTCTGGAGGTGAGAAGGTCGGCCCCGCTTTTGCCCGTAACTTCGTGGAACTGGCGGAAATTCTCGGCGTGACGCGCCAGTCGATCACTGCTTGGAGAAAGCGCAAGGATGCCCCACAGGCAGCCGCCAACGGGTTGCACGATGTAACCGCATGGCGCGAGTTCATGAAGCGCCACGATTTGAAAGGCGCAACGGTGACCACGGATGAGGAAACCGCCCTGCGCGCCCGCAAACTGCTCGCCGAGGTGGAGGAGCGCGAACTCAAGGTGGCGGTGCGCAAAGGTCTCTATGTCGCGATGGAGGATGTGCGGCAGGAATGGACGCGCATCGCCGGACGGGTCACGAGCCTGTTGCGCAACAAGTTTGAAAACGAATTGCCACCCATCCTTTCCGGTCTCGATGCCACTGGCATTCAGGAGGAGAATCGCAAGGCCATCGACGAAGTACTGACGCTCCTCAACCAAGGCCATGGGTGATACGTTGCGTGAGATCGGCTGCCAGATCTGGCGACCTCCTGACCGCCGACCACCATGGGCTTGGGCCGAGGAGCATGTTCACTCGATTCCATACTCCCCGGTGCCGGGTCGGTTTCGCGCGGACAACTCGCCGTGGTTGAAGGAACCGCTGGAAGCATTGGTTGATCCCAAGGCACGCATCGTCTCGATCATCGCCGCGATTCAATCGAGCAAGACCACGATTGGTGAGATCGGTCTCTGCTACATCATCGCCAACCTGCCCGGCCCTGCGCTCTGGCTAGATCAAACGGACGACGATGCGCGTGACCAGGCCGAAAGCCGACTTGGTCGTATCTTCGACGAATGTCCCGCCGTGCAGGCGCTCTATCCACGTGACCGCCACAAGCTCAAGACGACCACCAAGCATTTTGCCAATGGCATGACGCTGTGGGTGCTCGGTGCTCACAACAAAACCAACCTGCAACGGCGCTCGATCCGCTGGCTGATCGGTGATGAGACATGGCGCTGGCCCGTGGGACACATGGCCGAGGCTGAAGCCCGTGTCACCGCCTTCGGCTGGCTGGGCAAGTGCCTGTTCATGAGCCAGGGCGGCGAGGAGAACGACGACACGCACCGCAAGTTTGAAACCACCGACATGCGCGAGTGGACGTTTGAATGTTCCAACTGCCATCTACGCCAGCCCTTCAAATGGGAGAACGTGGAATGGAGCAAGGACGCCCGCGACGAAGTCGGTGAATGGAATTTTGCCCGCGTGCGCGAGACGGCCTCACTCACCTGCGAGGGCTGCGGTCATGCGTTCGATGACAGCGACCGCACGCGACGTGTGCTCAGCACCACGGGCCGTTATTTGCGCACCAATCTGAACGCGTCACCGGAGAACGTCGGTTTCCATTGGAACGCGCTCTGCGCCATGAGCTGGGGCAGACTCGCTGAATTGTATCTGCGAGCCAAGGCGGCGGCGAAGCAGGGCGATCTGGAACCACTGCGGCAATTTTATCAAAAGCGGCTGGCGCTGCCATGGCGT
>JAYVIO010000321.1:0-26104 GCA_043770175.1 Verrucomicrobiales bacterium | reverse complement strand
TGTTTCTCGATGTGCTGAACCGCCGCTTTCACTTCATGGGCCTCACGCTGGCCGTTCAGGACTTGTGGGTGGGCTTTTTCCTCGTCACGGGGCTTGGTTTTTCGCTGTTTTACGTCACCGCCCTCTTCGGCCGCGTGTGGTGCGGCTGGACCTGTCCCTACACGGTATTTCTGGAGCACATCTACCGCCGCATCGAGCGCCTGATCGACGGCGATGCCTCCGCACGCCGCAAACTCGATGCCGCACCGTGGACGGCGGGCAAAATTACTCGGCGTGTGAGCAAGCATGCGCTCTACATCTTTAGCTCGCTGGTCATCGCGCACATCTTCCTCAGCTACTTCGTCTCGTTGCAAGGGCTGTATGAAATGATGCATCACTCGCCGCAGGCGCACGCCATCGCGTTTGGCGTGGTGATCTTCCTCACCATCGGCCTGTATGGGGCCTTCAGTTGGTTCCGCGAGCAGTTCTGCGTCATCATGTGCCCCTATGGCCGCATGCAGTCTGCGCTGGGCGATGATCACACCATCAACATCGGCTACGACAAAAAACGCGGCGAACCGCGTGGCAAAGCCGGCACGACAGGCGCGGGCGACTGCGTGAACTGCACACGCTGCGTCCAGGTCTGTCCCACCGGCATCGACATCCGCAACGGCCTCCAGCTTGAGTGCATCGGCTGCGCCGCGTGCGTGGATGCCTGCGACAGCATCATGCTCAAACTTGGCCGCCAGCCAGGCCTTGTGCGCTACGACTCATTCACCGCCTTCAATGGCGGCAAGACGCGCCTTATCCGCCCGCGCATCATCTTTTACACCGGACTGCTGTTCCTCGGCGTGGCCGTGTTCGGCTTTTCTGCCAGCCGCATCGAACCGCTGCGCGCCAACGTGCTGCGCATGCAGGGTTCACCGTTTTATGTGAGCAACGGCGTACTGCGCAATCAGTTCCTCATCCGCCTCATCAACAAGCGCAACGAGCCGCGCACCTTCACACTGGCCATGCTGGGCGATCTGCCAGCCGGACTCGTCTGCGCCGGTGCCGATGCGCCCGTCATCATTGCCGCGCAGGCCGATGACTTGAAGCCGCTCATGATCACCCTGCCTGAAGGCAGCTTCAAAGAACCTTTCAAACTCAGCATCCGCGTCACCGACACGCAAGACGGCAAAACCTACACCACGAAACCCTTCGAGTTCACCGGACCCGATCCACGCCTCAAATCCAATGACTACCTCGATCCCAAGCAATACCTCCAAAAGTGAATCGCGTGGCTTTTTCACCAGTCGGCCATGGCTGTGGGTTGTTTTTGCCTTTGTCATGCTGTTCAGCGCATGGACTGCGCTGTTCTACATCGCCATGAACAATCAGCCGGAAAGCATCCCGCTGAAGCATCTCATGCCATGATGCCAATCGACACCAGCGCAGCCGCCTTCATGGCAGGCATCGTCACCAGCATCCACTGCGTGGGCATGTGCGGGCCGCTGTCGTGTTCGTGGGCGGTGTCACGCGATGGCAGTTTCATGCGCAACACCGCGCTGTATCACACCGGGCGGCTCACCGCTTATGGCCTCGTCGGTGCCATCGCCGGAGCCATCGGCATCATGCCGCTGAGTTTTTTTCAGCACGGTGCCGGTATCGTGCTGCCATGGCTGCTCGTGCTCGCCTTCGCCATCGTTGGCATGGGCCTGGATGCGTGGCTGCCCAAGCCCAAATTTCTCTCCAGCGGCCTGCGCCGCATTCAAACCGCTGCCTTCAAACTCAACAGCAGCTTGCGCGCCACCATCCTCGGCCTCGCCACGCCGCTGCTGCCCTGCGGCCCGCTGTACCTGATGTTCGCCCTCGCCATGGCCAATGGCAGTGCTTCGCGCGGCGCTGAGTTCGCCCTGTCCTTCGGCCTTGGCACGCTGCCGCTGCTGTTTCTCGCTCAAACCCAGCTCCACTGGCTCGGCGGTCGTCTCCAGCCCGCCACGATGCGCAAAGTCCAGCGCGGCCTCGCCCTCGTCACCGCAGTCATTCTCGCGTGGCGGCTGCGCGACACGCTCGACTTCAACAGCGACGCCGTGCCGAGCTGCTGCCATGCGGCGCTGTGATCATTCCGTCTCGACGACTTCGAGCGCGGGCAACTGCACCCCCTCATAAATCTCCGCGAGCGGCAAATCAAAGCCCAGGCAGGCCAGCGGGATAACGCCATCATCACCGACAAAGACAGATCGATTAAACCCAGTGTCACCGCGCTGCTGCACCACGACCTCTTTGTTCGTGCTATCCACCAGCAGATAAGTCTCCAGTGACGGAATGGTGAGATAGGCATCAAGTTTTTCGCCCTCATCCGTGCGTCGGGTGGATTCCGATAACACCTCCACAATGACATTCGGCTGGTCCTGGAACGACTCGTCCACTGAGTTTGGCTGGCACACCACCTGCACATCCGGGTAGTAGAAGCGAACATGGTTGGGAAATCTCACGCGGACTTTGGTATCGCTGTTGAAGGGGCGACATTTCTTGCCTCGCAGCCGAGTTCCCAGGCTGAGAAAAACATTCCCAGCGATGATGTTGTGGATGTTTTTGGCTCCTGCCATCGCATAGACGGCACCACCGACGTACTCGTGCTTGGTGGGCGATATGAGTTCGCTCGCAAGATAGGCTTCCGGCGTGACGAGCTGATGGCGGAGGGCGGCTGACATGGCTCCATTGTAACCATTGGCCCCAATTTGGCAATTCCCGCCTCCTCAACGCCAAGGCAGGAAGAGCGCAGCACGCCACATCCTGCCAAACTCTCCGGCATGCCATCCACCACCTGCCAGCACTGCGGCACACCCGTTCCACCATCACGAAGCGACGGCTTTTGCTGCGCGGGCTGCCGCTTTGTGCATGACATGCTGAAGCAGGAGGGCTTCGAGCACTTCTACGATCTCAAATCGAATCAAAATCTCCCGCCCGTCTCGCCGCAGGCGATGCGGCAGCAGGATTACGGCTGGCTGGAGGCCAGCACCATCGCGGCGGAGGCCACGCGGGTGAATGAATCCGTCGCCGCTGAGACGATGGTGTCCGTCCAGGGCATTTCGTGCATGGCGTGCATCTGGCTCATCGAGCGCGTCTTTGCCAAATTCGGCGGCACGCAGATCGACGTGGACATCACGCGCGGTGAACTACGCATGGCGTGGCAGCCGGGCACCTTCCAGCCGGTTGAGTTCGCACGCGAACTGCAACGCTTCGGCTATCTGCTCGGCGTGGCGCGTGCGGATGCCGGACAGGCCACCGACAACAACCTGGAGCGTCGCACCGGTGTCTGCGGTGCCTTTGCGATGAATGCGATGGCGTTCTCGCTGCCCGCCTACTTTGGCATGCCGGCCGATTTCCCCTTTGCACGCTGGTTTGATCTCGTCGCCGCTGCCTCGGCGACTCTCGCGCTATTGGTTGGCGGCAGTTACTTTGCGCAGCGTGCCTGGCATGCCTTGCGCGCCGGTGTGCTGCACATCGACACACCGATCACGCTCGGCATTCTCGCGGCGTATGTTGGCTCACTCATTGGCTGGGTCAGCGGTGCGCAGGGGCTCAAGTACTTCGACTTCGTGGCCATTTTCATCTTCCTGATGCTCGGTGGCCGCCTCGTGCAACAGATGGCCGTCGCGCGCAATCGCCGCCGTCTCTTGCGCGATCCTTCCATTCCCGATGCGGAGATGCTCGACTCGCTCAAAGCAGGTGAATCCTTCGTCGTAAAGCCTGGACAGGCCGTACCCGTCGCCGCGAAGCTCGACGATGCCCACGCCAGCATCAGCCTCGAATGGATCAATGGCGAAAGCGACTCCTGCACCCGCACCAGCGGCCAGTTGGTGCCTTCCGGTGCCTTGAATGCTGGAACTCGCAGTCTCAACGCCACCGCGCTCGAATCCTGGCGCGACTCCACGCTCTGCCAACTGCTCGAAGCACGTCGTGGCGGAGACAATCGCGTTCTGCGGCTCGAAAAACTCCTGCGCGGCTACCTCATCGTCGTCGTGCTCGCGGGTGTCATCGGCGCGCTCTGGTGGTGGCAGCACACTGGCGACTGGACCCGCGCCATGCAGGTCATGATCTCCGTCTTCGTCGTCTCCTGCCCCTGCGCCCTCGGCGTCGCCGCACCGCTGGCCGATGACATCGCCGCGAGCCGTGCCGAGCGTCATGGCATCTTTGTACGCACGCTTGGCCTTTGGAAGAAGCTCACGAGTCTGCGGCAAGTCGTGTTCGATAAGACCGGCACGCTCACGCTTGAAAACCCCGTGCTCATCAATCCCGACGCCCTCGAAGCTCTAGATGCCTCCGCACGTCAGGCTCTACGCCATCTCACCAGCGGCAATCTCCATCCCGTAAGCCGCAGCCTGTTTGATGCGCTCGGCGGCACGTCAGAAAGCCCGCTCAACGCCGAAGTTATCGAAGAACCCGGCCACGGCTTGCATTTCAAACAAGACGATAGATCCGTATGGTCGCTCTCACGCCCGCAGGATCAGTCTGCCGATGCCATCTTCACTCGCGACGGCCAGTTGATGGCCGCCTTCCGCTTCCGCGATGCCTTGCGCGCCGAATCACTCGCCCAGGTCGATGCGTTGCAAGCACGCGGCCTGCGCGTCAGCATTCTCAGCGGTGACCGCGAGCCCAAAGTCGCTGCCATCGCCGCGCAACTCCATCTCGCACGCGATCAATGGCAGCACAGCATGACCCCTGATCAAAAAGCCGCGTGGATCACCACGCACGAACCGCAGGCCACGCTCTACATCGGCGACGGTGCCAATGACAGCCTCGCCTTCGATGCCGCGTCTTGTGCGGGCAGTCCCGTCACCGGCCGCAGCTTCCTGGAGCACAAGGCCGACTTCTACTTCCTCGGCCACAGCATGCGTTTCATGAGCAGCCTGCTCGACATCGCCGCCACGCATCGCCGTGCCGTGCATGCCGTCTTCGCCTTCTCCGTGACCTACAACATCATCACCGTCATCGTCGGACTCATGGGCCATCTCAGTCCGCTTTGGGCGGCGATTCTCATGCCACTCTCTTCCGTGGCCACACTTTCCCTCGTGGCGCTCATCTTCCGCACGCAGTCAGCACGCAAGGCCTCTCCCGCTGACCCCGTTATGCTCGCATGGTCCGAATTACCGCACTCCTCCTAGCCACCACCACCACCATCCTCTGCGCCGACACGCAAACGCCTGCGTCCTACAGCGGCGATTTCGTCATCAAGGTCAACTACCGCTATCTCCAGTCGCTCCCCGAAGGCTATGAGGCTGATGCGAAAAAGAAATGGCCGCTCGTCATCTTCCTGCACGGCTCCGGTGAGCGTGGCAACGACCTCGAACTGGTCAAAAAGCATGGTCCGCCCAAATTGATCGCAGCCGGGCAGAAGTTCCCCGCAGTCATCGCCAGCTTGCAATGTGAGTCGGGCAACTTGTGGAACCCGCACGGCGTGAAAGCAGTGACGGATCATCTGGTCAAAACCCTGCGTGTCGATCCGGCTCGCGTTTATCTCACCGGCATCAGCATGGGCGGCTTCGGCACCTGGGAGACAGCCTTTGAGTATCCCGACACCTACGCGGCCATCGCGCCGATCTGCGGTGGTGCCGGTGTGCGCTGGGTGACGGCAGAGCGCATCAAGCATCTGCCCTGCTGGATTTTCCACGGCGACAAAGACGGCGCTGTCCCCGTCGAAAACAGTCACAAGATCCATGACGCACTCAAAAAAATCGGCGCACCGGTCAAACTCACGATCTATCCCGGCGTCGGTCACGATTCGTGGACGAAGACGTATGCCAATCCCGAATTCTGGACGTGGCTCTTCGACCAGAAACGCAACTCCTGACCCAACAACCACCATGCGCACCCTCCTCGCTCTCTTCCTGACCGCTTCATTGCAGGCGCAGATTCTTCCCGGCACGAAACTGCTGGAACCGAATCCCGATTTCTCCGCCACGATGGTCGCGGGCGTCGATAAGTTCGCGTTGCGGCTCACTGAGCAATCCAAGGCCAATCGCAAACCCACACGCGAGAAGCTGAAAGCGATCATCGGTGTGGTCGATGAGCGTCTGCCGGTCAAGGCGCTCGAATTCGTCGGCGACACGGAATCACCGGCGCTGCTCATGGAAACGGAACAGTGTCGTGTCTTCCGTGTGCGCTGGCCCGTACTCGAAGGCGTGCATGGCGAGGGGATCTATGTGCAGCCGAAGTCGCAGCCGCATGCCCGCGTGATTTACCTGCCCGATGCCGACGGCACGCCGGAAAAGCTGGTGGACGAATTTTTGCTCACCACCGGCTGCGAGATCGTCATTCCAACACTGGTGAGCCGCGATTCCGAGTTTAGCACGAATGACAAGTTCGGCGTGAGGACGAACATCCCGCATCGCGAGTGGATTTACCGCCAGTCGTATGAGCTGGGCCGCCACATCATCGGTTACGAGGTGCAGAAGGCGCTCGCGTTGGTCGATTGGTTCAAGGCGCAGCCGGAGCAGGTGCCGCTGCTCATCGCCGGTGTCGGTGAAGGCGGCATGCTGGCGCTGCACGCCGCCGCCATCGACGAACGCATCGACAGTGTCTATTCCTCCGGCTACTTCGCGCCACGCGACGGCGTGTGGGCGGAGCCGATCTACCGCAATGTCTTTGGCCTGCTGCGTGATTTTGGTGATGCGGAGATCGCCAGCCTCATCGCGCCGCGGCCGCTGGCCTTGCAGCACTTGTTTTATCCGAAACTCGCCGGCCCGCCTGACGCGAAGCAAGGCGAACGTGCCATCGCCGCGCCTGGAAAGCTCACCGCGCCTGAATTGGCGAGCTTCAAGGCTGAGATCGAGCGTGCAAAGCAGCTCGCGCCCACCAGCCGCATCATGACCTGCACGATGGAGACGATGAACGACCAGATCATCCGCCATCTCTTCCCACAGGCGACGGCGGACGCGGCGTTGAAGACATTGAAGGTCACCGGGGCCACCCTTGGCCTCAAACCGGATGCAACGCGTCAGAAACGCACGGTGCGTGAGCTGGAAACCTTCACGCAACGCCTGCTCGTGAGCACGGAGATCGAGCGCAACGAGCAGTTCTGGACAAAGCTGCCGCTCAAGTCCGTCGAGGAGTTTGAGAAGCACACCGCTGCCGAACGTGACCGCTTTTGGAACGAAGTCATCGGCCGCCTGCCGAATACGAATCTGCCGATGAATGCAAAGAGCCGTTTCGTGCGCGAGACCGACAAGGTCGCCATCTACGAGGTCACGCTCGATGTGTGGCAGGATGTCTTCGCGTGGGGCTGGCTGTGTTTGCCCAAAGACATGCTTCGTAGCAGCACGCGTGAGCGTGCCGAGGACGGCAAACTCACGTTTGCCGCTACTGGCCGCCGTCCTGTCGTCGTCTGCCAGCATGGATTGGAAGGCATTCCCGAAGACACCATCACCGATGATCCGGCGAATCGTGCCGTTGGTTACTACCACGCCTTCGCCCAGCGCCTTGCCGAGCAGGGCTTTGTCACCTTTGCTCCTCACAATCTCTATCGCGGCAAAGATGCCTTCCGCACGCTGCAGCGGAAGCTCAATCCGCTCGGCCTCACGCTCTACAGCGTCATCAACGGCCAACACCAGCGCATTCTCGAATGGCTGAAGGCGCAGACCTTCACCCAGCCTGACAAGATCGCCTTCTACGGCCTCAGCTATGGCGGCAAATCGGCCATGCGCACACCCGCCGTACTCAAGGATTACTGCCTGAGCATCTGTAGCGGCGATTTCAATGAATGGGTGCGCAAATGCGTGAGCACCGACATGCCGATGAGCTACGTCGCCACTGGCGAGTATGAAATCTGGGAGTGGAACATGGGCCGCACCTTCAACTACGCCGAAATGGCCGCGCTGATCGCGCCACGGCCCTTCATGGTCGAGCGCGGCCACAACGACGGCGTCGGCATCGACGAATGGGTGAACTACGAGTTCGCCAAAGTCCGCCGCCTCTACAACAAGCTACTCATCGGCGACCGCACCACCATCGAGCACTTCGACGGCCCGCACACGATTCATGGCGTGGGGACGTTTGAGTTCTTGAAAGAGAAGCTGGGCTGGAAGTGAGCTGCCGGGAGGTTGCATTCCCCGCATCGTCCGCTACGCTCATGGCGTAACCCCAACGCGCATTATGCAAACACCCAAAATCACCGCTTACCTGAAAACCTACTGTGGCTGGAGCGAAGGCATCCGTGCCATCTTCCGCAAATACGATCTCGCCTACGAGGAGAAGGACATCATCAAGAATCCCGCCTTCCGCTGGGAGATGGAACAAAAGAGCGGCCAGCCGCTGTCCCCCTGCGTGGAAGTGAACGGCACCATGCTCGCCGACATCAGCGGCGAGGAAGTCGAGCACTGGATGACCGAAAACGGCCTCCTCAACCTCAGCGATGCGCCGGCCGACGCGCCGACCAATTCCGCCTGCACCGACGCCCAGCACGCCGCGATGGCGGCAGGCCAGGTCGGCACCTTGAAATTCGTGGGCTAATCCATCATGCGTTCCCGGCTTTTCCTCCTTGGTCTGGCGGTATCACTCGCCGCCTGCAACACCGTCTATTACGCCGCCTGGGAGAAGCTGGGCTACGAGAAGCGCGATCTGCTCAAGAGCGCGGTCAAAAAAGCGCGTGGCGAGCAGAAGGAGGCGGGCGAGCAGTTTCAGGACGCCCTGACACAGCTCAAGAAGCTGACGAACTACAACGGCGGCAATCTTGAGTCGGCCTACAATCGCTTCAAAGGCGAATACGAGGACTGTGAAGCCCAGGCCACCTCTGTGCGCCGCCAAATCAGCGAGGTGGACACTGTGGCGCGGGATCTGTTCCGTGAATGGGAACGCGAAATTCGCGAATATCAAAACCCTTCCCTCGCCGCCGACAGCCGCCGCAAGCTGGCGGACACGCGCAACCGCTTTGAGCCGCTGTCACGCTCACTGCATTCGGCGGAGTCCACGATGGAGCCGGTACTGCGGCAGTTCCGCGATCAAGTGCTCTATTTGAAACACAATCTGAACGCTGCGGCCATCGGCTCACTGCGTGGACAAGCAGACAACATCCAAGGCGACATCCAGCGCCTGCTGGATCAGATGAACCGCTCCATCGCCGAGGCAGATCGGTTTATTCAGACGCTGTGAGCGCACGGAGGATAGGCCTCCGGCCTGTCGATGGATTGAGGCTTCCAGCCTTTCTGGGATAAGGCTGGAAGCCTCAATCCGCTGACAGCCTGGAAGGCTATCCTCCATCACCCGCGCGCCTCAATCGACAGCTCAATAATCCGCGCGCATAAATCAGGAAACTCGATGCCCACAGCCTTCGCGGCTTTCGGCAGCAGGCTGCTGCTGGTCATGCCGGGGATCGTATTGATCTCGAGCACGAAGGGGGCTTGATCGCTGTCGCGCAGCATGACATCGACGCGGCCATAGACTTCGGTGCTGCAGGAGCGAAACGCTTTCAACGCGGCGTCCTGCACAGCCTTCGTGACCTCGGGGCTGAGATTGGCCGGGCAGTTGTAATTCGTTTTGCCGGTGCCGCCCATCCACGGGTACTTGTTGTTGATGTCGTAGAAGCCTTCGACCGGCTCGATGTGAATCACGGGCAGCACCTGATCACCGAGAATGCCGACCGTCAGCTCTTTACCGGCTACGTAGTCCTCAATTAGCGTGTCCGTGCCGAACTTCTTCGCGTCCTCAATAGCGGCGTCGAACTCATGCTGATGATGGCAGATGTGAACACCTACGCTAGAGCCTTCACGTGGCGGTTTGACCACGAGCGGAAATCCAATCGCCAGTGCCTTGCTGCCATCGAGCGGGTAAGTCTGTGAACGCGGCGTCGGCACTCCAGCCGCGATGAAGCGCTCCTTGCTCAGCAGTTTGTCGAAGGCCACGCGGCTGCTTTCCACACCCGCGCCAGTGTAGCGGATGCCGCGCTGCTCCAAAATGGCCTGAATCTGCCCGTCTTCGCCAAAGGTGCCGTGAATCAGGTTCATGGCGATGAAAGTGTCCGCCGGAATCACAAAGTCCGGCCCGGTCACGTCGATCTCGGTAACGATGGCCCCTTTGCTGCGCAACGCTGCGGCGACGCTTTCGGCGGTTTTGAGCGAGACTTTGCGTTCAGAGCCGGGGCCCCCCATCAGGAGGGCGATTTTCTTGTTCGTGAGGTCGAGCATGGTGCGCAGATATGGAATGTGGCGGCTGGATTGGCAAAGGAATCCTGCCAGAGTTCGCGCCATGAATTCGCGTCAATTCCTGCTTTCCGCTTTGCTGCTCACTCAAGCAGCCTGTGCAGCGGATTTTGAACTCCTCATCAGGAATGCGCAGATCGCTGATGGAAGCGGCGCACCGCTCGTTCAGGGCAGCATCGCGGTGAAAAGCGGAAAAATCGTCGCGGTCGGAAAAATCGAAGGCACGGCCGATTCGGTCATCGACGCCGGCGGGAAAGTGGCCGCACCGGGTTTTATCGACGTTCACACGCATTCTGAAGACATCTGCCTCATTCCGGCGGCGGAGAATTTCCTGCGCATGGGCGTCACGACCATCATCACCGGCAACTGCGGCCATTCGCGCACCGATGTGGCGAAGTTCTTCCGAGAAATCGAGGAGTCGAAGGTCGCCATCAACGTCGCCACGCTTGTCGGCCACGGCTCCGTGCGCGAGCAAGGCATGGGCGGCAGCTTTATCAGAACACCAAATGCCGAACAGCTCGCGGTGATGAAAGGCCTCGTGGATCAGGCGATGAAGGATGGCGCTGTGGGACTTAGCACCGGCTTGATCTATGTGCCCGGTTCCTTCGCCAAGACCGAGGAACTCATCGAACTCGCCAAATCCGCCGCTGCGCATGATGGCATCTACGTCAGCCACATGCGCTACGAAACCGTGCGCATCTTTGACGCGCTGGATGAAATCATCCGAATCGCCAAAGAGGCGAAAATCCGCACCGAGGTCTCCCACATCAAACTTTCCGGCCCCACGGCATGGGGCAAGGCCGCCGAGGTGCTCGCGGTGCTCGACAAGGCACGCGCATCAGGTTTGAAGATCACGCACGATCAATATGCCTATACCGCCTCCAGCACCGGCTTGCGCCAAACACTTCCCGACAGCGCCTTGGAAGGTGAACGCGAAGATTACATCGCCCGCATCGCCGATCCGAAGCAGAAAGCCGAGATCATCATCAAGATGGCCGAGATGCGCGCACGTCAGGGCCGCAAGGACTACAGCTACGCCGTGATCGCCCGCTGCAAGACCGACCCCACGCTCAATGGCAAGACGGTTCCCGAAGCGGCGAAGCTGAAACGCGGTTCAGACACGCTCGACGATCAAATCGAGTTCATCCTCGATCTTGAAGCCCAGGGCGGTGCCAGCGCCATCTTCCACGGCATGAACGAGGACGATTTGCAGACTTTCCTGAAGCACCCGCTCACCCTGATTGCCAGCGACGGCGGCCCACGCCGTCTCGGTGAAGATGTGCCACATCCGCGCAGCTACGGCAACAACGCTCGCGTGCTGGGCCGCTACGTGCGTGAATTGAAAGTACTGAGCATCGAAGAAGCCGTGCGCCGCATGACTTCGCTGCCAGCGCAGACGTTTCAGCTCAAAGATCGCGGCTTGCTTAAAGCGGGCGCTTTTGCGGACATCGTGATCTTTGATCCCGCCAAGGTGAATGATCCCTCCACGTTCAGCGATCCCCATCATTACGCCGAAGGCTTCAGCGATGTCATCGTGAACGGCGGTGTGGTGATCCGTGATGGCAAGCTTACCGAAGTGCGCAGTGGCGGTCCCTTGAAGATGTCCCGCTGACATGACGGCTCTTTCATTTGCAGGCTATGCTCTGCCGCCGAATCAACCCTATGAACATCCTCATCATCGAAGATGACCGTAAAACCGCCGCCCTGCTCAGCGCCACGCTGAAGCAGGAAGGCTTCGAGGTGTCATGTGCCACGGATGGCGCGGCCGGGTTGAAGGAGGCACTTAAAGGCGGCTGCGATGCACTGCTGGTGGACATCATGCTACCGAAGCTCGACGGCCTGAGTCTGGTGCGGGCGCTGCGCGCCCAAGGCCACACCACGCCCGTCATCATGCTCTCAGCTCGTGGCGAAGTGGAGCAGCGCGTCGAGGGACTGGATGCTGGTGCAGATGATTATCTGCCCAAACCCTTCGCTATGTCCGAACTGCTGGCACGGCTGCGCTCACTGGTGCGGCGCAACACGCAGCTTAAGCCGCCGGTGCTCACTTTGGCCGATCTGACCTTCGATACGGTCAAACGCGAGGCGCGACGTGCGGGCAAACGCATCGATCTGTCATCGCGTGAAACGTTGCTGCTGGAATGCCTGATGCGTGCGGAAAATGCGGTCGTCAGCCGTCGTGACATCATCAGCAGCGTGTGGGAGTATGATTTCGACCCCGGCTCGAACCTTGTCGATGTCTATGTCCGCCGTCTGCGCGAGAAGATCGACCGCGATCACTCGCCCGCCCTCATTCAAACCGTGCGCGGCCTCGGCTATGCACTCCGACTTCAGCCATGACTCTGCGCCGCCGCATCCTGCTGTATTATTCAATCACGTTGAGCCTCTCGCTGGTGATCGTGGGTTATTGGAGCTGGTTTGAATTCCATGAGCAGCGCAATGTCGCGCTGCATGGCGGCGTCGAAGCCGCGCTGAAGCATGACCCTTTGCTGGAGACCTTTGAGATCATCCTGTTCGGCGGACTGCCGGCCATTTTGCTCGGCATCATCGGTGGCGGCCTGCTCATGCGCCGTGCTCTGCGTCCCATCGAAGAGCTGACCGTCGTGCTGGAGAAGACGGACGCCTCAAATCTTGCTGAACCTGTTCAGCGCAGTGGCAATGGCGATGAACTCGACCGCATGGCCGCCGTGTTCAACGGCATGAAGCAGCGCCTCGGTGTTTCCTTCACCCAATCGCGTGAGTTCACCCTGCATGCCTCGCACGAACTCAAAACACCGCTCACCATCATGCACAGCACGCTGGAGCAGATGCTCGGAGATGCCATCACGCCCGCACCACACCGCGAGCGAGTCGCCTCCATGCTCGAAGAAGTGCAGCGCCTCGCCACCATCGTCGGTCAGCTTGCATTTCTCGCCAAGGCGGATGCCGGGTTGCTTTCCTTCGCCAACGAAACCGTCGCGCTCGACGAATTGGTGCGGGATCTCACCGAAGAGACCACGATGCTCGCCGCCAGTGCCAACATCACCGTCACTCTCGCAACATGCGATCATGTCCAAGTCAGCGGCGAACGCATGCGCCTGCGCCAACTCCTTCTCAATCTAGCCGACAACGCGGTGAAGCACAACCAGCACGGCGGCAGCATCACCCTCAGCCTGCGTGCTCAAGATCAGCACGCCATGTTTCAAATCACCAACACCGGCCCCGTGCTTCCGCCTGAGCTTCGAGCGCGTGTCTTCGAACGCTTCTTCCGTGGCGATGCCGCCCACGGCACCATCGTCGAAGGCAGCGGCTTAGGTTTGAGCATCGCTGAATCCATCACCCATGCGCACGGCGGCAACATCGTCATGGATGCCCCAAGCGTTCACCTCACCTGCATCACACTACGCCTGCCGCTTTCGCCCTAACTGCAAATTGGGGGCGTAATGACAGTTTTTTCATAATACTTCCTGCGTTTGGCTAGCATAAATGACGTCTGTCAAAATGAAGCTGACTTTCTTAACCATCCTCACTCTACCGCTGCTGTTAAACTGCTGCGTGACCTACCAGTCGCGCCCGATCACGGCAGAAAAAACCAGTGCGGACTTCGCGGGACGTTCTTTGAATGATGCGGGCCTGCGCAGCTTCCTTGCTGAACAAAAGGCCGCCAGCGGCTCATGGAGCGTGGATCGTCTTTCGCTCGCCGCCGTCTATTTTCATCCCGATCTCGCTCTGGCTCGTGCGGAGGCCGAAGAAGCCGCCGCAGGCATCAAAACGGCCCAGATGCGGCCCAATCCCGTTTTCACTTTCTCGCCGCAGTACGCCAGTTTTCGTGCCCCAGCTCCCACGCCGTGGTTCTTCGGCCCCAGCCTCTCGATTCCCATCGAAACGGCCGGGAAACGCTCCAAGCGCACCGAACAAGCCCTCGCCACCGCCGAAGCGGCCCGGTGGCGTGTGTCATCGCGGGCATGGGCCGCCCGCTCGCGAGTCCGCGCGGCCATGCTCGAGCTCCACAGCGCCCGCGAAAACATCCGCCTGCTTGAAACCGAGCAAAACCTCCATGACGAAGCC
Source organism: Verrucomicrobiales bacterium (assembly GCA_043770175.1). Classification (GTDB taxonomy): domain Bacteria; phylum Verrucomicrobiota; class Verrucomicrobiia; order Verrucomicrobiales; family Verrucomicrobiaceae; genus Prosthecobacter. Next base: position 11,903 of record JAYVIO010000321.1, on the reverse strand, counting down.
ATCAAGAAACTCACCGCGCAGATGGATGCGGGCGATGTCTCGCCCTTCGAGCTCACCCAGGCTCGTCTCATGCTCAATCGCACCCGTTTGGCCCTGCAAGACGCTCAACGCCTCGCCGCCACTGGCGAAGCCAAACTCGCCGCCGCCATCGGCATACCGCTTCACGCTTTAAAGACTGCAAAGCTCGACTTCAGCTCTTTCCATCGCCTTCCCAGTCCGGGCAACAGCCGCCGTCGCGCTTTGACCCAGCGGGCCGATTTGATGGCCCTGCTCGCCGAATACGCTGCCACCGAGTCCGCATTGAAGCTCGAACTCGCAAAGCAGTATCCCGACGTCAACATCGGCCCCGGCTACGACTACAATTCCGGCCAGAACCGTTGGCAGCTTGGCATCAATCTGCCCATACCGCTCAATCAAAACCGCGGCCCCATCGCCCAAGCCGAAGCCAAACGCCTCACCGCAGAGAAAAAATTCCTCGCGCAGCAAGCCACGATCCAAGGCGAACTCGACATTGCCCTCGCTGCTTACACAGCCTCACGCGCCAAAGCCGCCACTGCCGCGCAACTCGCCCAGGATGCCATCGCCGCCGCCGACACGACGAAACGCATGGTCGATGCCGGCCAAGTCTCCGCTCTCGAACTCACGCGCCGCCAGATTGAAACCAGCACCGCGAACGTCGCCCTCCTCGCCGCGCAACTCGAAGCCCAAACCGCCTCTGGCGCCCTCGAAGACGCCATGCAGGCCACCTTGAAGTAACCTCATGAAAAAGCTGCTCTCACTTCTCTTCGCCGCGTCATTGCACGCCGCCGACTCCGGAGGCTCCGCGCCAGCCACTATCACCAAAGAAGGCGATCTCGTCATCCTCACGCTGAAACCCGAGGCCGAGCAAAGCCTGCGCCTCAAAACCGTCGCCGTCGAGAAGCGCACGATCCCCGCCACGCGATTGTTCTCCGGCGAAGTCGTCACGCCGCTCGCTGCGGAAGGAAAACCCGTCGCACCCGTGCTCGGCGGCACCTTGGATGAAGTCCTGCGCCTCGCCGACCTCCAAGCCGCCGCCGATGGCCGCATCCTGCAAGCGCAGGTGCAAATGGATGCCGCCAAGATCGCCGTCGAGCGTGCGCAGAAAATGCTCAGCGCCGAAGCTGGCAGCGTGCGCGGAGTCGATGAAGCGAAGGCCACGCTCTCCCTCGCCCAAGCCGCGATGACTACCGCGAAAGCCCAGCGCGATCTCCTCGGTGGCACACTCGGCCAAAGCCCGCGCAAATGGGCCCGTGTCGCCATCTACAGCGGCGAATCCGCCCTGCTCGACGCGAAAGCAGAGTCCAGCATCCGCACTCTCGGCTCCGCAAAGCCGCAAAGCGCCAAACCCGTCACCGGCCCGCCCACGGCCAACGCTTTGGCCAACACCGTCGATTGGTATTACGAACTGCCCGCTGACACCCCGCTGCGAGCAGGAGAACGCGTCGCCGTCGAAATCCCCACGCTCGAAAGCAAACTCGAAGCCCTCATCATCCCCTTCAACGCCGTGCTCCACGACATCCACGGCGGCCAGTGGGTCTATGCGAAGACCGCCGATCACACCTATACCCGCAAACGCATCCAAGTCGCCCGCCTCGCCGGTGGCGATGCCGTTTTGACCACCGGCCCCGCCGTCGGCACTCAGATTGTGACCGATGGTTCAGCGGAACTGTTCGGCACGGAATTCATGACGGGGAAATGATCTCGACGTCAAACATACACCCCGCGATACCGCTCTATGAACGCCTCCGGCGTGATCGGCTGCGGTTTGTAACCCGCGTTTGCCAGCGGCGCGAAGTCGCGGTCCGAGGTGATGACGTAGTCCGCATGCGCGGTGATGGCGCAGTCGGTGAACGCATTATCGTCCGAGTCGCTCAGGATGACACGAAACCGAAAAGCAGGTCCAATAAGGACAAGGTTTCGGTGCCTCAGATGCACGGCTTCCATAAACTGGAGCAGATGATTCCAATTCGCCTCACCCGCCCGCTTTCGAATGATCTCCTCATACTCGAGCAGAATGCTGGTGGACAAAAGCCATTCAAAACGGCCTCTGGCGAATCCGTCCAGAATGACGCCAAAAGGATGACTCTTCGAACGGGCCTGCAACAGCACGTTCGTGTCGATGCAGACCGTCATGACCTGCGGCTTCGGGCGCGATACTCAGCAATGACCTCAGGCAGGTTGTTCCATTTCCCTTCGGCCTGTTCTCGTTCGGCATCATCCGAGATAACCTGTCGCAGCCGCTCAATTTCCTTATCCAGCACAGCATGGTGCACGCTGAGCAATTGCTCCTCATTCATAAGGTCCAATGACTCTTTGAGAGTGGCCAGAAGGTTCTTTGGAACGGGTGGTGCGAGTGTCATAGCATCCGATTCTAAACCCCACGCCCTCGATTTCCAGCCCCAAAATCCACCATGCTGAACTCCATTGTCTCCTGGGCGCTGAACATGCGCGTGCTCGTGGTCGCTGCTGCGGCAGCGCTACTCGTCGTGGGCATCAATGCCACACGGCATGCGCCGCTGGATGTGTTTCCGGAGTTCGCGCCGCCGCTGGTGGAGGTACAGACGGAGGCGCCGGGGCTTTCGACGGAGGAAGTGGACGCGCTGGTTACGGTGCCGCTGGAGAACTCGCTCAACGGGCTGCCGTTTCTCAAAACGCTGCGCTCAAAGTCGGTGCTGGGTTTGTCGTCGGTGGTGATGATCTTCGACACGGGCACGGACATCCTCAAGGCGCGCCAGCTTGTGCAGGAGCGGCTGAACCTCGCGCAAAACCGCCTGCCTGCGGTGGTAAAGCCGCCGGTGCTGATGGCTCCGTATTCGTCGTTGAGCCGTGTGTTGAAGGTCGGACTCACTTCAAAAACGCTCACGCAGATGGAGATGAGCGAATTGGCGCGCTGGACGATGCGCCCGCGGCTCATGTCGGTCAAAGGCGTGGCGAATGTCGCGATCTGGGGGCAGCGGGACAAGCAGTTCCAAGTGCTCGTCGATCCGCAGAAGCTCCGTGCGGCGGGTGTGACGCTGGATGCCATCACGCGCGCCGCAGGCGATGCTGCGGTGATCAGCGCGGGCGGCTTTGTCGATACGCCGAACCTCCGTCTCAGCGTGGCGCAGCTTGCGCTCATCACGACGCCGGCGGATTTGGCGCGAACGGTGGTGGAGTTCCGCAACGGAGCACCGATCCGGCTTGGCGATGTCGCGGAGGTGAAAGTGGGCACACCACCGCTCATCGGTGACGCGGTGATCAATGATGGCGACGGCATCCTGCTCATCGTCGAAAAGCAGCCGTGGGGAAACACGCTCGATGTGACGAAGGGCGTCGAGAAGATGCTCGAAGAGCTCAAGCCGGCGCTGCCGGGCATGACGATCGACAGCACCATCTTCCGCCCGGCGAGCTTCATCGAGATTTCCATCCATCATCTCACCGAAGCGTTGTGGCTTGGCTGTTTGCTAGTTGTCGTCGTGCTGGCGTTGTTTCTGGGTGATTGGCGCACGACGATCATCAGCATCACGGCGATCCCGCTTTCGCTCGCCATGGCGCTGCTGCTGCTGGCTTGGATGGGCGAAACGATCAATACGATGATCCTTGCTGGCCTCATCATCGCGCTCGGCGAGGTGGTAGATGACGCGATCATCGATGTGGAGAACATTCTGCGCCGCCTGCGGCAGAATCCGACCAAATCACGCTTCAAGGTCGTGTTAGAGGCCTCGCTCGAAGTTCGCAGCGCGGTGGTTTATGCCAGCGTGATCATCGTTTTGGTGTTTGTGCCGGTGTTCTTCCTTCCAGGCCTCGCAGGCACGTTTTTCCGGCCTCTGGCGCTATCCTACATTTTGGCGATCACGGCGTCGTTGCTGGTCGCCTTGACCGTGACGCCCGCACTGAGCCTCATGCTGCTCAAAGTGAAAACAGAGGGGCATCGCGATGCCTTGCTCGCACGCGGCATGAAGACGATCTATCGCGGCGTGCTGCCCTTTTTTGCCCGCAGTGCTTGGTTGGCCGTGCTGGTGCTCCTCGCGGCCTTTACGGGCACTGGCTGGGTCTGGCACACGCAGATGAAGGAAGAGTTCCTGCCGAACTTCAAAGAGCGCGATTTCCTGATGCACTGGCTCGAAAAGCCGAACACCAGCGTCGAAGCCAGCAAGCGCATCACCATCGCCGCTGCCACCGATTTGATGAAAGTGAAAGGCGTGCGCAATCAAGGCTCGCACATCGGTCGTGCAGAGGTCGCAGATGAAGTTGTGGGGCCTGATTTTACGGAGTTATGGATCAGCATCGACCCAGAGGCCGATTACGATGAGACAATCAACAAGGTGCAAGGTGTCGTCGATGGCTATCCGGGCCTCACCCGCGATCTGCTGACGTTTTTGCGTGAGCGCATCAAGGAAGTGCTCACCGGAGCCAGCGCCAGCGTCGTGGTGCGCATTTTCGGCCCCGATCTCGACACACTGCGCACGCATGCCGCCGAAGTGAGTGCCGCCGTGAAGGACATTCCGGGCATCAGTGCTCTCAAGGTCGAGTCGCTCAGCCTCGTGCCGCAAATCACCGTCAAAGTAAAGCCCGATGCCGCCGCGCTGCATGGCCTGACCGCCGGACAAATCCGCACCGCCGTCACCACGCTCATCAGTGGCCGCAAAGTCGGCGAGGTGTATCAGGAGCAACGCGTCCACGATGTCACCGTCTGGAGTGTGCCTAGCGTCCGTGCTGATTACACCACACTGCGCGATCTGCTCATCGAGACCCCCAGCGGAGGCCACACACGTCTCGCCGACGTGGCCGATCTCGCCATCGTGCCAACACCGAACGCCATCAAACGCGAAGGCGCTTCCCGCCGCATCGACGTGACCTGCAACGTCACTGGACGTGCGCTCGGCGATGTCGTTCCCGAGATCGAGGCCACCATCGCCAAGCTCACCTTCAAACCCGGCCACCATCCCGAAATCCTCGGCGAATGGGCCGAACGGCAGGCCGCGCAGAGTCGTCTCGGCTGGCTATCGCTTGGTTCGCTGGCGGGTATTCTCGTGTTGCTGCTGGCGGACTTCCAGAGCGTGAGATTAACGTTGCTCGTCGCACTCACCCTGCCGTTTGCGCTCATCGGTGGCGTGATGGCCGCCTGGGTCGGCGGTGGCGTACTCTCGCTGGGTTCGCTCGTCGGCTTCGTCACCGTGCTCGGCATCGCGGCACGCAATGGCATCCTGCTCGTGAGCCACTACCGCCATTTGGAGAAGGAAGAAGGCCACGCCTTTGGTCTCGCGACCGTCCTGCAAGGCAGCGAGGAGCGCCTCGTGCCGATCCTGATGACTGCCGCCACTGCTGCGCTAGCCTTGCTGCCGTTGGTTCTCAAAGGGGATGTGCCGGGCAATGAAATCGAGCGCCCGATGGCATTAGTGATCCTTGGCGGCCTTGTCACGAGCACACTGCTCAATTTGTTCTTGCTCCCGGCGTTGTATGCGCGGTTTGGCAGTTCAGCCGCCGCCAGACAGCAAACACCTTGACGCTCTGCGCTCGCGCTGTCTTAATCGCCTGCCGTGATGAAGTCGCTCCCAACTTATGTGATGCTGCTTTTCTTCCAGTGCTGGACGCACTGTTCGATGAGTCAGTATGGAGCGTACATGGATGACTGTGACAATGCTGGCTCCGGCTGCGAGGTCTGCGACCTGCTTACAGATGGCGCCACACTCACCGCCAAGGTGACGATCGCTTCGCCTGCCGTGGCTCTGGTTGATGATCTCCCTCTCACAGTTCCAGTCATGGTATTGGCGGCAGCACAGGCGTTCACGCCAGCGCAGCCATTACCACCTCAGCGATGGCGATTGTGTGAGTTTCTAGCCAGCACGGCATGTCCCGTGCGGGGTCCAGCGTGTCTTCAGGCTTGAGCTCAATCGACGGTCCATGGGGCCGTGTGAGGTTGATCTCATCATCCGTCATCACGGCCAGCCATGGCTGCGCCTGCTACTGTATTTTCGAAACACCACGCTTATGAAATCATTCCCTTTTGCTCTGCTCTTCTGCTTTTCACTCTCGGTTACAGCCGCAGATAAACCGTCCCCCGTTTCCATCGAAACGCTCGTAGCCAACACACTGGCCGGAAATCCCGAACTCAAATACTACGAAGCGGAAATCCTCGCGGCAAAGGCGGGGCGTCGTGAAGCTGGCAAGCTGGGTAATCCGGAATTGAATGTCGATTTCGGCCGCATGCGTGTGGTTAATGGCTCAAGTGACACCAATGATCTCACGCGTTCCATCGGCGTGGGTTACGCCGTGACACTGGCGCAACCGATTGAGTGGCCTGGACGACTGGGATTGCGCAAAGCCATCGCGAATCGTGATATCACGCTTGCCGAGTTAGGTTTGGCAAAATTTCGCAGCTTCCTAGCAGCGCGGGTACGGGCGCTGGCCTATGCGCTGGCGATGCAGCAGCAGGATGCGGCCGCTGCGGGTGAAGTGGCAGAGCGCTTTGCCGCCGTGCGCGCGGTGCTCGTGCAGCGTGATCCCGGCGGTGCTGCGCCACTACTGGAGGCTCGCATCATTGAAGCCGCAACCGTTGGCGTGCAGCGCCGTGCCGGCGAGACCGCGGTGGTGATGCAAAAGACGCTGCTCGAGCTGAATTTTCTGATGGGTAAGCGGGCAGACACGCCTCTGATTGTGAGGCGCGCGGACTTTGCTCTCAGCACGTTGCCGCCGCTCGGCGTCCTGCTAGCACAGTCGGCGCAGCACAACTATGACCTACGGGTGAAGCGAGTGGAGCTGGAGCAGCAAGGCCTGCGGGTGGATCTCGCCCATAACGAGCGTCATCCCACCTTCACCGTCGGTCCGGTGATTCAGGATCAGCTCCCTGGTGGACGTCAAACCTTGATCGGCATCAATGTCAGCATGCCGCTGCCATTTTGGAACACTGGCAAAGATAAAGTCGCCAGCGCCGATGCGCGCCGCATGCAAGCCGAGGCAATGCTGAACAATCTGCTGCGCGAAACCGAACATAAAGTCACCGAAGCCATGATCATCCTGCAAACGCAGCGCCAGCGCCTCGATCTTTGGCCTGCTGAACTCATGAAGACCTTCAGCGACGCCGCAGCACTGGCGGATCAACATTACCGGCTCGGTGCTGTGCAAGTCTCCAGCTATCTCGACATGCAGGACCGCTATCTGCAAGCTCTGGAAGCCATCAACGCCACCAAAATCGAAGCACTGCAAGCGGCGCTCGATCTGGAGCAGCTCATCGGCTCTTCGCAGCCCTTGGTGAAGACTGCCGCCGAAGAAAATGCCAAGCCTTGAGCCATGCTGAACTTCATTTTAGAAACCGTCCTGCGTCAGCGAGCAGCTGTGCTCGTCGGCGTGCTGGTTCTCATCGCTGCTGGCCTGTGGTCTGCACTGAAGCTGCCCATGGATGCGCTGCCAGACATCACCAATGTCCAGGTGCAGGTGAATACCGGAGTGCCAGCGCTCGCACCCGAGGAGGTGGAGCAGCAGGTCACATTCCCCATTGAAAAGCATCTCATGGGCCTGCCGGGTCTCATTGAATTCCGCTCACTCTCGAAGTCCGGTCTTTCTCAGGTAACATTAGTCTTTGCCGATGGCACCGAGATCTACCGCGCCCGCCAGATGGTCAGTGAGCGACTCGCTGACGTGGGGGAAGAAATTCCACGCGGTCTTGCACCACGTCTCTCACCAGTTGCCACAGGTTTGGGCGAAATTTTCTATTACACGCTCGATTACACGCAGGAGGCCAAGCGGCCGGTCAGTCGTCGTGATCAACTCATGGAACTGCGTTTGCTGCATGATCTCACCATCAAGCCGTTGTTGCTGCAAACGCCTGGCATTGCTTCGCTCAACACAACCGGTGGCTACGAGAAGCAGATCGTCATTCAACCCGATCCTGTGAAACTCATGAATACAGGCGTTACGTTGCCTGAGTTGGCCGCCAAGATCGCTGAGAACACTCGCAATGCCGGTGGCGGTTCCGTGGAGATCAAAGGCGAGCAATTCACCGTGCGTGCCAATAGCCGCGTCACCACCGTAGCGGAGATCGCCCAACTGCCGCTAAAGTTTGGCGCAGGCGTAAAGCCACTCGTGGTCAGCGATCTCGCGGAAGTAGGCATTGGCGCAGGCAGTCGCACGGGGGCCGGCACCGTGGATGGGGATGAAGCGCTGGTCTGTGCTGTCATCATGCTTGCCGGTGAGAACTCGCGACTCGTCTCCCGCGCCGTCGCTGACAAGTTGACAGAGATTCAAGTCAAGCTGCCGCCCGGCTTGATGCTGCGCACGCTTTACGACCGCTCACACCTCGTGAATCGCACGCTGCACACCGTGCGGAACAATCTGGCAGAAGGTGCACTGCTCGTGATCGTGGTGCTGTTTTTGCTACTGGGAAATCTGCGCGGCGCCATCATCGTGGCCTTCGCCATTCCACTCTCCATGCTCTGCGCCGTCGTGGGAATGACGTATTTCGAGATTCCTGGCAATCTCATGAGCCTGGGAGCCGTCGACTTCGGTCTCATCATCGATGGAGCTGTCGTGATGGTCGAAAACATCGTACGGCATCTTGGCGAGAGGCAGCGCGCGCTCGGCCGCAAGCTCAACCACAGCGAGCGCCTCGATGAAGTGCTGCGCTCCGCCAAGGAAGTCGCCAGCCCGATGTTTTTCGGCGTTATCATCATCACCCTTGTCTATGTGCCGATCCTCGCCTTGCAGGGCATTGAGGGGAAAATGTTTCAGCCCATGGCCATCGTGGTCATGCTGGCTCTCGGCGGTGCACTCGTGCTCGCACTCACGCTGATGCCTGTGCTCTGCGCCTTGCTACTCGGTGGTGACATGCGCGAGCGCGACAACCTGCTCGTGCGTTGGTGCAAGCGGCTGTATGCACCCATGCTTGGCTTTGGCCTGCGGCATAAGTGGTTTGTGGTTGTCCTCACATTGGGCCTATTTGGCAGTGCAATCGCCCTATTCAATCAACTCGGCGCTGAACTCCTACCCGAACTCGATGAAGGTGACTTCACCGTCTTTATGGTCAGGCCTGTGAGTACGGGTTTGTCCGTCTCCATCGACACGCAGTGCCAAACTGAGCGCGTGCTGCGTGAAACCTTTCCTGAAATCACCCACAGCTTCTCCCGCATCGGCACAGATGAAGTCGGGACGGATCCCATGGGCGTGAATGTCAGTGATGCCTATCTCATGCTGCGACCGCATGAGCAGTGGCGCAAAGAAGATGGCAAAACCATCAGCCGCGACCGTCTGGCCGATCTCATGAGCGAAGAACTCACCAAGCACATTCCTGGACAGAGCTATCTCTTCTCACAGCCAATCCAAATGCGCTTCAATGAAGTTCTCGAAGGCACGCGAGCCGATGTCGCCGTGAAAATTTACGGCGAAGACTTCGCTAAACTCGAGGAGATCGCCGAAGAGATCAGTGAACTCCTTGAAGACATCCCTGGTGCTGCCGATGTCGAATTCGAAGCCGTCGGTCAGGCACCGAGCCTCGAAATCAAGCCCAACGCCGAAGCCTTGCATCGCTACAACCTGCACGCCGAAGATGTGAACCTCGCCGTCGAAATCGCCATCGCTGGAAGCGAAGTGGGGCAAATCAGTGAAGGCAACCTCCGCCATCCCATCGTCGTTCGTCTCGCAGAAAAGGATCGCGCCAGCCTACAAGCCATCGAGAACCTGCCTGTCGGCTCTACCAGCGGCAGCCTGCTCACTTTGGGCAAAGTTGCCACGCTCAAGACCGTGCCGCAAACCAGCATCATCGCCCGCGAAAACACCCGACGCCGAGTCGGCCTGCTTGTGAATGTGCGCGACCGTGATCTCGCCAGTTTTGTCGCCGAAGCCACGGCTGCCATCAAAGAAAAAATCGAGCTGCCACCAGGTTTCCAGATCGAGTTCGGTGGCCAGTTTCAGAACTACCTCGCCGCACGCCAACGCCTCGCCATCGTCGTTCCACTGGCGCTCGCCTTGATCTTTGCGCTCATCTATTTGAGCTTTGGTTCCTTCAGACAAGCCGCGCTCATCTTTCTCTGCGTGCCTCTGGCCATTACCGGCGGCGTGGCGGCACTCTGGTGGCGTGAGATGCCCTTCACCATCAGCGCAGGCATCGGCTTCATCGCCCTCAGCGGCATCGCGGTGCTCAATGGCATCATGTTGATCAGCTTCATCAATCAATTGCGGTTAGACGGCAAAACACTGCGTGTTGCCATCACCGAAGGCACACTCACCCGCCTGCGCCCCAAGCTCATGACCGCCCTCGTCGCCGCACTCGGCCTACTGCCCATGGCGCTAGCCACCGGAGCCGGTGCCGAAGTCCAGCGCCCCCTCGCCACCGTCATCATCGGCGGCATCCTCACTTCCACCTTCCTGACGCTGCTCGTCGTGCCAGTGTTATACGAGTGGATCGAAAGGAACGAACTCTCCGTAACAACATCCTCATGACCTCACCCACCACTTCACGTTTCAAAATGCCCCCGACCGTGTGGGCGCTCGGTTGGGTGAGTTTTTTCACCGATGTCTCCACCGAGATCATTTATCCGCTGCTGCCGGTGTTTCTCACGGTCACGCTCGGTGCCAGCATGGCGTTTGTCGGATTGATCGAAGGTGTGGCCGAGTCCACTGCCAGCTTGTTGAAGATTGCCAGTGGCTGGTGGTCGGACCGGGTGAGGAAGCGCAAGCCGCTCATGATTGCCGGCTACGGCCTCAGCGCGCTGACGCGTCCGCTCATTGCCCTGGCAACCACCGGCGGGCATGTGTTCGCCGCCCGCTTCATCGACCGCATCGGCAAAGGCATCCGCACCTCACCACGCGATGCCTTGCTCGCTGCCTCCGTGCCATCAGACCAACGCGGCGCAGCCTTTGGCGTGCAGCGCATGATGGACAACGCGGGCGCGGTGGTCGGTCCGCTTATTGCGTGGAGCTTGCTGCATTGGTTTACCGGCGATTTTCGCGTGCTCTTCTGGATCGCCGTCATTCCCATGTTCGGGGCAATGCTCGCTTTGATTTTTGGAGCCAAAGAGCAGGCTCAGATTTCACCCGAGGTCAAACCTGCCGCCGCTATTGCTTTCAACATCACGCCGGCATTCAAGAGCTACCTCGGTGCCGTGTTCCTCTTCACTCTCGGAAATTCGAGTGATGCCTTCCTGCTGCTGCGCGCACAAGCCGTGGGCGTTCCCGTCAGCAGTCTCCCGTTGCTCTGGATGGCGCTGCATGTGGTGAAATCCGCCAGCAGCTACCCTGCAGGCGTGCTCAGCGACCGCATCGGTCGGCGCGGCCTCATCGTCGGTGGCTGGTGCGTGTATGCGCTGGTCTATCTTGGATTCGGCTTCGCCAGCCAGGCCTGGCACATCTGGGCGCTGTTTCTCGTCTATGGCATCTTCTACGGCATGACAGAATCCACCGAGCGCGCCTTGGTGGCCGACTTCTACCCTGATGCGCAGCGTGGTCGTGCCTTTGGCAGTTTCAATTTCATCACCGGCATCGGCGCCCTGCCCGCCAGCCTGCTCATGGGCTGGCTGTGGACTGCATTCGGTCCTGTGGTCGCCTTCGGCACAGGTGCAGGGCTGGCCCTGAGTGCCGCAGTCTGGTTTCTGCTCCAAGGCACACGATCAACCCGCTAAAGCAGCACTCACCCACGTTCCGATGCTCTTCGCATCTTGATCGGTGACGCTGGCTTCACGCAAACACTCCGCCGCTGTGAATTCACTGCGTTTGGCGATACGTCCGTCCTTCCAGACGTGAACTTCTTGTGGATACGGGCCGACTTTGCGTGGATCGCTCCAAGTATGAATGCCGAGAGCGTGTGGATTGACGGCAGCGGCGATATGCATGGGACCACTATCGACGCTGATGCAGAATCTGGCCTGCCGCATGAGCCAGATGAGTTCAGGCAGCGTGGTGCGGTGACTCCA
>JAYVIO010000320.1:0-3241 GCA_043770175.1 Verrucomicrobiales bacterium | reverse complement strand
GGGAGGAGTTCACGGGGCGCGTCGAGCCGGTGGAGATGGTCGATCTCAAGCCCCGCGTGTCCGGCTACATCACGGAAGTGCATTTCCAGGCCGGTGCGTTGGTGAAAAAAGGCGAGGTATTGTTCACCATCGACCAGCGCCCGTTTGAAACCAAGCTGCGTGCTGCCAGGGCCGAGGTACAGCGTGCCGAGGCCAATGCGCAGGCGATGAAGCGCGAGTTTGACCGCGTGAAAGCGTTGCTGGCCGCCAAGGCCATCGCCCCCGAGCAAGCGGAGTCGCGTGAGTCGATGAATTTGCAAGCGCAGGCTGGTTTGGAAGCCGCCAAGGCCACCGAGCACAGTGCCGAGATCGAATTCGAGCACAGCTCGGTCAAAGCGCCGATTAGCGGCCGCATCAGCCGTGCGATCACCACCACGGGCAATTTTGTGACCGCAGGCACCACACTGCTCACGACCATCGTGACCGTCGATCCCGTCTATGTTTACGCCGACATCGACGAAAACAGCCTGCTTAAGCTCCAGGCGCTGCAACGCGACAAGAAGATGTTCACCAACGGCGGTAAACAGGTGCCCGTGGAACTCCAGCTCTCGAATGAAACCGGCTTCCCGCACCAAGGCCACATCGAATCCTTCGACAACCGCCTCGACGCCGGCACCGGCAGCATGGTGCTTCGCGCTGAATTCTTTAACACCGACGGCATCCTGACTCCCGGCCTGTTCGCTCGTATTCGCCTGCCGATGACTGGCAAATACGCTGCGCTGCTCGTCGATGAAAAAAGCATCCTCACCGACCAGGCGAACAAGTATGTGCTTGGCATTGATGAATCGAAGCAGCCCGCGATATCCGTCTATAAGCCGGTCGTCATCGGCCCGTCCATTGAGGGTAAGCGCATCATCCGCAGCGGCCTCAAATTCGGCGATAAAATTATCGTGAACGGCCAGGCACGTCTTCCGCAGCCAGGAATGCCGGTGCAGCCGACTGAAGCCGCTCCGGTCAAGGAAACGGCGGCCAAATAATCGCGAAGCGTCTAAACCCAACTCGCTTCATGAACTTTTCCTCCTTCTTCATCACACGTCCCATCTTCGCGGGCGTGCTGTCGCTGCTCATCTTCATCCTCGGCGCGATCTCGCTCTTTCAGTTGCCGATTTCGGAGTATCCCGAGGTGGCGCCGCCCACCGTGATCGTCACCGCAACGTATCCCGGCGCGAATCCGAAGACCATCGCTGAAACCGTCGCTTCGCCGATTGAGCAGATTCTCAATGGCATCGAAAACATGCTCTACATGTCGTCGCAGAGCACGGCGAACGGCGTGATGACGCTCACGGTCACGTTCAAGATCGGCACGGAGCTCGATCTCGCGCAGGTGCAGGTGCAGAACCGTGTTTCGCAGGTGCTGCCGAAGCTTCCGGAGGAAGTGCGGCGCTTCGGTGTCACCACGGTGAAATCTTCACCGAACATGACGCTCGTCGTGCATCTGCTCTCGCCCAACGAGCGCTACGATGAGATTTACCTGCGCAACTACGCCACGCTGAATGTGAAGGACGAGATCTCACGTCTCTCCGGCGTGGGTCAGGTGAACATCTTCGGCGGTGGTGACTACGCGATGCGCGTGTGGATTGATCCCGACAAAGCCGCCGCACGCGGTCTGACCTCCGGCGACATCGTGAACGCGATTCGCGAGCAGAACATCCAGGTCGCCGCCGGCACCATCGGCCAGCAGCCGGTCAAAGATTCCGCGTTTGAGCTCACGGTGAACGCGAAGGGCCGCCTCATCAGCGAGGAGGAGTTCAATCAGATCATCGTCAAAACCGGCCCGCATGGCGAAAAACTCCGCCTGCGTGATGTCGCCCGCGCAGAAATGGGATCGGGCGATTATTCGCTGCGCAGCCTGCTCAATAATAAACGCGCCGTCGGCATGGGCGTGTTCCAGCTTCCGGGTGCGAACTCTCTCGCCGTCTCGCAGGCCGTGCGTGCGCGCATGACCGAGCTGAAGGCCAAAATGCCCGAGGGTGTCGATTACGCCATCGCTTACGACCCGACGGTGTTTGTCCAGAAATCCATCGACGCCGTCATCCACACACTCATCGAGGCGTTGTTGCTCGTCGTGCTCGTCGTGATGATCTTCCTGCAAACCTGGCGTGCCTCCATCATTCCGCTGGCCGCCGTGCCCGTGTCGCTGGTGGGAACCTTCGCGGTGATGCACGCGCTTGGCTTCTCCATCAACAACTTGTCGCTGTTCGGCATCGTGCTCGCCATCGGCATCGTCGTCGATGATGCCATCGTGGTTGTCGAGAACGTCGAGCGCAACATCCGCAACGGTCTCAAGCCCATGGCGGCCACGCAGCAGGCCATGAAGGAGGTCACCGGTCCCATCGTGGCGACCGCGCTCGTGCTGTGCGCCGTCTTCATCCCTACCGCGTTCATCAGCGGACTCAGCGGCCAGTTTTACAAGCAGTTCGCCGTCACCATCGCCATCTCGACGGTGATCTCGGCCATCAACTCGCTCACACTCAGCCCCGCGCTCTCCGCGCTGCTGCTGAAGGATCATCAAGCGAAGAAGGACATCCTCTCCCGCATCATTGACGCGCTGTTCGGTTGGTTTTTCCGGCCCTTCAATCGCTTCTTTGAATGGTCGTCGAATGTGTATGTCGGCCTCGTGAAGCGCATCATCCGCTTCAGCTTCGTCGCACTCGTCATCTACGGCGGACTCGTCTGGGCGACATGGAAGGGCTTCGAAATCGTGCCCCAAGGCTTCGTGCCCGGCCAGGACAAGCAATACCTCGTCGGCTTCGCGCAATTGCCCGAAGGTGCATCGCTTGATCGCACCGACGATGTCATGCGCCGTATGTCGCAGATTGCCATGGATCATCCCGGCGTGAAGGACGCCATCGCTTTCCCCGGCCTTTCGATTCAGGGTTTCACCATCAGCCCCAATGCCGGCATCGTCTTCGTCAGCCTCGATGAGTTCGAGAAACGCACCACGCCCGAACTGAGCGGCGGTGCCATCGCCGGTGCGCTCAACGGCAAATTCATGGCCATTCAGGACGCCATGGTGATGATGTTCCCGCCGCCGCCCGTCAACGGCATCGGCACCACTGGTGGCTTCAAGCTCATGGTCGAGGATCGTGGCAATCAAGGCTACGCGGCGCTGTATCAGGCCACGCAGAAGCTCGTCGGCGCGGCGTATGGCAGTGGCAAACTCACGCAGGTCTATTCCGGCTACACCGTGAACGTCCCGCAG
>JAYVIO010000319.1:0-3242 GCA_043770175.1 Verrucomicrobiales bacterium | reverse complement strand
TGCATCAGCCGCCTTGCGCAGTCGCTGTTCGCCACGCTGGCACGTCCGCTGCCTGCTGCGCTGACGATTGCTGCCTGCATCGCCTTGGGTGCTTTGCTGGGTGGAGTGGGGCAGACGGAAAATGCGCAAGCCGCTGAAATGGCTTATGTCGAGTCCATTCACCCCCTGCTGCAGAGTATCGAGGAGCACATGCCATGAAACGCGGGCAGTTCATCCTGGTCATCGCCCTGACCCTTGGCGTGTGCATGTTCTTCTGCTCGCGCTATTGGCTGCATGAGCAGCCGCTTTCGATCGCGATGCCGCAGGAGCGTGAAAGCCTGCTGCCGGAACTGGAGTGGCTGCGACAGCGGCTGCGGCTCGACGCAGCGCAATTTGAGAAGGTGAAGATGCTGCATCTGGCCTATCGGCCCAAATGCCAGGGTCTGTGCAGGCGTGCTCATGATGCGGATGCCGCGCTGCTGGCGGTGATACGCGATTCTCACAAGGATGCCACGGCAGCGCATAAAGCCCGTGCCGAACTTCAGGTCGAATGCCAACAGGCGATGCTGGAGCATGTGCGGCAGACTGCCGCCTGCTTGAACGCCGATCAGGCGAAGCAGTATCTCGACACGCTGCTGCCGCATGTCCTTGGCATGAAATCTGCTGGCTAAAGTGGTTTACCCAACCAAGTCTGACCTCTCGGCTCCCCGTGCGCTATTTTGATGTCTGATTCCACTCCTCCTGATGCCGACATCCTCGCCATGCAGCGACTCGCTGCCGGGGATGATCTGGCCTTGAACGAGATCATGCACCGCTGGCGGGACAAGGTGGCCGCCTTCCTGAAACGCATGACCGGTGATACCGACGCCGCCGTGGATCTGGCGCAGGAAACCTTCGTGCGCCTTTACCAGTCCAGCGGTTCCTACTCGCCCACTGCGGCCTTTCCCACCTATCTGTTCCGCATTGCTGCCAATCTCGGCCGGAATCACCATCGCTGGCGTCGCAGTCATCCTGCCGCTGCTCTTGAGGACGAAGAACGTGCCGGGAGCGAAACGCCCGACCATCAGCCTTCTCCCGCTGCGAACATGGACAATGGCGAACGCCTGCATGCCATCGATGCCGCCATCGCAGCGCTACCGCCAGATCTGCGTGAGGCCATGCTGCTTTTTACCTATGAGGAGATGAGCTACGCGCAGATCGCGGAGGCGGTTCATTGCAGCAGCAAGGCGGTGGAGACGCGCATCTACAGGGCACGGCAGATTCTCAAGAGCGTGCTCAAGGATTTCGACGCTTGAGCCGATCTTGCGCCGTTTGAGGCTGGGCTTGTCCATTTAGAGGGTTTCGCTGCCCACACGTGTTTGACGAAGTGAAGGCAGGCCAACTGCCGCAATCACAAACCAAACACACATCATGAAAACGAAGCTCATCCGTTCCCTGTTCCTCGGCCTCGCCGCAGTCGCCCTCGTGTCCTGCCAGGCACCGTCCTCGACTCCTACCAGTGCGGTGGCATGCAGCAAATGCGGCACTGTCTCATTCAAGACGCCCACCACCTCGGCGCTCTCCGCTGGCAAAGGCTACATCACCCTCACGTCCGCCAGTCGCATGACCTGCCCGGATTGCGAGAACAAGATCGTCGCCTGGTCCAAAGGCGGCGCCTTCACCGAGCACGTCTGCAAGTCCTGCGGCGGAGCCATGAAACATTGCTCCCACCACTAGGCTTCGAATCCTTCAAGCCGTCCGGTTCGCCCAGGACCGGCGGCTTGAGCGCGCCGGTTGAAATCATGGTAGGGTTAGACCCCATAGGAAAAGCGCACCCGGCTGCGCGATTTGAAATGACTCTGCTAACACTCGTTCCCAGCAAACAAACACCATTATGAAAGCCGCCCACAAATCTATCCTGGCCGCGCTGAGCGCCGCCATCCTCGTTTCCTTTACCATCGCCAGTTGTGCGACTTCCCACCGCAGTTCTGGCGGCGGTACGCACAACATGGGCACTGGTCCAAAAGACCGGATGATGATGCCCGATGCGAACATGCCCAGTCGCAACTAAGCTGGCAGGCCGAGAGCACACCTGCAAGTCCTGGGGAGTGCCATGAAGCATTGCGCAAGCCACTAGGCTTCCCTCTAAATCTCTTGGCCGCCGCCGGACAAACCGGAGGCGGCCTTGGTGTTTAAAGCAGCGTCGAAATCAAAAGCAGGGTTATACCCCATGGCGCAACCAGCTCCGACCAGAGCAGCATCCATCCAATCGTGCCCTTGCAATTTCGAACGTGGCGGATCTTAAGAAGAAGAGATTTTGCAAACACCAAACACCAAACACCAACCACCTGCCATCTTCCACACCATGAAAGCCATTCCCATGCTCCTCCTCTGTCTCGGTCTCGCTTCCTGCGGCAAAACCTCGAATGCCGGATCGTATCCGCTCACCACCTGCGTCGTTTCGGGTGAGAAACTCGACAGCATGGGCGAGCCCCATGTCTTCACCCACGAAGGCACGGAAGTGCGGCTGTGCTGCACATCGTGCCTGGATGATTTTAACAAGGATCCCGCGAAATACATGGCGAAGCTGAAGCCATGACTCATCAATGGCATTGACTCGATATGATGAAGTCTCCTCCACAAGGCCGCGCGTCGGTGCGAGTTGCTCGCATCGTTCTGGTAGTGGCCTGTGGTTTTTCAGCCGCCTGTATTGGCATCAAGACGCCGGGCGAGCGTGATTCGCGGGAGAAGGTGCAGAAGGTGCTGGGCAAGTATCGCCCGGTAGATGCCGCGCCCAGTCTGCCTGCACTGCGCAGCGGCGGCTCGCCGGAGACGTTTGTTCGTTACGCCATCTACAAGCATCCGCAGGTCGAGGCGGCGTATTACGAATGGCTGGCGTCGGTGGAGAAGATCACGCGTGAGCGTTCGCTGCCTGATCCTCGGCTGACCTTTGAGACGGACATCACGAGGATCATCATGACGCTGATGCCGGGGCTGATGATGGATTTTCCGGGACCGGGCAAATTGCGTGCGGCGGCGAATGCGGCCACGGCGGAGAGCGGGATGAAGTACTTCCAGTTTGAGACGGCAGTGCTGCAAGTGGCCTACGGTTTCAAGAAGGCTTGGTATGATCTGCGGCTGGTGGATGAACGCATCCGCGTGAACCAGGAGATGGTGACGCTGCTGCAAGACCTCGAAAAGCTGGCGCAATCGCGCACGGAGGTGGGCAAGGGCACGTTGCAGGATCTGCTGCGCACGCAGATGGAGAAAGAGCGGCTGCAAAC
>JAYVIO010000318.1:0-9005 GCA_043770175.1 Verrucomicrobiales bacterium | reverse complement strand
CATAAGCATCTTTGGGAAGCCGCCGTCCCGTGGGACCACCAAAAGCATTCAGCTTGAGAACCAACAGAGGCCCGATGTCTGCAACAGCGAGTTCACAACTCTGCACACTGCCATACATGTCACGACCATTGACTTCGACCATTCGTCGAGACTCCAGGGCACGGTTGATGCCAGGCAGCACACTGGCAGTGATGCCGTCCACGATTCGTGAACCTGCTGTCGCTGGCGGGGCCTCGGTGAGAAAGTCCACGTAAAGTGCAATGTCCTCCACCTGCCGCACGAGTCTATTCGACTGGCCAGGTTCGGGCTTGAAGCCCAGCCCAGCGAGGTCCGACTGCACCGTGCCATACTGTCCGCCTTCAGTTGCCAGAGAAATGCCAAAGTCCACATCCATCGTTACCGCGCCCGGCCAGTGGCCCTCGTCACGTTTCGTGAGATAATGCACCGCGAGACCGCCGACGAGCACCAGATCATCGTGGTAGCGGTTCAAAGTAGGCCAGATCGTCAACAGTGCAGCCTCTGCCGCCACGAGGCTGCGTGGCGGGTAATCGGCGAATGTTTCGTGCTTGCTCATGCCCAGCCTCCTGAGAAGTCAGGCCAGCGGCGAAGTTCTGCCGCTGCGTCATCACCACGCTGGCCAGCTTTGATCAGATCGAGGTAAATCTGCACGTCAGACACAAGCGGCAGCCGCTTGGTGGTCTGGGTTTGGTTCAGCACACCGACCTCATTTGGGCGCACGAGGCGCAGCTTGCCGCCAGCATCCACGCGGCGGGCGAGCAGCCGGTCTTTGATCTCATCATCAGGTGGAAACTCACTAACATACACCGTGGTCACTGGCGGCGTGGTGTGCGGATGACGGAAGTGAGCGGCGATCCACTGGGTGAAGGCATGCGGGATAGCCCAAGCACTCAAATATGCATGTGCCTTCGTCGCAATTTCGACGGGATCACTGATGAGCAATGAATACTCGCGCACCGTGGTGCGGGCGTCCCAGTCATCTGCCGAAATCCACGCATTGAGAAGAGCATCGGGCTTGGAGACACGCAAACCATCCGCATTATCCACGGCCCATTCATGCACGAGAAGCTGTTGCCGCACGGCGCTCACATGTCCGAGGCTTACATCCGCTTCCAGCGCCAGTTCCTTCACCTTCCATGACCTCAACGGTCCGCGCAGCAGGACGCGCAGGATGCGTGTTGCCTTGGGTGAAAAGACCGACTTCACCGTCCGCTTTTCATGAAATGGATTCTCAGCAGCGCGTGTCTCAATAAAGACTTGGTCAAAAGACAATCGCACATTGCCTGCCAGGTCGGCATAACCGATCCCCGCCTCGGTGCAGATGCGGGCCGACTCCTCTGAGATGAAGGGGGCCAGCAACACACCGTAACTCGATGTGCGCGGCGGAAGCAGGGAGAGATAGTGCTTCAACTGAAGAACACCCGCTCGCACCTCACGAGGCTGGCCGAGCCGCTTCCCTTCGGCCACCAACGTCCATGGGCGGGCTCCTGCTTTCACCGAGAGCAGCCAGTCTGGCCTTGCCACCGCTGCCTTGACTTGCTTCGCCGCCTGCGGACGGATCACTGGGTCAGACTTGAGGGTCTCCAGCTTCAGGAACGGCACTCGGGCGACTAAACCACGCAAGAGCCCCTGGAAATGGGGCCCCAGTTCGCGTTCTTTCAGTTTTAAAGCCTGTTTCAGCACGCGCTGAAACTAGTCTTATGAGTGAAATTACGCAACCTTGGATTTCATGAGCGCTTGGTGGGGTAATCTCAACATGCCAGATTCAGTTTGATGCGCGCGTATGATTTCCAACCCCATGTCCCACCCCCAGCTCTGCTCACGTCGTCATTTCCTTCACGCCAACGGCTTCGGCCTTGGAACGGTGGCGCTTGCTTCGCTATTGGAGCGGGATGGCCTGCTCGCCGCGCCGGTGAAGCCGGAGAGTGTCACAGGCGAGGTGCGTTACGATTTGATGCCGAAGAAGGCGCACTTCGAGCCGCGCGCGAAGGCGATGATCTCTCTCTTCATGATGGGCGGGCCGTCGCAGATGGATCTCTTCGATCCGAAGCCGATGCTGACGAAGTATGACGGCCAGAAGTTCCCTGGGGAGATCAAATACGACAACCTCGCCCAAGCATCGGCGAAGTGCTTTGGCTCACCCTGGAAGTTCGCGAAACACGGCCAGTGCGGCATGGAAATCAGCGAACTGCTGCCGAACCTGAGCAAGGTGGTGGATGAGATCACGCTGATCCGCTCCATGACTTCCGGCGTGAGCAATCATGCGCAGGGTCTCTATGCGATGAACGCAGGCCGAAGCGTGGCAGGACGTCCGGCGCTCGGCTCGTGGCTCACCTATGGTCTCGGCAGCGAGACGGACGAACTGCCCGCTTACATGGTGCTCTCGCATCCTGGTGGCTTGCCCACGTTCCAAGGGGAACATTTCACGAATGGCTGGCTGCCCGCATTGTTTCAAGGAACGCTCGTGCGGGCGGTGGAGCCACGCATTTTGAATCTCGATCCGCCACCGTCGCTCGCCGGAGCACCGCAGGAGCGGCAGTTGGCATTGCTGAAGGCTTTTAACGAAGACCATCTCACCCAGCATCGCGGCGAGCTCGATCTCCAGGCGCGCATCTCCAGCTACGAACTCGCCGCGAAGATGCAAACCGCCGCGAAAGAGGCGCTCGACATCTCGAAGGAGCCGGAGCACGTCAAAAAACTCTACGGTGTGGATAATCCCGCGACGAAGGACTACGCCACGCGCTGCATCATCGCGCGGCGTCTCGTGGAGCGCGGTGTGCGTTATGTGCAGGTGCTCAATGCAGGCCAGTCCTGGGATCAGCACGGCGCGCTCATCACATCGCTGCCGAAGAATTGCGAAGCCACCGACCAGCCCAGTGCCGCGCTCATCAGCGATCTCAAGCAGCGCGGCCTGCTCGACACCACCGTCGTCCACTGGGGCGGCGAAATGGGCCGCCTGCCCGTGCTGCAAAACGATGCCGGCCGCGAGAAATGGGGCCGCGACCACAACACCTACGGCTTCAGCATGTGGGTGGCCGGCGGCGGCTTCAAGAAAGGCCACGTCCACGGCGAGACCGACGAGTTCGGCCACAAGGCCGTCATCGACGAAGTGAAGCACTTCGATTATCACGCAACACTGCTGAAGCTCTTCGGCCTCGATCACACAAAGCTCACCTACAAACGCAACGGCCGCGCTGCGAGCCTCACGGACAATCAGGGCGCGAAGGTGGTGGAGCAACTGTTGGCGTGAGGCGAGGACGTTGAGACAGACAGCGTTTGTTTCCCTGCATGTCCCTTCGCAGCTTTCTCCAAGCCTCGCTCGCCTGCGCCATCGCCTCGGTGGCGAGCGCGGTCGCGCAGGATGTGGCGTTCTTTGAAGCGAAGGTGCTGCCGGTGCTGCAAGCGCGCTGCTATGAGTGCCACTCGCATGAGAAGAAGATGAAGGGTGGACTGACGCTCGATTCGCGATCGGGCTGGGAGGAAGGCGGCGAGAACGGTCCGGCGATCATGGTGGGAAGGCCGGAGGAGAGTCTCATCATCAAAATGGTTCGCTGGACGGACAAGGATCATCAGATGCCGCCGAAGGATAAACTGCCTGCTGCGGAGATTGCGCTGCTGGAGGAGTGGGTGAAGCGCGGCGCACCTGATCCACGCGTGCTGGTGACGCGGCCGACCTCGACGGATTGGTGGTCGCTGAAGCCGCTGCCAAGGAAGGGCGCTTTGCAAGCGCCCCAGGCGATTGAAAACCGCCTCTCCTTGAATCCGATTGACGCCTTCATCCGCGCACGACTAACCGAACGGAAGATAGCGCCATCGGCAGAGGCGGATCGCCGCACATTGATCAGGCGCGTGATGTTTGATCTGCACGGACTGCCGCCCACCCACGCGGAGGTGGAGGCGTTTGTGCGTGAAGGTGATTATGAGGCGTTGGTGGAGCGGTTGCTCGCTTCACCTCGCTACGGCGAACGTTGGGCGCGGCACTGGCTGGATACGATACACTTCGCGGAGACGCATGGGTGTGGCCATGACCTGCCGCGGGATCATGCGTGGCGGTATCGCGACTATGTCATCGAGTCGCTGAACAACGACAAGCCGTGGCCGCGCTTTGTGCGCGAGCAACTCGCCGCCGACCGACTGTTCCCCGAGGAGCCGCGTCTGATCGCCGCGCTCGGATTTCTCGGCGCGGGTGTGTTTGATCACAGCGCGTATCAGACAGCACCGACGAACTTCGATTACCTCGACCGCGATGACTTGGTGACGCAGACGATGGCGGCCTTCACCAGCACTACGGCGAACTGCGCGCGCTGCCATGCGCACAAGTTCGATCCGATCACGCAGGAGGACTACTACGCGCTGCAATCCGTCTTCGCGGGCATCATCGAGGGCGACATTCCCTTTGATGAAGGCACGAAGGTCGCGCAGCAGCGGAAGCACTGGCAGGCGCTGCTCACGGCGGCCGAAGCGCAAGACAAGGCCGTCCTCCTGACGGCGGAGAACGACGTGCTCGTCGCCGATTGGGAGAAGCATCAGGGGCCGACGGTGAAATGGACGACGCTCGGATACGAGAGTTTCATCAGCACCGAGGGCGCGACGCTCTCGCGCAGCGGCGAGGTCATCATCTCCGGCGGCGCGAAGCCGGAAAAGGACACGTATGTCATCACCGCCATGGCATCGCTCGCGAGCATCACCGCACTTCGGCTCGATGTCATCGCGGACAAGTCATTGCCCAAAAATGGCCCCGGCAGGCAGGACAATGGCAATCTCACGGTGAGCGAGTTTGAGGCGCAGGTCTTCGATGCTGGAGCAGCATCGCCGGTGAAGCTGAAGTTCTCGCGTGCGACGGCGGACTTCAATCAAGCGAGCTACGCGGCACCAGCGGCGATTGATGGCAATCCGGCCACCGGCTGGGGCATTCATCCCGCCGTGGGTCAGTCGCATCATGCCGTGTTTGAGCTGGCGGCACCGCTGACTCTGAAGCTAGGCGCAAAGCTAACCATCTCGCTGAAGCAACTCGCTCCGCAGTCGCATCTCGTGGGCCGCTTCAAACTCTCCGCGACCGATGAACCCGCCACGCGCGCCTCAGCGATGCCCGCGCTCGCCGCTGCCGCACTCGCCGTTCCCGCCGACCAACGCAACGAGCCGCAACGCCTCGCGCTCGCCGCTCATGCCCTGCGTCTTCGTGCGACCGATGAAATGCAAAAGCTGCCCGCGCCAGCGCTCGTCTATGCTGCAGGCAAGAAGGCGGATGTGCTGCTCGCTGTGAGCAAAGGCACGCCGACCACCGTGGCCAAGCCCAAGGTCGTGCATCTGCTCAAGCGTGGCGACTTCGACAAGTCGCTCGATGCCATCGCCAGTGGTGCGCTCAGCGCAGTAAAGACACTCCCTTCGCGATTCACCAAGGCGCACGCCGGAGACGAATCCGAACGCCGTGCCGCGCTCGCGGATTGGATTGCCGATGACAAGAACCCGCTCACCTGGCGCAGCATCGCGAACCGCGTGTGGCATTATCATTTCGGTCGCGGCATCTGCGATACGCCGAGCGATTTTGGTCGCATGGGCGGCGCGCCTTCACATCCCGAGCTGCTCGACTGGCTCGCCTGCGAACTGCGCGACAGCGGCGGCTCCTTGAAACATCTGCATCGCCTCATTCTCACCAGCGCCGCGTATCGCCAGAGCAGCGAGCAGCGCGATGATGCGGCGAAGCTCGATGGCGACAACCGCCTGCTCTGGCGCATGAACCGCCTGCGGCTCGATGCCGACAGCTATCGCGATTACGTGCTCGCCGCCGCCGACAAGCTCGATCTCACGCTCGGCGGTCCCAGCGTGCGGCAATTTGTCACCGGCCCTGCCGTGCAGCTCACGCCCACGCTCGATTACACCGCCTACGACTGGGCTGCCGCGCCCAAACATCGCCGCAGCATCTATCGTTTCGTCTGGCGCGGTGTGCCCGATCCATTCATGGAGACGCTCGACTTTCCCGACCTCGGACTGCTGGCCCCGAGCCGCAGTTTCTCCGCGTCCTCGCTGCAATCACTCGCGCTCTACAACAACGCCTTCGTCCTTCACTTCAGCAGCGAGCTGGGCAAACAAATTACCACGCCCGCCGATGCCATCCGCCGCATCCTGCTGCGCGAGCCGACGGAGAATGAACTCCGCGATTTCACCACCTACGCACAGATGAACGGCCTCGCCGCGCTCTGCCGCGTGCTCATCAACAGCAACGAGTTTCTCTTTGTGAACTGAACTGAATCAAAGGCAGGGGAATGGGTGGCAGGGGAATGTTATGATTACTATTCTTCATTCCTCTGCCACCTATTTCCCTGCCTTCTCCCTCCCATGCCAATCGAACCAGCGCTCCAACTACGCGACCTGACACAGTCGGCCTTCGATGAACTCGACGAGGTGGTGATGCGCCATGCTTATGCCGCGCAAAACAAGTTTGGCCGTCTCTTTGATGAGCGAATCTATGAGAACGACCTCGCGAAGCGTCTCCGCGCCGAAGGCTTCGATGTCCATACACAAGTGCCGGTTAAAGTCAGTCATGTATCGTTCGAGAAGACCTACTTTCTCGACCTCATCGTGAATGACATGCTCTACGAACTCAAGGTCGTCGCGGCGTTGTTGCCCGAGCACCAGGCGCAGGCCCTGCACTACGCCATGATGAACAACATTCGCCGCGTGAAGCTGATTAACTTTCGCTCCAGCAGGGTCGTTGGTGAACTGCTCTACAATCCAATCAGCGATGCTGAACGGCATCAGCCCGTTTTTGTTACCGAGTCGTTACGACCGCTGACTCCCGGTTGTGAGAGGCTCGTCGCGCAGGTCCGCAGTTTCGTGGCGGATTGGGGCACGCATCTGAGCAGCCGCTTGTATAACGAGGCGCTCGTCCATCATTTCGGCGGTGAGCCGGAGTGCCTGTTAAGAGTTCCGGTGGGTGAAGCGAGCGACCCTTTGGGCACGCGCCTGATTCAGTCCCATTCGCAGGGGCACAGTTTTGTCGTCACAAGCATCACGCGAGAAGTCCGGCAACATCACGGTCATTTGCAGTGCCTGCTCAACAACCTCGGCATCGAGACGATGCAGTGGATTAATTTCAACCGCTCCAGAATCGAGTTCACCACGCTGATGAAAGGAATGAAGGCAGGGGAATGGGTGGCAGAGGAATGAAGAACCTAAAAATTAAAACATTCCCCTGCCACCCATTCCTTTGCCTTCCAAAAAACTTCCCATGAACACACCTCCACTTCACGCCCGACGTGATATCCTCGGCGGCATCAGCAGCGGATTCGCGGGCGTCGCGCTTTCGCAACTGCTCGCTCGCGATGCCTCCGCCAGCGTCCCCGTGCCGAGGCCGGAATTCAATGGCGGCATTCATCATCCGGCAAAAGTGAAGCGCGTCATCCAGCTTTTCATGAATGGCGGCGCGAGCCCGATGGACCTGTGGGACTACAAACCGATGCTGACCAAACAGCACGGGGAGAAGCTCGGCTCGAAGGTGAAGATCGAAGGCGCGACCGGCATGCAGGGGCCGCTGATGAAGAGCCCGTTCGAGTTCAAGCAGCACGGAAAATGCGGGCGCTGGGCGAGCAGTTTGTTTCCTGAGCAGGCAAAGCTCGTGGACGAGATGGCCTTCCTCATGGCGATGCAGGGCCGTTCCAATGTGCATGGGCAGAGCGCCTACCTCATGAACAACGGTTTCCTACTGCCCGGCTTCCCCTGCATGGGCGCATGGATTTCCTACGCGCTCGGCAATCTCACCGACAACCTGCCCACCTTCATCGTGCTGCCGGATGCACGCGGCCTGCCCTACAACGGACGCGGCTGCTTCACCTCCGGCTTCCTGCCCGCCGTGCATCAGGGCACCGTCATTAAAGCTGGAGCAGCGCAGGCTATTCCTGACTTATTTGCGAATGAGAAGTTCGGCTTTGCCAATCGTCAGGCCGACACCGACGGCTTGAACTTGCTGAACCAGATGAACCGTGCGCATGCAGCACAACATCCCGGTGATTCGCGGCTTGATGCCCGCATCGCCGGTTATCAACTCGCCGCCAAGCTCCAACTCAGTGCGCCGGAAGCCTTCGACGTCATGCGCGAGCCCGAGTCCGCCCGCAAAGCCTACTGTCTCGACAGCACCGACAAACCCACCGCCGACTTTGGCAAACGTTGCCTGCTCGCCACACGCCTCATCGAACGCGGCGTGCGTTTTGTCCAAGTGTGGAGCGGTCCTGAGGGTGCATCGAACAATTGGGACAACCACGGCAACATCCCCACGCAACTCCCGCCGATGGCCGCCAGCATCGACAAGCCGATTGCCGCCCTGCTGCGCGACCTTCGTCAACGCGGCCTCGCCGAAGACACACTCGTCGTCTGGACCACCGAGTTCGGTCGCACACCGTTTTCACAAGGCTCACTCGGTCGTGACCACAACTGCGGCAGCTTCGTAAGCTGGCTCTGGAGCGCTGGTGTGAAGCAAGGCATCGCCCACGGCCAAAGCGACGACTGGTGCTATCAAGCCCAGCAAGACATCACCACCGGCTACGACATGCACGCCACCATCCTGCACCTACTCGGCATCGATCACGAAAAACTCACCATGCGCACCAACGGCGTGGACCGCCGCCTCACCGATGTGCATGGAAAGGTCATCAATGAGGTGCTGGCGTGACATGAAACGATTCATCACAGGCTCATGGTTGCTCATCGCCTCGTTCGCGAGCGCGGATGACTACTTTGCGTCGAAGATCGAGCCGTTGCTGAAGCAGCGCTGCTTTGAGTGCCACTCGCATGAGAAGAAGATCAAAGGCGGTCTCGCGCTGGATTCAAAATCGGGTTGGGAAAAGGGCGGTGAGAGTGGACCTGCGATTGTGCCGGGAAAACCAGGTGAGAGCTTGTTGATCAAGGCGGTGAGCCATGCGGAGAAGGATCTCAAAATGCCGCCGAAAAAGATGCTGCCGCAGGCAGAGATTGAACTCATCACCGAGTGGGTG
>JAYVIO010000317.1:0-3279 GCA_043770175.1 Verrucomicrobiales bacterium | reverse complement strand
GAGATTTCACCCACTACGGCGATCAAACCATGGTGCTGCTGCGCTCGCTCGCCCTGCACGGTTGCTTCGATCTCGCGTCCTTTTTCGACGAGTGGCGCACGTTCTGGGAGAATCCTGAAACGCAAAGCTACCGCGACGGCGCGACCAAGGCCACACTCGCAAATCTCCGCAGCGGCTTACCACCCGAGCAAGCCGCCTCGCCGTCCAACGACATCGCAGGCGCAGCTCGAATCGCGCCGTTGTTCCTCCTGAAATGGAAATCAAGCGCCGACCTCATCGCCGCCGCTAGGGCGCAAACTTCCTTCACCCACAGCGATCCCGCCGTGGTGGATGCTGCGGAGTTTTTCGCACGGGTCACCCTCGCGGTGCAGGAAGGCTTGGCCATTCCAGACGCCCTTCGTGCCGCCGTATCAAATACTCTCCAAGAAGAGTGGCTCGACGCGGCCCTAACATCCAGCGCTTCCGCAGCATCGGACTCCGCTGCGACCAAGACACACGGACTCACCTGCCATGTGCCCGACGCATTTCCCGGCGTTTGCCACTTCCTGCTCCGCCATCCAGACGATCTCGCCACAGCTCTAGCAAACAACGCCGAGGCAGGTGGCGACAACGCCGCTCGCGGCATGATCATCGGCATGATTCATGGAGCAAAGCCTGACGCCAAGCCAGTCCCGGAACATTGGCTCACGGGCCTTCGCGCTCACAACGAGATCCAACAACTCATCGAAACCATCCACTCCCATGCTTGAAGCATACGACCTCATCGTGCTCGGCGGCGGACGGGCCGCGAATCTTGCCATTCCCGCTGCCATGTCGGGCATGAAAACCCTGCTGATCGAACGCGATCTGCTAGGCGGCGTCTGCCCGAACCGCGGCTGTGTGCCGTCGAAGCTGCTCATCGGATTCGCCGAAGCGGCGCGGCGTGTGCGTGATGTCGGCAGGCATTTCATCGATGCTGATTTCCGCAGCATCGATGCGCGGCGGATCTTCGAAAGCGTCAATGGATATATCGACCAGGTGGACGGTCGCTATCAAGGCCGGGTGGACGATGCCGGGGTCGAACTTGTGCGTGGCGAGGGCCGCTTCATTGGCATGAAAACCATCGCTGCCGCTGGCCGTGAGTTCACTGCGGATCGGATCGTCGTCGCCACCGGTTCGCGGCCTACTCCGCCGCCTTTCGGCCACCTGCCAGTGTGGACGAGCGACAACCTGTTTCCTCTTGAAGGCGATGTGCCCACAAGCCTGCTCGTCATCGGTGGCGGGTTCATCGGCTGCGAAATGGCGGCGTTTTTCTCCGCCATCGGCACCGAGACCCAACTCTTCACCCGCAGTGACAAACTGCTGGGTCGCGAGGACAAGGACATCGAGCGCGTGTTCCAGACCGAGTTTGAAAAGCACGTTCCCACGCACTGCCATGCGACATTGAAGGCCCTGTCGTGGGATGGAGCGAAGTTCACTGCGACGTTTGAGATTCACGGCGAAATGAAGACCTTCACCGCCGAGCGTGTGCTTTTCGCCATCGGTCGCATTCCTAACACTAACATGCTTGACTTGGGAAAAACAGGACTCGTGGCTGACAATCGCGGCTTCCTTCCCGTCAACGAACATCTCGAAACCTCCGCGCCCGGCATCTTCGCGACCGGCGACATCAACGGCCGCTTCATGCTCCAGCACGCCGCCGCGTTCGAAGTCCACTACCTGCGGCAGAAGTTTCTCAAAGGCATCACCGATCCCATCGACGAGCGTCTGATCGCCCACGCCGTGTTTTCCCATCCGGAGGTCGCATCAGTCGGCTTCACCGAAGAGCAGCTCAAGTCGAGTGGCACGCCTTACGTTTGCGTGTTCGAAGACTGGCTTGCCAGCGCCCGTGCCGAGGCCATGCGGATCGACTATCCGCGCATCAAGCTGCTCGTCTCGCCCGCCGACCACTCGATCCTCGGCTGCCACCTCGTCGGTCCCGAGTCGTCCACACTACTACATCAGGTGATGATGCTGATGCGCCTGAAGAACGACGTCCGCGAGCTCGCCAACATGATCTACATCCACCCCGCCCTCAACGAATGCCTGCTCGCTGCCGCCGTGAAAGCGGTTGGCGAGGTCAGAAAATTTCAATCCCACAACTAACACCCGAAAGCCATGGCCGATAAATTCATGCAGACCGTCCTCACCCCCGCCGTCCTCGAAGCGGAAAAGCATTACTACGGCAGAACCTACCCGTCCTTCGCCGACGCGCCGGAAACCGATGCCCTGCGCGACGAGGAAATCGAGTTCATCGAGACTCGCGACAGTTTCTACATGGCGACCATCACCGAGAACGATTGGCCGTATGTCCAGCATCGCGGCGGCCCGCACGGCTTTGTCCGCGTGCTCGGGCCACAACAAATCGGCTTCGCCGACTACGGTGGAAACCGCCAGATGATCAGCGTCGGCAGTATTTCAAAACAAGACCGCGTCGCGCTTTTCATGATGGACTATCCGCAACGCGAGCGTGTGAAAATCCTCGGCCACGCCAAAGTCTTCGATGCCCGCGAACATCCCGAGCTTGTCGAAAAAGTCGCCCCGCCCGGTGGCCACGGCGCGAAGGTCGAGCGCGTCTTCATCATCGACATCCTGAGCTACGATTGGAATTGCCCGAAGTTCATCACCCCACGCTACACCACTGCAGAAGTCGAAAACGCCGCCGCTCCACTGCGCCAGCGCATCGCCGATCTTGAGACCAAACTGAAGGCTCTTGGCCAGGAACCCTAGTTCCATGAACCCCTCATTAGATCCATTTGACGAAATCTCCCTGCAAGATGTAGTGGAAAAACTTTATCAATCTCTCGGAGGTCAAACCGGTGGGCCGACGCTGGAAGAGCTCGGGACTGTCTGCGATGTGCTTTTCGCGGCGAGCTTGCTGAAGGAAGAGGGCGAAGTGGTTAGAGCTCGGCTCGTCCTTGCGCCGCCTGAGAAATTTTCCCCGGTCGGCGGGCCACCGGAGGGCATTCATGCGGTGCGCTTCACCAAGCCACACCCGCTCACCCCCAATGAGGTCAAGCGCTTGAGCCCTGCCGCGGGCTTTTTCCACTCTGCTCTGGTGATTTGGCCGGATCGCGACCGGGGCTTCATGATTTGGGGAATTCTCAACACCGGGCCACGCTGGCTCAATTTGGTGGGTGGCGGGCGCAAACCGACGGGCGATGATTTGTTACACCCCGTCATCCATGTCCGTGATCCGGGATGGTTGCTGTTTTATCATGGCTACGATCTGATCGTTGAGTGGCGCGGCAGGGAGTTTCG
>JAYVIO010000316.1:0-3280 GCA_043770175.1 Verrucomicrobiales bacterium | reverse complement strand
TTGGGCAGGCGTGACCGGAACGGGAATCCGATTTGCGAACGAAGACGATGATGGAAAGGGGGTGGCGGGATCCTGAGGCAAAACGGAGGTGCGAAGAGCGGCTGGGGCCGTGGGGGGGAACATCGGCACAGACTCAGATGGAGCGGTCTGAAACTGCTGCTGAACTGACAGGGTATCGCTCCGCACTTCAGAGGGGGCGAGGATCGTTGAAGGCGGAGGAGAGACCGAGAACTGCCGCGAAGCTGAAGGCGTTTGCACCAGAACGAGCGAACGAGCAGGCAAAACGACCGTGCGAGTAGGCACAAGGACAGCGGGAGCAAGGGCAACGACCGTGGGAGCAGGTACTATGTCAGTGCGAATCTGTTCCTGCACACGCGGATAGCGCTCGTCTGGCGGAACAGGAGGCGCTGGCGGCCGTGGAGTAGGCTGGACTTTCCGCGGAACGGAAAGTGGTCGCGACGTTGGCGGCGCGATGCTGCGAGTGCCCTCTGGCACGCGGGGATAGCGATTTGCGTCTGGGGACTGGGAAGGGACGGGGGCCCGGTTCGTCGTCGTAGTGGTGGTTTTGATGATGGTTGTCCCTGGGGCCAGACGAGGGAACGGGGACTGCGGGCCGCGTGGACGAAACCTCATATCATCGTCGTCATCATCATCATCATCATCATCGTCATCATCGTCATCATCTTGTTTAGCTCCATCCGTCCTCTCAGCTCTGCGACCAAATATCCTGCTGAAAATCCCGGGTTCCTTTTCGATTCGAGAACCCGGAGTTGGAGCCGGGACGCGTGGGTTCGGGAGGTCGGCTCGGAGCGCTCCCAGCGTGCCAAGCAGCAGGGTGCAGATGAGCAGGATTCGATGATAGATTAGGTGTTTTTTCATAACGTTTTTTTGAGCTCTCTGTGGAGGAGTGCAGCCACAAGCCGTCCAGGCTCCATGTACATGGATGCCGGAGGCAGTTTTATCGATGGGGCATAACCCCACTGAGGAGAAATGGGAAAACTGAACCGAGGCGACTGGCGGAAGCCGCACCGGACCTGTGTGGAGATAGCCGAATGAACTTAAGCGCTGGGCGCTGGCAGAAATGCGGGGTGCATTCTGTGTTGCATGAGCGGCATCGTGCGTCATATCGCGCCATGCCAGAACTTCCCGAGGTCGAAACCACACTGCGCGGCGTTTCACCGCATGTGATTGGCAAACGTGTGCGTGAGGTGATCGTTCGTGACAAACGCCTGCGCTGGCCGGTGCCGGATACGATTCACGAATTGGAGGGCTGCCGCATCGACTCGGGAGCCCGCCGGGCAAAATACATGCTCTTTGGCACCGCCAAAGGCACCCTCCTGCTGCATCTCGGCATGTCCGGCAATCTGCGGGTGCTGCCGCCAGACACGCCTTTTAAGAAGCACGACCACCTCGCCATCACGCTTGATTCTGGCAAGCAGCTTCGATTGCATGATCCGCGCCGTTTCGGTGCCGCATTATGGATTAATGGCGATCCCATGCTGCATCCGCTGCTATGCGATCTCGGCCCGGAGCCGCTGGGCGATGATTTCACCACTGCGCATCTGCACGCCGCCTGCAAAGGCAAGACTGTCGCGATCAAACAAGTGCTCATGGATGCGCATGTCGTCGTCGGCGTCGGCAACATCTATGCCAGCGAGGCCTTGTTCATGGCGGGCGCCCATCCAAAGAAAGCAGCGGGCAAGGTCACGCGCCCGCAACTTGAAAAGCTGGTGAAGGCCGTCCGCAAGGTGCTGGCGGCCTCCATCAAGATGGGTGGCACGACGTTGCGCGACTTCGTGAACGAGAGCGGCGAGCCCGGCTACTTCAAACGCACTCTCCGTGTCTATGATCGTACCGGGGAACCCTGCCGCGTCTGCGCATCGAAAATCAAGCGTATCGTCCAGGGGCAGCGCTCGACCTTCTACTGTCCCAAATGCCAAAAGTAGCGATTCTTTCGTTCGTCATTCCGACATTCGTCATTCAACATTAAGCAGCCATGTCCACCAGCCTTCCTCCGCTCCGCAGCGCCCACGATCTCGAACGTGTCCTTGAATTTGAATTCGTCCGCGCCACTGAAAACGCCGCATTGCAGGCCATTCACTGGCTCGGGCGTGGCGAAAAGGAACTCGCTGATGGTGCGGCATGCAGCGCGATCTACGGTGTGTTCGACATTCTCGACATTCGCGGAGAAGTCGTCATCGGCGAAGGTATCAAGGACAACGCGCCGGGCATCTTCGTCGGCGAACACCTCGGCACCTGGCGTGATGGATCGCCGCGTTTCAACATCGCCCTCGATCCCATCGACGGCACCAGCAACATCGCCAAAGGACTCCCCAACAGCATCTCCGTCATCGCCGCCGCACAAATTCCCGATGGCGCACCGTGCGCGATGAAAAGCATCCCCAGCTTCTACAGCCACAAAATCGCCTATGGCCCTGCCGTGAAGCGTGCGCTGGAGGGCCGGGGTGACCGCTGCTTCCTCGACATGCCACTGCAAGAAGTCATCAGCTTCGTGGCCGAGGCACTGGGCAAACGCGAGCGTGATCTCGTCGTCGTCACCATGGATCGTCCGCGTCATCACGACATTGTTGATCAGGTGCGCCGCACTGGCGCCGCGCTGCGCATGGTCACCGATGGCGACATCGCCGCCGCCGTCGCTCCTTCGATGCCTGAATCCACCTGCGACCTCTACGTTGGCATGGGCGGCTCACCTGAAGGCATTCTGGCCGCCGCCGCGCTGAAATGCCTCGGTGGCGACATGCAGATGCGCATGTGGTTCCACGATGAAGCGCATCGTGCTGAAGTCGCCGCGCAAAGCTCCGTCGCCGAGATGAACCAGGTCTTCCGCGTGCATGAACTTATCGTCGGCGAAAGCGCGCTGTTTTGTGCGACCGGCATCAGTGACAGCCCACTGCTCCCAGGTTGCCGTTTGTTTGGCCACCGCGTCGAAACCCACTCCATTTTGATGCGTTCACGCAGCGGCACCGTGCGCCGCATTCACGCCGTGCATGATCTGGACCGCAAGGTAGTGCCGCTGCGTGCTTGAGGCCAGTCCTCACAACAAGTGCATGCTGTCAGCGTACGACTCACGTCTCCTTTCACCACCTCATAAGCTCTCACTCAGATGTTGACGAGTTCGCGCCCAGCGATTGTGTGGGCGTGCATGAAAACGATCTTGTCTTCAGGGCACCTCTGGATAGGGGGTATTTTTTGGAGAGGGTTTTGGTGGTCGAAAAAACTATTTTTTGACCGTCATGCCCAACCTCAAAGAGGCCTGACT
>JAYVIO010000315.1:0-3287 GCA_043770175.1 Verrucomicrobiales bacterium | reverse complement strand
ACCCGCACCACCGAAAAAGGCTACGGCATCCCGAAGGACAATCCCTTCGTCACGCCGCTGCAGCAGATGACCCTCTTCGGCATCAGCGAAGAGGCGTTCTCGAAGATTCAGCCGAAGGCGAAGCCTGAAATCTGGAGCTACGGCATCCGCAATCCATGGACGATGAGCTTCGACAGCAAGACGGGCGAGTTCTACGTCTATGACATCGGCCAGAACCACTGGGAAGAGATCAACGTCGAGCCTGCGGGCTGCAAAGGCGGCATCAACTACGGCTGGAAGGCCATGTGCGGCAGCCATCCGTTCCCGCAGATTTTGAAGAAAAACCCCGACGGCACCGAAACGAGCGTCAATCCCGACAACTGGGCGCAGATCGGCAAACTGCCCGTCGCAGAATACAGCCACGTTGATCAGGGCACCTGCGTCATCGGCGTCGGTGTGTATCGCGGCAAAGATTATCCGAGCATGGATGGCGTGTGCTTTGTGGCTGACTGGGGTTCCGGCAAAGTCTGGGGCCTGCAACGCGATGGCGCGGGTGCCTGGCAGATGCAGGAACTCCTCGACCTCGACACTCCGCTGCGCCCCACCGGCGGCGGCGAAGGCGAAGACGGCGCGCTTTATATCTGCCACGGCACCGCTGGCTACGGCGGCAAGACTGACCCATATCAAGAAGCACGCGGTGCGGTGTGGAAGATCGTTGCCGCAGATAAGGTGCCTGCAGGTGCAGAAACGGCACCGTTGCAGAAGAAGTAAGCGCCCATGGGCAAGCTGACGCTTGCTGCTACAAATCAAGACGCGGAGCCAGGAAACTGGCTCCGCGTTTTTTTGCATTGCTACCTCGTTGTCAGCCAGCCAGAATTCGCGTGCATGAAATTCATCCCAACCGTACTCGCCACCTTCCTGTTCATCACCGCCGCTGTTCAGGCGCAGACTCCGGCCCCAGCAACCAAGCCAGCGGTCAAGCCGGCCGTTCCTGCCGTCAAACTGCCGCCACAGCCGCCAGATGTCGCCGCGCAAAAGTTTGGCTCCGATGGCAAGGTGAACGCGGGCTTCGCGATGTCGCATGAACGTTTCGTCGGTGTCGCGAAGGAAGGCAAAGCGCAGCTAGTGTTCCTCGGTGACTCGATCACCGCCGGCTGGGGCGGCAAAAAAGAAATCTGGGACAAAGCCTTCGGCGCTTACACGCCCGCAAACTTCGGCATCGGCGGTGACCGCACGCAGCACGTGCTCTGGCGCATCCAGAACGGCGAACTCGACGGCATCAAGCCCAAGGCTGTCGTTATCATGATCGGCACGAACAACTCCAGCTCTGATCCCGCCGAGGGCATCGCCAAAGGCGTCACCGCCATCGTCGAAACCGTGCGCGCCAAACAGCCGCAGGCCAAGATTCTCCTGCTTGCCGTCTTCCCACGTGGTGAGAAGGCCAGCACACCAGAAAAGCCGAATGCCGGCCGCGACAAGCTGAAGCAGGTGAACGCCATCATCGCCAAGCTCGACGACGGCAAAAACATCCACTTCCTCGACATCGGCGGCAAGTTCCTGCAGCCCGACGGCAGCCTCACCAAGGAGATCATGCCCGACTTCCTGCACCTCTCCGCCGCCGGTTATCAAATCTGGGCCGATGCGATCGGTCCGAAGCTCGCAGAGTTGATGAAGTGAGAGGGCGGAGTAATGGATGGTTGGAGCAGCGGAGTGATGGAGTGCTGAAGCGCTTTCCGCCAGTCACATGACCGGGGTGACACCATCACTCCATTCATCCACTACTCCCCCGTCCGCAGTGGCATGACTTCGCGCTTGTTTCACGGGGGCCTGCGGCTAGCATCAGCCGCAGCTTTCCACCCCTTTTTTTTCAAGAGTGAAACCCGGTCTCGTTCTCTCCTGCGCGTTCGTTTTCGCGGGGATCGTCATGCTTGCCCCGGCGGCGGAGAAACGCACCGATGATCCAGGCGCCAGCCAGGACATCGCCCTGCTGCGCCTGGGCTATGAACGCAGCCTCATTGAATCCAGTCTCGCGCCGGTCAAACAGCAAATCACCACGCTGACCGTTTTGGAAAAACAATTCGCCGACGCCCGCGATTACGACGCCGCCATCACCGCACGCGATGAGCGCAAACGCTTGCAAAACGAACTGGGCCGCCTCGACAAAGAACTGCTGCTGCTGCAAACCCGCGAGCAGGCGCTCAAAACCGCTCTGCTGCCAGATCGCATCAAGCTAACCCTCGAATCAGCCACCTTGAGCAATGTTGTTCGCGAAGGCGGTGCCATCACTGGCTGGTCGAAGGTCGGCGCCGCCGCCACTTGGAAGCTGCCAGCACTTCCGGCCGGTGGTTATGAAGTCATGCTGCGTTACCGCTGCGGTGCGGCAGAAGGTGGCATGCTGTTGATCAAAGAAGCGCGCTACTCGCTCACCACGAACATCGAAACCACGCTCAAAGGCCCCGAGGAGCGCAACGCCGGCACGCTCAAAATCAGCGATGGCGGCGGTGCTCTCACCCTGACCGCGCAATCGCTCGTCACCAACAACCTCATGCAACTGCTGGCCGTGGAACTCGTCCCCGCCTCACGATGACACGTCACCTGCCAGTCTTGTTCAGCGTTCTGCATGCCTGCGCAGGCGTGACGCTGCATGCACAGACGGCACCGACAGATCCCACCGCGCTCACTACCACCCGTGCGGCTTTTTTGCGCCAGGTGATGACCGATTCACAGCTCCTCACCGAGCAATACGAGCGCGCCCTGGCCAAAGTCGAAACCGAAGTGGCCACCGCCGGCGATTACGAGGAGGCCCGCGCCATCCGTCAGCGCCGCGAGCAACTGCGTGCATTGTACGCCGGCACGGTCTCCAGCCTGGCCACTCCCCTGCCCCTGGCGCAAGCAAAACTCATCGGATCCACCCAGGCTTTGGGGGAGACGATTGGCGGCTGGCGCTCAAACGGCAGCGGTGCAGAATGGCAAAATTTCCGCCTCGTGCCCGGTCGCTACCATCTTGAATTCGAAGCCAACATGAATGATGCACCCGTGGCCGGCAGCATCTACGCCTCGTCCAAGTTTCAGCCGCAGACGAGCGCCACGTTTGAGTTCAACGAAGTCACGCTGCTGGGCAATGCGGCTGAAAGTCGCCGCACGTTTGAAATCGCCCGGAGCACGGATGAAACCACCTTCACCACCGTGCGTGTCGGTCCGCTCACTTTTTCCCGTAATCCCATCACCCTGCGCTTCACCAGCACCGCTGGTTATCCCGCCAACATCATCCGCATCCGCAATCTGCGCCTTGCTCCCGACTCGGAAGA
>JAYVIO010000314.1:0-3295 GCA_043770175.1 Verrucomicrobiales bacterium | reverse complement strand
TCTGTCTTGCGATAACGCTTCATGGCCCCTTTTATGGCTCACGATTGGGCTCAGTGAAAGCGTTGCCTGGGGAAAAGAGGTTTCCAGAGGTGCCCTTATGTCAGAAAAAACCAAAAAGCGCTTCGGCGTATGGATGGATTCCCATCACGCGACCATCATCGGCTACAACCCAGCCGCCACAGCCTTCACCGTCCTCGGTCATGCCAAGAATCCAGGTCCGGGACCCAACTCGAGCGAGAATGCCGCGAACAACCTCGAAATCACCTTGGTGCAAAAGTACTTCAAGGAAATTGGCCGCCATCTGGTAAACGCGGATGAGGTTCACATCACCGGCAGCGGCACGATCCAGGAGCAGTTCATGCACTACATGGGCGAAACTCCCCAGTTCAAAAAGACGGTCGTTTCCGAAAGCACCTCCAACCCCATGAGCGATGAAAAGCTGGTGGAGTTCGTCAGCCGCCATTTCAACTAGCGGTCCATCGCGCGAGACCAGTCTCGCGGCGTTCCATCCAGCCCCCGGTTCCGCACAGACCAGGAGACACGGAAATTCGCAGCCTCAGGAGACTTGGAGACCTACAACGAGGATCCATTCCCCGCCCCCTCCGCTTTCAGCCTTTTAGCTTTTCAGTTTTCCGATCGACGGGCCCTCCGCTTTCCCATTTCTGCTTTTCAGTTTTTTTGCGCAAAGCGCGTCACCTCCTCCACGCCTTGCTCCACAGCACATACGTTTCGTGCATCGCACGTTGCTCCAAAGGCGTCCATTCGAGCGTGCGTTCGTGCAGGGTCTTGTTCTCACCCAGACGTGGATCGCGTTTGACTGCGAGATCGTAGTTCTCCAGCGCGCGCTGCGTGTCCCCGGTGCCCCAGTAGCCCAGCACCAGCGAGTAGTAGTCGTAATGCGCCTCATGCCCGCTGAGTTGCGCCGCCGCCTCAAACTCGCGCACCGCCTCCGCGTAATCGCCCAGATTGAATAACGCCCAGCCCACGCGATTGCGCATCGGTGCCTTGCCGTCCAGCGCCACCGCCCGTTGCAGGTCGGCGCGGGCCTCCTCCTTGCGGCCCAGCAGCGCCAGCGTGTAGCCACGATTGGAATACGCCTTCGCATCCTCCGCGTTGGCCTTGATCTGCCGGTTCAGGATCTCCAGCTTCGGCGTGGTCTGGACCGGCTTGGGGGCCGCAGGATCTGCAGCGGCGGCGGTCATGGAGACGAACAGGCCCAGACAGAGCCAGGCAAAAGAAGGAGGAATCATGGTGAGCGAGAGGTGAATCTTAAACGGTATTGGCGAGTGAAGGATTGCACTGTGAAGCCCCAAAGGAAATTGCGCAATCTTCCCGACCTCACGCCTTACTCATGCCGCAACGCCTCAACCGGATTCATCATGGCAGCACGCCGCGCCGGATAAATGCCAAAGGCGATGCCGGTGAGCACAGAAATCGAAAACGCGAGGATCGGGGACCACATTTTGATGACCGTGGTGACGCCGGCGAACTCCTGCACCGCGATGGGAATGCCGAGGCCGAGAATGACACCCAGAATGCCGCCGACTCCGGCAAGCAGCACCGTTTCGATGAGGAACTGCACGACGATATCGGCCTGACGCGCACCAAGAGCACGGCGGATGCCAATCTCACGCGTACGCTCGGTAACACTGGCGAGCATGATGTTCATGATGCCGATGCCGCCTACAAGCAGCGAGATGGCGGCGATGCTGCCGAGCACGATGCTGAAGATTTGCTTGGTGCGCTCCGCCTGTTTGAGCAGTTCGACGGGGACGATGATGCGCCAGTCCTCTTTCTTGTGATTGCTGGTCATGAGGTGGCGGATGGCCTCAGCGCGGCTTTCGACCATCTTCACGTCTTCAACCCGAATGACCGCCTCGTGAAACTCGACTTTTTCGGCCTCGAAGCTGCCGGTGCGGTAGCGGAAAAAGGTCTCGCCATACTGGTCCATGAGCGTGGTGAACGGGATCATGATCTGCGCCTGCGAGTCGGCCGAGGGACCGCTGGCATCCGTGCCGATCACCTGACCTTCATCCTGAATGATGCCGATGACCTTGTAGTAGTAGCCCTTCACGCGCACGGACTTGCCGGTGGGCGTGGAGAGCGGGAAGAGCCGTGCGGCGACGGTTTGATTGATGACACACACGGGGGTGCGGCCATCCATTTCCATGTCGGTGAAAAAACGGCCCTGCAGCATCACGCGATTGCGCATCTCGGGATAGATGGGCAGGACGCCCATGACCTGGCCGTCGATGCTGCGGTCAAAGTTCCAGATGTTTTCGCTGATGTGGCGGCTGGGGACGACGACGGAGATGCCGGGCACAGTCTGGCGGATCTGCTGGATGTCGCGCGTGGTGAGGCCGTATTCGCTGATAAAACTGCGTGACTCGCCGCTGGAACCCTGGCTGTCCGGCGGTTTGACGCTGTGCAGGATGATGTTCTGGCTGCCGAGCTTGCGAATCTGCTCCTGCGCCTCATGACTGGCCCCTTCACCGATGGCCAGCATGGCCACCACCGAGGCGACACCGAACACGACACCCAGCATGGTCAAAAATGAGCGCAGTTTGTGCAGCCAGATGGTCTTGATGCCCAGCGACAGCGTGCGCCACAAATGTTGTGGCGAAGCGACAAGACGAAGGACGGGATGCTGGGCAAGAAAGGACATGCGGGGGCAGAGTCATACGACCACAGCCGCATGAAATTGCCACGATCTCATCGCTCTTCCCATCACTCGCCCGCCTGCGCCCCGGATTATCTGCCAGATTATCTGCCAGGCATCTTTGCATAATTGCTGTGGCCGTCACCATCGTAATCGTCCGCTTCATCCCGCGCATCGTGGATGTTCATGTGCCAGTGCTCCTCCAACCGGTCCGGGATGCCGCCGCCATCACTGTCAGTGAGGGAAACCTCGCCATAGTCAGGCGTGCCATCGTCATCCGAGTCGGGGTCCAGCGGATTGAGCGGCGTGGGCAGGCCGAAGAGGTTGTTCACCTCCTCATGGTCGGTCAAATAATCGTCATCGCTGTCCGGATCACGCGCCTGCGTGCCAGCAGTCAGTTCCGCGCCATCGTCCAGGCCGTCGTTGTCGCTGTCGCCGTCGGCCGGATCGGAATAGCTGGGGTACGACCACTCGTAAGCATCGGTGAGGGTGTCGCTATCGCTGTCCACCTGGCTGTCCGAGGTGCCCATGACGCCTTCCAGCACCGCATGCAGGCCATCGCCGTCCGCATCCGTCGGGTCGAAGAACTGGCCGTAGGCCTGGTAGTAAACCCACGCGTCAGGCCGGAAGTCGCCA
>JAYVIO010000313.1:0-26699 GCA_043770175.1 Verrucomicrobiales bacterium | reverse complement strand
CGCACGCCGGCAAGGGGTCGAACATCTGGATGGGCATCGCCTACCTGCATGCACGCGGCTTTGACGGCATCATCGTCAGCCATGACACGGACATCCTGAACTACAGCCGCGATCTGCTGTGGCGGCTGTGTTACCCGCTGTTGCATCCGCGCATGGGCTATCGTTTCGCCAAAGGCTATTACAGCCGCGTGTCGGACCGCTTGTATGGCCGCGTGACTCGTCTGCTCATTTTT
Organism: Verrucomicrobiales bacterium; assembly: GCA_043770175.1. Classification (GTDB taxonomy): domain Bacteria; phylum Verrucomicrobiota; class Verrucomicrobiia; order Verrucomicrobiales; family Verrucomicrobiaceae; genus Prosthecobacter. The sequence goes on along the minus strand of JAYVIO010000313.1, from coordinate 26,466 downwards.
CCGCTCATCCAGGCCTGTCGCGACGTGCTTGGCTCCAAACCGCTGCTCGAACAGCTCGACAGCTACCGCTACCCGTTGTCAGGCGAATTTGCCGCCGACATGAATGCGCTCAAAGACTTCAGCCTGCCCGGTGGCTGGGGGCTTGAAATCGCGATCTTGTGCGAAGCCTTCCGCCATCTTCCAGGAGAGCAGCAGTGCCAGGTCGATCTCGGCTTTCACTTTGAGCACCGCCACCGCAGCCTCGCGCATAACGAGATCGGCGTGAATGAGCCCGGCCTTGTCAGTGCTGCCGCCGATGTGGCACGTTGCCTCGCCTATCAAGTGCTGCGTGAGGCCGAACCGCGCTCCGCTGAAAACCTGATGCGACTCATCATCGAACGCTACCGCCCGCGTGCGACGGAGTGGCTCCAGCGCTACGAGCACGTCGCCCTGCTCAACGGCCTGCGTCACGATCACGCGGAGGAAACCGCCGCGGTCACCGCCTTTGGCAAGGCTTTGGACCAACTGCTGGATACCCTCGGCACCGACAGCCTGCGCGTGCCTGCCATGCGCGAGACGCCAGCCAAGACGCTCGCAAAGATTCCCGGCCTGGCAGCGGAGATTCTCGCCAGTGCGGTGGAGATATGATGGTTTCAACCATCCTGCTTGCTTGCAGCCGGTATGCGGTAGAGTGACTGCAACAGCCTTGAAAGCAGCCATACGTGAATAGGTGGAGCCGCCAGTCATTGATGACGACATGAAAAAACCAGCCAAGGCACACAAGAAGGATACTGCGGTCGGCCGCCGCCGAGCCGCCTCCAAGTCGCCACCCGGAGGAACTGCGGCTCCGGTAAAGACGCGGCGTTCATTGCAAAGCAAGTCTGGCCAGGCGCTGTCGGTTGTCATCCATGAACTGCAGGTACACCAGATCGAGCTCGAGCGGCAAAACGAAGAATTGCGCAATGCGCATGTGGCACTGGAAACTTTGCAGGCGCGCTATTTCGATTCGGCACCCGTGGGTTATCTCACCATCAATAAAAAGGGGCTCAACGTGCAAGCTAATCTCAGGTTCGCCAGCATGGTTGGTCTGGCGCGTGCCGAAGTGATCAAGCTGCCGTTTTCCCACTTCATTTTCAATGAAGACCATGACATCTACTACTTGCTGTGCATGGAACTTACCCGAACCGGTCAGCCCCAGTCGTGCGAGCTGCGAATGGTAAAAAAAGATGGCACCCAGTTCTGGGCGCATCTGACTGTGGCCGCCTCGCAGAACAGCGCTGGTGCGCCGGAACTCCTCGTGGTGCTGAGCGATGTCACCCTGCGCAAGCAGTCTGAGCTGGCGCTGCATGAAAGCGAGGAACGCTACCGCCGCATCGTGCAGACGGCCGAGGAAGGCGTCTGGAGCATCGACGTCCGTTCCCTGACGGACTACGTCAATCCCAAGATGGCGCAAATGATGGGCTACACGGCGGCGGAGATGATCGGACGACCGATCGACGACTTTCTCGATGACGAAGGACGTGCGCTGCTGGTGCAGCATTTGAAGCGCCGCAAAGGTGGGATCGCCGAACAGTTTGAGTTCAAGTATGTGCGCAAAGATGGCTCCTATTTGTGGGCTTTTGTGTCCACCAATGCGATCACCAATGCCGCAGGTGTCTATGTGGGGGCGATAGCGCTGCTCACGGATATCTCCGCACGCCGGGCGAATGAGGCGGCCATGCGCGAGAGCGAGGCACGGCTGCGTGCCATCTTTGAACAGGCATCCGTTGGAGTAGGGATACTCGACGGCCGGACGGGCCGGTTCCTCGACGTGAATCATCGCTACTGCACCATCACCGGAAGAACGCGCGAGCAGTTGCTGAACTGCACGTTCGGCCAGATCACCCACCCGGATGACAGGGCCGAAAACCTGCGTCTGCGCAACCAGTTGAAAGCCGGCAAGATCCAGGAGTACACCCTCGAAAAGCGCTACCTCCGTCCAGATGGCACCATTGTCTGGGGCAATGTGCATGCCACGCGCATCGCCGCAATCAGTGGTCAGTCCGAACAGCATCTAGCCGTGGTCGAGGACATCACCGAACGCAAAAACGCCGAAGCCAAATATCAACGGGAACGCGGCCTCAATGAAACGCTCGTGAACCACACCTCGGCCATCATCATTCTGCTCGACCATGAGGGACTCATCGTGCATGTGAACGAGCCCACGTTGAAGATGCTCGGTTATCGCCAGGCCGAACTTGTCGGGCAGACACCGCCATGGGATGCCGGATTCATGGACCTGGCGGAGACCTCCCGCGCCAAAGAGCGACTGGCAAAATTGCTGACCGGCACTGATATTCCTTCACGCGAGGTCACGCTCCGTGGCAAGGACGGCACGGCTCATGTCGTGGCCGTCTCCAGCATCATCACCCGCACTCCGACTGGCGCGATTGACCGCATCGTCGTGACCGGCGCGGACCTCACCGAGCGCAACCGGCTGCAACAGGAGCTCATCCGCATCTCCGAGCAGGAGCAGGCCCGCATCGGCCACAATCTTCACGACGGCGTCGGCCAGACGATGACGGGGGTCGCCAGCCTGATGGAGGCGCTGGAAAGCGAACTCAGCGGCGCGCAGCGGACCAGCGCCGGACGCATCCGCAAACTCCTGCAAGATGCCATTCAGGAGGTCCGCCGCATGTCACACAGCCTGTCCCCCGCTGCGGTGAAAAATCGCGGCCTCGGCGGCGTGCTGCAACTGCTCGCCGAAACCATTCGCACCAACCACCGCACCTCCTGCACCTGCGAGATCGATCCTGACATCCGCCTCGAAGACCCGGAGAAGGAAACACACATCTTTCGCATCGCCCAGGAGGCCGCCAACAATGCCCTGCGGCACGGCAACCCCAAACAGCTCAAACTCTCGCTCCAGCGCACCTCAGACCAAGACTGTGAACTCACCGTGGCGGACAACGGCACCGGTTTCAGTCGCAAGGCAGGCGATGGCATCGGCATGCGCGTCATGGATTACCGTGCCAATCTCATCGGCGGCACGTTGCAGACCACGTCGAAACCCCGTAAAGGAGTCACCGTCACCTGCCGGTTTCCCTGCGCAGCCACGACGACCAAGCCGCCACGCAGTAAGCCCAAGTGCAGCAATTAGGTCTTGCTGAAGAGGTGGCTCGGGACGGGATCGAACCGCCGACACTAGGATCTTCAATCCCATGCTCTACCAACTGAGCTACCGAGCCTCTGACTTGAAGGGCCGCTATTGGAGCATGCTTCAATCCTGGCGCAACGGGTTTTTCTTGCTGCGTGCAGATTGAACCGGAGGCTCATTTCCCCTTCGCTGAGATCGCGATCAGCGCCCAGCCGATCATCAGGCTTAATCCGCCCAGCGGTGTCACGGCTCCGAACCATTTCGTGCCGGTGTAGGCGAGGAGGTAAAGTGAGCCGCTGAAAAGAAAAATGCCCACCAGCACCATGCGCCAGGCCCAGATCATCGCTGGCTTGCTGCTGGCAAACAACGTCAGCAGCAGCAGCACGACGGCATGCGGCAGATGATACTGCACCGCTGTGCCCCAATGCTCCAGTTCGCCTGCGGCTTTGAGCTTGTCATGCACCTGGCCATGCGCACCGGAAGCACCGAGGGCAATGGCGAGAAAGCCCATGAGGGCGGAGAGACGGAGACGAAAGGGATCTGGCTGCATGAATCCGATGATTAGCCGGTTCGCGATTCAAATCCACTCCTTCATCACCCGCCCCGAAACATCGGTGAGACGGAAATCGCGGCCTTGGAAGCGATGCGTGAGGCGCAGGTGGTCAAAACCAAACTGATTGAGCAGCGTGGCATGAAAATCGTGCAGATCGACGGGGTCACGCACGACACTCCAGCCAATTTCATCAGTCTCGCCGAAGATTTGGCCGCCTTTGATGCCACCACCGGCGGCGAGCATGGTGAAAGCAAAGGGATGATGATCGCGGCCCGTCACGTCCGGTCTGCCACCACGGTTCTCCCCCAGTGGTGTGCGACCGAATTCACTGCCAAAGACCACCATCGTATCTTCGAGCAGGCCGCGCTGTTTCAAATCGGTAAGCAACGCGGCGATTGGCTGATCTGCCATGCCGGCGTTGTAGGAAAGCTCGTTATTGAGATCGCTGTGATGATCCCAGCTCGCATGCATGATGCTGACGAAGCGCACGCCGCGTTCGACGAGACGACGGGCCAGCAGGCAGTTTTTGGCAAAGGCTTGATACTGGCCCGGACCGCCGCCGCGTGAGGCTTTGATCGGTGGGTCGGGGCGGTCCACGCCGTACATCTCACGCGTCTGCATGCTTTCATCCTTCAGGTCGATCAATTCCGGTGCGGAGGACTGCATGCGGAAGGCCAGTTCATACGCGGCGATGCGGCTGACGATCTCAGGATCGCGCAAATGATCGAAACGGCTCTGGTTCAGTTCCATCAGCGTGTCCAGCCCCTTGCGTTGCAGATTCATCGGAATGCCGGGCGGATTTTTCAGATTGAGCACCGGCTCTCCTTGGTTGCGGAACAACACACCGGCATACGAACTTGGCAGGAAGCCGCTCTGCCACAGCGAAGCACCGCCGCTGGTGCCACGACCGGCGCTGAGCACGACGTAGCCTGGCAGATTGCGCGACATGCTGCCAAGACCGTAGTTCAGCCACGAACCAATCGTTGGCAGACCAAACTGCGCACGACCGCAATGCAGCACAAGCTGCCCCGGATGATGATTGAACTGATCCGTGTGCAGACTGCGGATCATGAGCCAGTCGTCGGCATGTTTGGCCATGTTTGGCAGCAGATCACTGAAATCCATGCCGCACTGGCCGTGCTTCGTGAACTTGCGCGGGCTGCCCATCAATTTGGCAGTTTCCTTGCGGATGAAGGCGAAGCGCACGTTCTTCGTCATGCTCTCCGGCAACGGCTGACCGTTCAGTTCGTTGAGTTTGGGTTTTGGATCAAACAAATCCATCTGGCTCGGCCCGCCTTCCATGAAGATGAAGATGCAGTTCTTCGCCTTCGCCGGAAAATGCGGCGCACGCGGTGTGAGCGGGTCTTGCACGGCCTCGGCACCGATGGCGGTGGCTGGAGAGATCAGCCCCTGCTCAGTCAGCAGCGCTCCCAACGCAAGCGCACCGATGCCATTGGCGCTCGTGGCGAGAAATTCGCGGCGCTTTTGAAGGATCTGCTGTTCGACCGGATGCATGCCTCAATAACGCGGCGGCGCTTCCTATACTAACAGGCAACACACGCATGTAGCCGTTGAACCCAAAAACAAAGCCCCGCACACGGCGGGGCTTTGAACACATCGAACTGGATACTGAACTGATTGATTAACGCTTGGAGAACTGGAAGCGTTTGCGGGCGCCTGGGCGGCCGGGCTTCTTACGTTCCTTGGCGCGGGAGTCACGGCTGAGCAGGCCATTCTTCTTGAGAACGGGGCGAAGCTCAGGATTCACGCTGATCAGCGCACGGGCGATGCCGAGACGCACGGCACCGACCTGGCCGGTGCTGCCGCCGCCACTGGCGTTCACTTTGAAATCGTAGGTCTGGCGGGAATTGGTGAGGGCCAGCGGAAACAGAATCTGGTTCTGCAGGGCGACGGTCGGGAAGTACTCCTCGAAGTCGCGGCCGTTGACGGTGATGCTGCCGGAGCCTTCGAGGATGAAGACGCGGGCGATGGCGGTCTTGCGGCGGCCGGTGGCGGTTTTGAGAGGTTTGCTCATGCGATGGATACGATGGAAAAATTACGCGACGGCGAAGGTCTTTGGATTCTGCGCCTCATGCGGATGCGCGGCACCGGTGTAGATCTTGAGCTTGCCCATGATCGAACGGCCCAGACGGTTGTGCGGCACCATGCCCTTCACGGCACGTTCCACGAGAAGCTCTGGACGACGCGCACGCACGCGTTCGACGTTTTCGATCTTTTGGTTGCCGACGTAGCCGGCCTTCGAGGTGTAAATCTTCTGCTGCTCCTTTTTGCCGCTGAGACGGACTTCGGCGGCGTTCAGCACGACGACGAAATCGCCGGTGTCCACGTGCGGGGTGAAAGTGGGCTTGGTCTTGCCACGCAGGAGATTGGCGGCGGCGACGGCGACATCTCCAAGAATCTGGTTCTTGGCGTCGATGACCCACCATGTGGGGTTTTGGTCCTGGGCTTTGGCTGAAAACGTCTTCATTGAGTGCTGTGTACGAAAAACTTCCCGGCTGGGGAAGAGGGGCCGCGAAAGTAGGGGGAGACCCCGAAGTGTCAAGATGGAAAAACTAAGTTGTTCACAGTCACCGACCGGCGCGTTGGGGATCACGCCGGGTGACACGTTTTTGAAGCGTGTCACAGTGGTGCTCGGGAAGGGACTCGAACCCTTAAGCCTTTCGGCACAAGATCCTTAGTCTTGCGCGTATACCAATTCCGCCACCCGAGCAGGGTCTGTTGAAACAGGGGCGCGAATATAGACACTTCACTTTTTATGCAACCGCTGATTTGTCTTTTTATGTGGTTCATGACGGTTCTTTTCAAAACGCGATCAGTCTTGTCTTTGTCGTCCGTTTGGGATTGCCTCCACACCATGCGCACTTCCCTGCTCCTCTGCCTGCTGCCTTCGTTCGTGTTCGCCGCCTCGCCATATCCTGAAAAAACACCGCCAACTCTGGGCAACAAGCTGCTCGACCGCTACTTCGCCGAACAAACACGCGAGATCGCCGCCACCAACGGTGTCGGCCACATCGAAAGTGCGGACGATTGGAAAGCCAAAGCCCCCGAATACCGCCGGCAGATGGCGGAGATGCTGGGGCTCGATCCCCTGCCGGAGAAAACACCGTTGAAGACCGTGAAGACCGGTGAGTTGAAGGGCGAAGGCTACGTCGTCGAGAAGCTGCACTTCCAGTCGCTGCCCGGCTTGTATGTCACCGCAAACCTGTATCTGCCTGCGAAGGTGGAGAAGCCGCTGCCGACGATTCTGTATGTCTGTGGTCATGCGAATATCATGAAGGACGGCGTCAGCCTCGGCAACAAGGCGGGTTACGAGCATCACGGCATCTGGTTTGCGAAACACGGCTACGCCTGCCTCATCATCGACACCGTGCAGCTCGGCGAGATTCGTGGCGAACATCACGGCACCTACAGCAAGGGCCGCTTCTGGTGGTGGTCACGTGGTTATACGCCTGCGGGACTGGAAGCATGGAGTTGCATCCGTGCGCTGGATTATCTCGAAACTCGCAAGGAGGTGGACAAAACCCGCTTCGGCGTCACCGGCCGCAGCGGTGGTGGCGCTTACTCGTGGTGGATCACCGCTCTAGATGAACGCATCAAGGCCAGTGCCCCGACGGCGGGCGTCACTGACATGCAGAACCAGGTCATCGACGGCTGTGTCGAAGGTCACTGCGACTGCATGTTCTTCCTGAACACCTACCGCTGGGATTTTGAGCGCATGGTCGCACTCGCGGCACCACGACCGCTGCTGATCGTGAATACGGACAAGGACACCATCTTCCCCATCGACGGCGTGTTCCGCATCTACCAGAACGTGCGCAAAATTTACTCACTGCTCGGCGCCGAGGACAAAATCGGCCTGCAAGTGGCCGAAGGACCGCACCGGGATCTGCAACCGCTGAACATGGGCGCGTTCCACTGGTTCGAGCGTCATCTCAAAGGCGCTGATCCGATGGCCGTGATCGACGAAGGCGCGAAGAAAACCATCGAACCCGCCTCGCTGCGTGTTTTGACCGAACTGCCGAAAGACCAGCTTAACACCAAGATCGACGAAACCTTCGTCCCGCTGGCCAAAACACCTGCGCCAGCCACTAACGAAGGCGATTGGAACAAGCAGAACGATGCATGGATGAAGGCGCTCAAAGAAAAAGTCTTCGCCGGCTGGCCACAGGAAATCGCCTCCGTCAATCCGCAGAAGGACAGCAGCGCTGAAGTCGATGGCATCCGCATGACGGCCTATGATTTCGAAAGCCAGTCGCCTTATCGTCTGCGACTTTACGTCGTGCATCGCGATGGACTGCGTCCGCAGGATTTGGAACTCGTCGCACTCAACGTCCTCGATGAACCCGGCTGGGATGAATTCTGCGCCGCCTATCACTCGCGCTTTGGCAAGCTGATCGAAGTTTTCCCCGGCGCGGCGAAGGATGACACCGCCTTCGAGCAGGAGAAGAAGATGTTCACGACCTTCAAGTGGGGCATGGCCTACATCTGCCCGCGCGGTATCGGCCCCACCGCCTGGACTGGCAGCGAGAAAGCGCAAACACAGCGCCTGCGCCGCTTCTACCTGCTGGGCCAAACGCTCGACGGCATGCGCGTGTGGGACATCCGCCGCACGCTGCAAACCATCCGCGCCATCCCCGGCTTCGAAGAAACACCGCTGTGGATTCAAGCCCATCGCGACATGGCCGTGGATTCCCTCTACGCCTCGCTGTTTGAAGACAACGTCAAACGCCTCGACCTCCACGACATGCCCCTCACCCACAACGGCACCGTCGAAGGCGATGCTAAAAACGTCGGCCCGGCAATGCTCAACGTGCTCAAGAATCTCGACATCCCGCAGGCAACAGCGATGGCAGCGATGCGCAGTCGCGTGGTAATCTACTCGGACAAAAAGGAGGCGTGGGATTATCCCGCCACGATCACGAAGAACCTCGGTAAGGAGAAGCAGTTCCAGATTCGGGAGCCGGTGAAAGCGGAGGAGGCAAAGTGATGGGGGGGACTGCCTAGAAAAGCTGCTGACAAAGCGAACGGTTTGTGAATCATATTCAATGCTCGCTCAACTAACAAGTCTGCCATCAAGATGAACTCTGAAGCTGCCATGTGGTTCATGAGCCACCTCGACGAATCTAGCGACGATGCTCCACCCGCAACTAAGAAGTGGCTGGAGGAGCTTGGCCTGCCCATCGATCTTCTCCGATTCATGCAATGGCATTGGACACAGGAAGGTTGTTTTGCTGGGCCGGTAGAGCTGAGATCGTCGACCAAGCTGCCTCAAGAGCATAACGTAAAGATACTCACAGCACATCAACTGCTACCCGTTGGCATAGGCCCAAACGGAGACACCTTCGCCATCGACTTTTCATCTGACAGTTGTCCTGTTGGCTTCATTACTCACGAGGAATATGCTGGCAAGGGAGATCCACGTCCTTTTTTTCGGCCAGCGGCTCGTTCCATCGAGAGCTTTCTGTATCGAGTCATTGAGGGCAGATATGTGCCATGTGATTATTATGCCACCGGATATCACAACGACTTCCTCCGTGCAGAAGCCAGCCATGAGGCATTTCCCCCATACAGCCTTTTAAAGACCGAACCATGACGGTAGGCCACCGCTAGCACTACACTGCCGACCATGGAGTGCTGCGGCATATGCTGCCAATTGCCGTCGCCTCAGCGGTCGAATCAGTTCATAGCACGCTAAGGCAGAAAATCACACCGTCCGCGTCACACGCTTCCAGAAGAAGTCCAGTTCACGCGCTAGCATGCCCATCACCTGCGCTTGCATCAAATGCCATCAGAGCGTTGGCGGCTCCAACTTCATGCCGAGGCGCGCGGCCAGGGTGCGCTGGCGTTTGTCGAAGCTGTAGAACGTCTTCAAGCGCAGGTGTCTGGCCGTCGCCACATGAGTGATGTCGTAGCTGCGAGTGCCCATCGTCGCGGAGTGCTGGGTGGCAAGGCAGCTGGCGGCACGCAGGATGCTGCGCCAGTCGATGATCACCGTCACGAGCGCCTTTTGCCGCACCGCGCGCAAAAGCTGTGACCATGATGCCTTGACCTCAGCACGCGTATGGCTGCCCCGAAACACCGCCAGCTCCAGCGCGTTGCTGATCTCCAGCTTGTGCAGATCGGTGAAGGCGATGGGCTGGTTGGCCGCCGCCAGCAGGTTCACCGCCTGGACGCTGTTGGCATCCAAACCAAAGGCGGAGACAATAAAGCTGCTGTCGGCATAGACCATGAGCGGACGGGATCAAAACGGGGCCTCATCGCGATCTGCCAGCACGGGATTGGGCCGCTGGCGCTTGCCATAAGTGCGCTGCCGCCAGTCGTGCAGGTCATTCCAGACAAAGTTGCTGGAGGGCTTCGCGCCGATTTTGGCACGAACACGTTTTGTCTTTGTGCTAGCGGTTGTCCGTGGTTTGAGACCCAGGCGGGCAAAAATCTGCCACTGCTTGTTCAAGGGCAGGGCATGCAGGGCACGAAGGATTTGGGCGGCGCTCATGGTGTGAGAATAACGTTTTTTCTCAGTGTGGCAACGCGGAGGATTTGGGAGACACCGGATCAATACCTCACCCCGCGCGCGTCACACGCTTCCAGAAGAAATCCAGCTCACGCGCCAGCACGCTCATCACCTGCGCGGGTGTGGCCTGCAAGGCGCCGCTTTCGGATTCCTTGATGATGCGCTGCATGGCATAAAGTGCGGCCACGCTCAGGGTGTCGAGGTGAATGGCATCCACATGCGCCCGCAACTCATCGGGGAAAGCGGTGCTGTGCTGGAGGATGGCCCAGCTCGGCTGCTCGCGGTCGGTTTTGAACGTGGCGATCTTGAGCTTCGGCGCGGCATCGACTGCGTTGGCACCCTGCTCCGCCAGACGACCGGCGGCGAAACCTGCCAACGTGCGCCAGTAGGAGCCGTCGGTGAAATTGGCCAGACCAAACACGATCTCCAGCCCTTGCAGCGTCCAGCACATCACATTGCGGCCCGTCATGCCGGGCAGTTCATGCTCGCTGAAACGCACGAGCGGGAAACGCTTGCCTGCCAGTCGGATCAGCTCGGCCAGCTTGGTGAAATCCAACGGCAGTGTAAGCGCCTCCGCCGACATTTGCAGCCGCAGCGCCTCATAACGACCGAGCAGCGCATCACGCTCCGCATGCACCGGAGCTGGAGCCGTCGCAACCGCAGTTGTCGCCGCTGGAGCCGCTACCGTCACGAACGACGGTGCGGGCATGGCTGGATGCGCCGCGAGCGCCGGTGCGACGGCGCTCATCACGCCTGCGAGCCGTTTCGCGACGACATGCGTGCCGTTGTCATCCGCGCTGGGAACCGGAGCGCTTGGTTGACGCAGTTTGCCGAGCATTTCGCGCAAATTTTCAAACGCACCCGCCGAACTCGGCGAGAACTGCGTCTGCGGAGCCGGTTCTGAATCGTGGGAAACCGTAACCGCCACCTTTGCCTCACTTGGCGGCGGCAGGTGCGTCCCATGGGTGCCGTTGGTGGCAGGCAGCGGTGCTTCATTCTCTTGTGGCAAAGCACGTTCCGGTTCAGCCAGTCCCTCGGCCATGAGTTTCATCTGCGCCTTCGTGGTGGAGTCAAAAATTGTCACCTCGCCCGGCGGCGGTTCATCGACGGGAATCGTTTCCGTCAGCAGTGGCACCACGCCCGCTTGTTCCGGCTCTGGCATCATGGCTTGCGGCGATATCGACGCCGGAACCACTGGTGAAGCCAGCGTCTGCTGGAAAAAATCCCACTGCTTCGCGGCATGTCGCAGGAAGGCGCGGGCGGACACCGATCCCAGCGGCCGACCAAGGAAATAACGCTTCACGTCCATGAACGACGTGAATTCGCGAACGTCATCCGCTGGCACGCGTGCTTGCTGCAATCGCATTTTCAGCAGCATGGCGGCCTCGGTTTCACCAATGCCACGCAGCAGCATCTGCGAAGCGGTGAGGCGGTCCTCCATCGCGCTCGGCAGATGATGGCCGAACGTCGCCTGCCACACGTCCTGGTTCAAACTCAGCACCACATGCACACCATCCATCTCCGACATGTCGAGCAGCAGCGAGGCGATGCGCAGCCCGGCCTCGGGGTTGCGATAATACGCATCCAAGTGATCCACCAGCAGCACCACCGGCCGCCACAGGCCCAGCAGCCGCAGCCACGTCACCGGGCCTTCATTCGATTCATCCGCCGCCAGCGTACGCAGCACCGCCATCTTCGACATGCCGCCGTCCAGCGCGTGATTGAGCATCGCATCCACCCAGGATTCCAGCGCCGCAGGAATCGCCGGCACGCGCTTCATCGCCTGCTCGGTCATCGGCTTGCGCAATTGCGCCTCAAATCGCCGCACCCATTCGCCGATCAAGCGGGCGTTGCCGTTCAGATCAAAAACTTCTACTGGATCGCCGTTCAGCACCCGCAGCGCCTGCTCTGGATTCGCGCACGGCAGCGTGCCGCTTTCGATCAAGCGCCGCACCAGCATCGCACACACGCCCGCGCAGGCTTCGCGCAGCCGTGTCCAGCCTTCACGCGGCGTGTCCGCACGCGCCATGGATTCCAGACCACGCACCGCCACGGCGGAGATGCCGATTTGATCTTCCAGACGAAACGCCAGCGGCACCAGCACCACCTGACCACCCGCCGCCGCTGCAAGCCGCCCCAGCAGATGCGTCTTGCCGTAGCCCGCACGCGGTGCCGTGAGCAGCAGCAGCGGCTGCCCACCTGCACGTCCCGTGCTGCTCTGCCGTTCGTCAATCGTCGAGGTCAACTGCCCCAGAATGTCCACGTTCAAGCCCGGCACCGAACGATTCTCCTCTACACCAAACGGCCCGGCACACACATCGTCGGCAAACGGATTCATCCCTTCCGCCTGTGGCATGGCCATGCTCAGGCCCAAAGCGGACGGCGGCGGTGTTGATGATGTCGGTTCTGGACTTTCCACAATGAATCTGGTTTCAGTGTTCTGACTCAGGGCTGTTTCAATGATATTTATGCCCAATCATACTCCGCAGAAAGTAAGTTTTTTGGTTTTGCCGTGATTCTTTGGATCGAGAAGCGAAGCGGACCAAAGGCCATCTTGCTCAACGATGGGTGGCATGATTGAAGTGTGGTCGGCTGGGAAAACCTCTATGGATGTGCCTTGATCCAGGCACGAATGTCCGCCCATGGCACGATCCAAATGCCTGCGTTGAACTCGCAGCCAAACACCAAGCCGTAGGATGTCGCCATCAGTCCATCCCGCTCCATGTGCAAGCGGGGCATTTCCGCCATCCCAGACCCAATCCCCGCCTCCTTGCGGAAAGAGGCACTGTCTTCTGGCGAGAAGACCAGCCGAAGCGGGATAACCACCGGCCGTGCCGCCCCCGGCAGAAGACCAACGAGTTCCGCTCGATCGTTCCCATTGGTGCGTGAGGCATCCCATTTGAGCACCCACAATTCATCATCATGCAACACGGGTGCATGGGAAAATCCTGGCGTTGGAAGAAGCGCTTCGGGTATCTGCCAGCGTGGTTTTTGGCTGGCCGCGATACCCGGGCACTCAGGGTCTCTGAGCAGGAGAATCGGCGATTCCTGCTTGGGATCTATCAACCAAACTTGTGCTATCCGAAAATTTCTTCCCGCCTCATAGCTGGAATAGAGAAGCGTTCTGCCATCGTCCGCCTTTACAATGGGCCAAGATTTGGCCAGCACGAGTTCCGGATTTTGCCCCTTGGTTTGATCTAGCGAATAGATCATCTTGCCCCGATTCATGCCACTAACCGCGAGCCACGGAACCTCTCCTGGCCCTGGGAAGAGCCCAAAAATACAACGGAGATCAAGCGAATCTAAGGGATGCTCCTGGGGGCGGCGACGCGAAGAGACAACCCAGTTGCTGCTTTGAGGAGTCACTTCAGCAACAGTCATTCCCGCTGCGGAAGCTCCCTCAATCACACGCATGTTTTGTGGTGACGAAGCCATCATTTTGTCTCCAACTGTGCGTAGGCTATAGCTTCGTTCTGGCAGATTCAGTTTAGTGCAGTAACTGCTCAGCATATCGAAGTGCCAAACGAGTGTGGGCTCTGCCACCCAGAGCGTTTGATCCACCGGCAAAATCTGCATGACTGTCTGAAATTTGGACGGAGTTGTAAAAGAGAAGTTTTTTGCCTGTAGAGTCGCCGGATTGAAAGCCACAATCTGAATCCTGCCTTTCTTCGACGAATCAACGAGGTGAAACCAAATCTGGTCTTGCGCACAAGTCACCGATTCTTCATCAATCCGACCCTGGTCGCGTGGAATGCCGAGATGCCGATAAAGGTTCCATAGATGAACCCTCAAAGTGTCGGCACCTGGTGGTGCCACAGCAGGAAGAATGTCACGCAGCCTGCTCCTGGCACGCATCAGTTCAGCCTGTCGTGAACTCGACCAGTCTGAGAATTCTGCCGCACGTTTCTCATAACGATCGAGAGCCGCTGTGAGCTGCCGCGCCTCCTCCATGGTAGGAATGCACTGCTCTCCGGCCTCAATGAGCCCGGGAATCCATCTCACACACAGGGGCGGCACCCAGCGTCCCTCGTTTAGGCAATAAAGAATGAACTTTATCAGACTTATTCTTGCGGCACCAGCATCGACACTTTGATTCAAGACTTGAAGGGACAGGTTGAGCGACGCGAATATTGCCGCGTTATCCTTTTGAACAAGATGTTCGCGATTTTTCCACAGGAAGGCAATCACCTCATCAAGTATTCGGGCGCGATTCTTCCACTGATGATGCGAAGCGAATTCAAACCGAAATCCGTCTGCCTGTGTCAGCAAATCAGGGGACAGTCGCAGTTCCTTGATGAACTCCCTCCAGAGTGCGGTTACCTGTACGTCATCGTTAGCGTCCCAGTCCAGCAAGCGCGGAATCCCCACATCATGTGCATGCGGATAATCATCCAGAAAGGGACCGTGCTCAGGGTTGGAGAACAAATGTATATCCTCACGGAGAGTTGCTGCCAAGACCGGTGATTTTCCGGCATCCATTTGCGCGGCATCTACCGGTGAAAATGCATGGCGGTAGTACTTCAGCGTATCCGTCATTGTGGCACACCAGCAAGGGGCAAATTGAGTCTTGTACAAAGACCACAATGAACTTTGTCCCATTATCGACTGGTCAAGCGCCGCGACCATGCCTCTCAGTTGAGTGCGCAAACGGACCACCGGCATTTCATGCCGCATGGGAAGCCGCACCTCTTGCAATGCCCACAGAACACGGGATGCTGCGTTGAAGGCACCTGCCGCAAATACAGCTGTTCGATTCTGCTCCTCTTTAGATGTCTGGAGCACCGAGTGGTCGAGCAAGTCTGTGGCATACACCACAGCTCGTGTCACTGCCGCCACTCGAAAAGCGGCGGACTCCTGAGTTAATGATGGCAACCCCGATCCACCTGTCGATTTGGAGAAAACACCCAAACGCTGCGGATAGGCACACTGGGAATAGGCTTCGACTCTTGCCCGAAGCGTCTCAGGAGTATCATCACCCAGCGCCACGGCAGACTCGACCGCCTGGGCAGCCTGCGGTGCCAGATCATGGCTGACGAGGAAACGCCCGAGCGCGGCATAGGACCGCGCCTCATCGAGAGTTCCCTCCGGCTGCTGTTTGATCTGTTTGTTCTGGGCCAGCAGGAGAACCATATCGTGAATAATCTCGTCCATCTGCGTCTCTGCTTTTTCAAAGACATGCACCACGCCGACGTCCGCAGTGCCTTTACGAAGGCGCACCCGCACCCGGAGCAGGTTCTTTACCGACTCAATCGAGCCATCCACTAGCATGGCACCTGCGACCAACGGCGGTTGACCCAAGGGGGCGAGAGCGCGCTCGAATACCAAGTCATCCATCCGCCAGCGCTCCAACACACTTAGCCCCGGCTCCTGCGTGAGCCGGTGAGCCAGCAGAATGTTAAAACGCGTCTCCAATGAGCGGAGCGCGGAACTGTCCACTGTCGCACGCAAACCCAGCAACGAGATCGGCAATGGCGGGCCGCTGCCTGAGGCGAGGAGTTGTAGGAAGGCGGGCTTCAATTGCGCCGCTGCGAGATTTGCATTAGTCTCCAATTCCTCTGGCAGCCACGGCAGCACGAGACTATGACGCATTCGGCCATCGGTCGGCTCAGCAAGCCGCAGCACCAGCAAGGGCTGTTTCGCTTCGGTGGCATCCACTGAGACAAACACCAGACCGTCCGCCTGAGCCAGCCGCGCCAGCGCGAATGGACGCTCGGCCAGCGTGAGTTTTTGCACTTCCGCCTCCGCAGAGAGACGTTCAAGTTCCGCACGCTCCACCAGATGGCAGGCTGGATCCGCACTGAGCTGAGCAGTAAGCACATCACCAAAAGCCGCCGCATCACCCGCCGCGATGATGGCAATTCGCGGCGCTTCAATTGCTGCAAAAGCACAAGCCAGGGAGGCAAGCAGCATCCCTGCGGCTGTAACGACCACTCGGTGTGTGTTCATGATCGCAACAAAACTCAAGGAGCAACCACCTTGGGCAGCACACGCTCAGCGAGAATCAGCGCAGCATTCTGCAAGGCAGTTTTTCCTGCGATGGCGTCGGCGATGTCCACCGCCACGCTGCTCTCGCGGTCCACGGCGAGCACTTTGCCATCTGCCTGCCGTGTGACTTTAATCTCAACTCTGGCGCGTGAAGAAATGAGCTGGCCGCGACGTACGCCGGTTTCACTGAAAGCCTCACCTCTGATACTGATGGCTGCGGGCTTGCCGCTTTGTTTGGCATCAACGATTTCGCCGTCGAGTTCCTTGATGATTTTCCCAAACTCGGTCTCCACCGCAGGATCAATGGTTGCCAGCCGCAAGGCCTGCTCGGTGATATTGATTTGAATGGATGGCAGCGGCTTGCCCTGAAGGGCCGCGCGAAGTTTTGCGATGCGATTTTCCCGGCTGATCACGGGCGGAACAAAGGTTTTCTGCTCTTTGGCAATGAGTTTGCCGATCTTTTCAGACAGTTCGGCGACAGGTTTCTCCATCGCATCAAGACTGGTCGCATTCACCGTCTCACCGAACACACGAGATGTCTCCGTGCTCATGATTTTGGCGACCAAAATGACGCTATCTCCATTGAGAACCACACGTCCTGTCACCAGTACCCTGGCTCCGATCATTTTGCCTGCCTGCGCGGCGGTGGCTGGATCAGTCAGACCGGAGAGTTTGAGCGTGTGCTCGCTCAGCAGCTTGTCCAACTCCGCGCGCTCGACCAGCCAGAGGCTGACATTGGTCGAGAGTAGTGCGCCCAGCAGCGAGGCCAATTCCGCCCCCTTGCCTTGCAGCTTCTCTTCTGCCGCATCAAATGGCAGCACGGCGAGCGTCACCGGCGTTGGAGGAGCGGCTGGCGCAAGAATGCGCCCTGCAAGCAGCAGGACGAGGAGGATGGACAGATGTTTATTCATGGCTTTGCAGGTGTTGGTTGATTTGATTGATGAGCAATCGGTGTAACAGCGGCGATTCGTGCCAGTCATCCTTGCGGGGCTTGCGAATGATCGCAAGGACGTGCCCATCGGCGGTCACTTCCTTGAAATCCATTTCCAACAATGGGTCGGCACAAAGTATGAGCATTCGCGAATGTTCTGCAAGCTGGGGAAGATGTGAAACATCCAGCGCCTCGCCGACAGCAATGGTGTGTGCATCGAGTTTGACCGGCATCTCCATGCCTTCGTCATCGAATGGCACCTTCCACTCGCGCAGCAATTCACGCAGCCCTTTGAGCGCCCCTGAGACAACGATGCGGTCCACTGGGCCTCTGCGGGTGGCATCTGTCAGCCGTGCCAGTGCTTCCTTCAGTGCGCCCTTCGGTGTCACACGCAGGCGAACTTCGCCCAACAGGGCCTCCGCAAATTGCAGCCGGAAGACCATGCGCAGTTGCAACGGCTTCGCGGTTTCGGGCAAAGGCACGCTAAACATAACATTCAACAAAGCGGGTGGTGACGCAGCTTGGGTGGTCTCCATGCGCAGATCTTTGGTCAACAGCACGCCCAGCTTGTCGCCATCCAGATAGACATCCGCAACAATGTGCGGTGCCTCACCCTCCGTGATCAGAAAGGCTGCTGAAATGTGGGCAGCCTTGTCCTGAAAGCGTTCGATGACATACGGCACGCCTTCACCCGGCACACCGTCCACAGCGAGAAGGAGTGCCGCCGTTTTGTGTGCAACATTTGCGGCGGGCATTAATGTGATGCTCACAAGCAGAAGGACTGCGAAACGGATCATGACGAAGCCTCCCGCAGGTGATTCACGAAATGGTTGAAACACATGCGTTTTCCCCGTTCGGTGGCAATGATTTTGGCTGAGGTTCTGATCCAGCAACAGCCTCATGCTGCCATCGCCACAAATGATCCGCCTTCCTTCTCAGCGGCAAAGGCCAGACACGCACGAATGTCCTCGTCCGTGATTTCAGGAAAATCGTCTTTGATCTCCGCCGCTCTCATGCCGGACGCCAGCCAGCCGAGCACATCGCCCACGCTGATGCGCATGCCACGAATGCAGGGTTTGCCCCCGCGCTTTCCCGGCTCAATGGTGATGATCTTGGTGTAATCCATGCTGAAAGGCTATCACACCCGGCCAAAACGTCATAGCTTCATTTTTGAACTCGAAAAGAAGCGTCCTGCCGCCCCGTTAAGCCTCCATCCACATGAACCTCGCCCTCCGCCCCGCCACGCACGAAGCCCTGCAACAGTTCCGCCTGCGCCGCCAGCATCTGCTTCAAACCCGTGCGCTTCTCTGCGGCATCGCGATTGCCCTCACGGCCTTCACCGTCATCGCCGTCCTCGACCGTGTGTGGTTCATGCCTGATGTGATTCGTCCCTGGCTCTCGCTGCTCGTGTATGCCGGGGCCATTTTCGCGGCATGGAAAGTCGCCTGGCGCTTCATCGCTCAGGGAAAGGGCAAAGAAGGCACCGCCAAGCTCATCGAGTCCGCTGAACCCGCGCTACATGAGCGCCTGCTCGCCGCCGTCGAACTCGCTGATCCGCGCGATGGTGCGAACGTAAAGGACTCCGTCGAGTTCCGCGAAAAATTGCAGGACGATGTCGCCTCCGCTGTCGAAGGCATCGACTGGACGAAGAAACTGCCCACCCGCACGCTGAAACCGTGGTTCATCGCCGCCGGCAGCGTGGCTGGTGTCATCCTCGTGCTCTGCTGCATTCCTGGCTTGAACATGCGCGGCTTCCTCGCGCGTGCGGTGCTGCCATTTGCAAATCTCGAACGTCCTGCCTCGGTCAAAATTCGCATCCTGGAGCCGGTGCAGGCCAATGCGCTCGCGCCCATCGGCTCCGAAGTGCCGCTCATCATCGAAACTGAAGGACCGAAGCCCGCGCTCGCCACGCTGGAGTTTCAAATGGAAGGCTCAAAGCCGCGTCGCACCGAACTTTCGGGCGTCGGTGCCACACGCTTTGAAGGCGTCGTGCCCGTCGGCCAGACGGATGTGCGCTACCGCATTCACGCCGCCGATGCCATCACACCATGGCGCACACTCAGCGCCCGCGCTCGTCCGCGCATTGTCGAGTTCACCAAGACCATCGTGCCGCCGGCTTACTCCGGTTGGCAGGAAACCAAGCTCACCGAGGATCACGGCGATCTCGAAGCACTCGACGGTTCCATCATCAAACTCACGCTCAAAACCAACCAACCCGTCTCGCAGAGCGACATCGTCATCAATCCCGATCTCACTGAAAAAATCATCACTGCGGTCAAAACCGATGCCAACGGCCTGCTCACCACCGACATCCCCATCAAAGCCGCGCACGGCTCCTGGCAGATCGCATTGAAGTCGCAGGAAACCGGCTTCACCAACGAGGAAAGCACGCCTTGGCGCATCACCACCATTCCCGATCTGCCGCCCACCGCGCAGATCAACGAACCCGGCGAGCAAATTGAACTGCTGCCCGATGAAGCCGTGCGCATCGCCGCTAGCGCCACCGATGACGTCGGCCTCGGCAGCGTGAAACTTGCCCACGCCATCAACGGCGCGAACTGGACCGAGCGTGACCTGCCCTTCACCAAATCCGCCAAAGAAGCACCTGTGCAGACGCTGCTACCACTCGCCCCGCTCGGCGTGAAGACCGGTGATGCATTGCTCATCAAGCTCATCGCCATCGACCTTAAAGGCCAGAAGGCCGAGTCACCGCCTGTCCGCGTCATCATTCTCGAACAAACCATTGACCCACGTCAGCGTGAGTGGGCCGAATCGCAGCGCCGTCTCGCACAGAAGGCTGAGCGCCTCAACGAACAGACTCACGAACTCCGCAAAGATCTCGAAAAAGTCCGCAAGACCGAGCGCAACGCACGCAAAGACCCGAATGCGGCGAAGAACGAGGCCGAAAACGCCGTCGCCAGTGCCCAGGAAAAATTGGAGCAGGTCAAAGCGCAAACGGAGGAGCTATGGAATGCCCTCAAGGAAGCCTCACGCGATGCACCAAACCAGCTTGATGCCGCCGAAGCCCAGCTTCTCGGCGAACGCCTCGCCCAAATGCGCCGCGAGCAACTTCCTGAGCTGGAGCAACTCAACAGTGACGCGATTGAAAACCCAGAGCAGCTCAAACGTGTTGCCAGTGAAGCCGCCGCCAGCACCAACAGCATCGCCGACGCCGCACGCACCTTTGCCGCCAGAGACACCGCCAAAATCGCCGCGCAGGAGTCCCAGCAGCTTCAGCGCCAGTCGAAGATGCTTACCGAAAACGCCCTGCCCGCGAATCGCGATGCCGAACAACGCCCGAAATGGCAGGAGCAGCAGCGTGCCCTCATGGCGCAGGCAAGGACACTGCAAAAAGACCTCCAACAGCTCGATGAAACGCAGCAGGGCCGCAATCGCGGCCAGTTGCAGGACGTCGATAAAAAAATCACTGAAACCTCTTCTGATCTCGCCAGCAGCCTCGACAAACCCGAGCAAACCAAGAGCCCCGAGCATCTCTACGGCGCCTCCGACAACCTCCGCAATCGTCTGCAACAAGCCGCTGACGTGAGCCGCAACATCGCGGAGCAAACGGCCAACGAAGCCGCACAACGTCGCGAACAACTCGCCCGCCTGGACAATCCTGCGCTGGCCAAGCTCGAAGAAGCCAAGAACTCTCTCGCCATCGCCGAGAATGCCGCGCGTGATCCGCGTCAAAACAAGCGCAATGACCGCGACGGCCTCACCCCTGCCGAGAAAGCCGAAAAGCAGCTCGCTGAAGCCGCCAAACAACTTCAGGACCAGGCTGAATTGCGCGAGCAGAACCAGGCCACCAACACGCAGGCCGCGCTCGACATGAACCGCGCCAGCCGCGCCGCCGATGAACTCGCTCGTCAGACTGCGGAGGCGAAGAAGCTTCCCGTGCTCTCTCCCGAAGAGGCAGAAAAAGCACGCCGCAGCAACGCGCCGCCTTCCCCTGCTACGAAAGCGATGGAAAACTTGAAACAGCAGGCCGAGCAGCTTGCGCAAGCCACGCGCGCGCTCGAAGCCGATGCACTGGCACAGGATGCCGCTCAAGCGCTCGAAGCTGCACAAACCGAAGCAATGCAGCCGCAGAACCAGCAGGATCTCGCACAAGCCGCCGCGCAGGCCAAAGCCGCCGCCGAAGCACTCCAGCAGATTCCCGAGAAGATCAATCGTGCGCGTCTTGCCGAGGCGATGCAGAAGACCGACCCGCAGGCCGCGAACAACCTGCGTCAGACCGCACAGCAAGCCAGCGATGCCTCGCGCAACGCCGCCGAACAGAACAAAAACCTCGCTCGTGAAGCCGCGCAGCAGCAGCCCGGTCAGCCGTTGAACAATCAGCCCGCACAGCAGGCCACCGCTGCCGCACAGCAAAAGGCGAACGAACTCGCCGCGCAGTTGCAGCCGCAGATTGATGCCGCACGCGCTCAACTCGCCGCGATGACGCCGGAAGTCAGCGAGATGATGAAGCGGGTTGCCGCAGATCTCAAAAAGACGCAGCAGGAAACACAGACCGCCGCGAATGATGCGAAGGCCGAAAAGCCGGTGGAGCAAGTCGCCGAGAAAGCCCAGGAACTCCGCCCCGAAGCCGCTGAGAACGCCGAGAAAATGGCCGCGCTGCAAGCCGCGCTGCGCCAGGAGGCCAACGCCGCCAAGCTCACCGAAAAACCCGAGGCCCAGCTCGCCCGCACCGCCGATGTCGCGCTCGCGCAGATGCAGGAGAAGACCCCGCAGATCGCGCAAAATTTGAAACAGGCTGCGCAAGCGACGCAGAGCAAGCCGCAGGAGCAGGCGTTGCAAGCCGCCGCCAATGCCCAGCAGCAAACCGCACAGGCCTTGGAGCAGATCGCCCAGAACATGCAGAAGATGGAGCAGGGCCAACAGCTCAGCGAGGCCGAGCAGGCTGCCATGCAAAAGATGGAGCAGGAACTCGGGGTGCAGGAACCGCTCGATGAAGCCTACCAGCGCGCCCAGGAACTTGCGGAGATGGCCAAGGACGCCGCGCAGAACCCGCAGGCCGTGCTGGAAGCACTGGAGAAAGAATTGCCAAAAAATCCGTCGATGAAGAAAGCATTGGCCGAGACCGCGAAGAACACCGCGCAGCAGGCTGAACAGGCCGTTGCGAAAGAAACGCAGCAGGCCGTGCAGAACGGCATGGCGCAGAAGCAAGCCGCGAATGATCTCTCCCGCGTCTCACGCCATCAGCAGCGTCTTGGCGACAAGGAAGCCGCGCAGCAGGTCGCACAGGCCAGCAATCAATTGCAGCAGGCCGCGCAACAAGCCGAAGCCACGCAGGCCAATCCCGTGCCGAATCCGCAGGCCGCGCAGCAAAGCCAGGCCAGCGCCGCGCAAGCTGCCAAAGCCGCCGAAGCCACCGCCAGCCAGACTGCCCCACCGATGCTCGCCTCCCCGCTCGAACAACTTCAAGGCCAGATGCTCGCTCAGGCACTCGATCAGCTCGATGCGCAGCTCCATCCGATGCAGAGCGCGCAACCCTCGCAAAACGGCCAGCAGCAGCAAGCCGGTCAGCAGCAAGGTCAGCAGGCGCAACAGAGCTTGAACGAAGCCCAGCAGGCCCAGCAGCAAAGCATGGCCGATGCCCGCAATCAGGGTCAGACACCGGGTCAGAAACCCGGCCAGCAGAACGCGCAGAACAAACAGCAGGGCCAAAACTCGCAGGCCCAGTCCGCTGAAGGCGGCAATCAATCAACCGAACTCAAAGACGGCGTCCTCGGTCAGATCACCGTCCTCGTGAACGGCGACTGGGGCCACCTCCCTCAAAAGATGGCCGACGACCTCACCGAAGCCACGAGAAGCGAGGCCGCCCCTGAATACCGCGCCGCCATTGAGAGCTACTACAAAGCGATTGCGACGAAGGCGAAGCGGTGAACGTGTCGCTTCGGGTTGCTCGCCTAAAATAGGATCATGTCATCAGCAACACCACAAGACTCGCCTCCAGAAAATCCTCAAAGAGCCTCAAACGTCATCCAATTATGGACGCTGGTGCTCATCGGCTATGTTTTGTTGCAACTTGGCATGAACGGAGGTGGTTACACCTCCTGGCATGTGAGCATTGTAATCCTTCCCATTTTCGTGCGGGCAAGCGTGTTGTTCTTCAGAACCTCACGCACGAGACTGCTTGATCAGATTTTTGGTGCAACCGCATACGCATTGGTGTTTGCCTTGCTGCTGAAGAATATTACAGACATCCTCGATTTGGGTCATCAAGGACTTCTTTGGTAAGCGACTGGCTCCCGCTGTCAGTTCAAACACCAAACCGCCCACGCCAGATTTCCGTGAGAGGTCGCCAATCGAAACGGTCCGCTGCTTCAAGTGCCACGAAGTAGGCTGCACGCTCCGATTCGCCCTCGGGTGCCAGCACGACACCGGGCAAGTCCAGGCGACGCATCAATTCCGCCAGGAACAGACGAATCGTTCGACCATTGAAATCCCGAAACGGATGGATCGTCAGAAAGCGTCCTTCGGCAAAGGCCAGGAACTCCAGCGTCATTTCATTCATCTCTCCTGCAGCCGCCTGCCAGCGGGCTTGAAGATCGAGACCATATTCCCGCATCAGCATGGGCACCTGATGCGGCAGCGGTGGTTGCAGATTGCCGACACGCACCTCGATCTCTCGCCAGCGCCCGGCCCACTCGGGCACCAGATCGTCGCAGATGCGGCGATGCAGCTCCAGGAGCAGGCTGTCATCGAGAGAACGCGACTCAAACTCGCCAGCAGTCAGCAAGGCTTCCACCTTCGCCACACGCTCCGCCAGCAGCGGAGCCAGTTCCGTGTAGCTCAGGATACCTTGCGTGGTTTCAACAAAGCGGGTGGCTCGATCTGGGCGAGTATCGCGCGAATCGTCTCCACCGGCACTGGTTCGCACTCGAAGGCCATGCTCCGCGCCACATTCAGCGGGATCGCCTCCCACCGGCTGCGCAGCTTCTCCTCCGGCGACAGGTTGCGCCAGCGGGCGATGTTCTCCTTCCAGTTCATGAGGCATACACTAGTCTCAGACTTCCCATCAAGCAAGGCAAGCCATCTCATGCAGATGACAACACGCAACATCCTTCCGCCTCATCCGTAATTCGTTCATGACTTCACGTCGCACCTTCCTGACCACCAGCCTCAGCGCCCTCGCCGCACGCAGTTTCTCGCAAACACCCAGCGCCACCGAGCCGATCATCGACATCCATCAGCACACGCATTATCACGACCGCCTGGACGAGCACCTGCTCGCGCATCAGAAAGCGATGGGCATCACGACCACGATCATTCTTCCCGGCGGCACCTGGGTGGACCGGCCCTCGACGCACAATGGCAAGTCCAACGGTCTCGCCGCCCGCTGCGGCACCACGCAGGACGCCTTCAACTTCGCCAAGGCGCATCCCGATGCCTATCTCTGGGGCGCGAATGAGGTCACCGATCTCGACACGGCACCTGCGGAAATCGAGAAATGGCTCAAGCAGGGCGCGTGCATCATCGGCGAGCAAAAATTCAAGGTGGAGTGCGATTCGCCCGAGAGCCAGAAGCTCTACGAACTCGCCGCCGCCTACAACGTGCCGATCCTCCTGCACTTCCAGTTCCAGACCTACAACCTCGGTTACGAGCGCTTTCACACGATGCTGGCGAAGTTTCCAAAGACCAACTTCATCGGCCATGCGCAGGCGTTTTGGGGCAACATCGACAAGAATCATGACCCGAAGGTGAATTACCCGAAGGGCAAGATCACGCCCGGCGGACTGACGGACCGCTACCTCGCCGATTACCCGAACATGTTCGCCGACATGTCCGCCGGCAGCGGGCTGGTGGCGCTCACCCGTGACGAAGAGCACACGACGAAATTCTTCGAGCGCCATCAGGACAAAATCCTCTACGGCAGCGACTGCGCCGACCACCTTGGCCGTGGCCCCGGCTGCCAGGGCGCCGCCACCATCGCCGCGATCCGCAAACTGGTGCCAAACAAGGCCGTGGAGCGCAAAATCCTGTTCGAGAACTCGAAAAAACTGTTCCGCTTGGCGTGATGGCTCGGAACGGAGCGCGAGTGTGTCGAAGACCACTCGCCACTTTCCGCACCCAGTGCTAACGCACTTCCATCGCGTTCATCTTCTCTCAAAAAGCACCTCTTTTGTCGTGCCAGCCGCGAGGAATGTTAGGCGAGTAGAATACTCGCGCTCCATGCTGAGCCGCATTCGAAGACCACTCGCCACTTGCCTCCATCGCGCTGCCGCAGGAAGGTCAGGCGAGTTAGAAACTCGCGCTCCAACATCACATGCTCATCACCAGCTCCTCCAACGAACGCGTCAAACATGCCCGCCGTGTGCGCGAAGGCCGTGAGCGTGACCTGATCTTTGTCGAAGGCGAACGCCTCGTAGCCGAGTGCCTCACGTCCCATCTGAAACTGCACGCCTGCTTCGGCCCTGCGGAGCCGTCAGCATCAATGCAGACACTTTTGGAGCGCATCACCTGCCCGATCTTCCAGCTCTCCGAGTCCGTGCTCGAATCATTGAGCGACACGATGACCACGCAGGGCCTCATCGTCATCGCCGAACGCCCTTGGCCGACACTCGACAGCATGTTCGTCGGCGAATCACCGCTCATTCTTGGTCTGGATCGCATCCAGGACCCCGGCAATCTCGGCACGCTTGTGCGCACGGCGGAGGCAGCAGGCGCAGGCGGCCTGCTTTCGTTCGCTGGCTCCGCCGATGCGTTTTCACCGAAGACTCTGCGCAGCGCGATGGGTTCCGCCTTTCGTCTCCCCATCCTCGCCGAGGTCTCTGGCAGCGGTGCCATTGAAGCGTGCCGTGCTCGCGGCATCAAAAGCGTCGTCGCCACCGGTGATGCCGAACTGCTTCACTACGACTACGACTGGCGGCAGCCCACGCTGCTCATCCTCGGCAACGAAGGCCGTGGCACCAGCGACGAAATCATGAATGTCTGCGATCAGCGCGTCCGCATTCCACTGCACACACCGGTGGAATCCCTCAACGTCGCCGCCGCCGGTGCCGCGATCTTGTTTGAAGCGGTCCGGCAACGCCGCTAGCTGGAGCGCGAGTATGGCGAAGCCTACTCGCCACTTGTCAGGAGGGCGTAGGCGGCAGGAGAGCAAGGCGAGTAGAATACTCGCGCTCCTTTACCCAATCTCAGGCAGCTTCCACTCCCCACGGAACGGTCTCGCATTCATGAGCGCATTCGCCGCCTCGTCATTCGTGAAGGATTCCGCCGTCGGATCCCACAGCAGCTTGCGCTTCGCCTTCAACGCCATCGCGGTGAGCTGCGGCAGCGTGTCGGAGCGCACCGCTGTTTCGATGTCGCAAATCGCGCGCTGCTTGTTTTTGATCGCATCCACG
>JAYVIO010000312.1:0-3311 GCA_043770175.1 Verrucomicrobiales bacterium | reverse complement strand
TCAAGGCCAGCGCGTGCTGGTAGGCGTCGCCGGTGTAGTTCTGCGTGCTGTGGATGGTGATGTAGCGCGGCTTCATCGGCCGGTAATAACGGCGGCCTACCGTGCCTGCGGGGATGAGGTCGAGCTTGATGCGTGCCTCGGCGAGCAGTTGATCCGGCGTCACCTGGCCGAGATTGGCGTCATGGTAGCGGGATTCCCAGCGTGCGATGCGCGAGCCATCATACGTCGCGCAGGCCACGACGATGATGGCAAGGGTGAGCGGAAGAAGTAGTGCGGCGTGTCTGCGCATGCGACTGTTTACTGTCTCAGGCTCAAAGTTCAATGTGCAAGGTTCAAAGTTTCAGCCGCAGAACATGGCGTCCGCCCAGTTGTTGGGCGTTCAAAGCCGCCCGGCGGCTGGCGATCTCTGCGCATTTTTCCGCCGGCCAGCCTTGGAGCCAGCCGTGTAGAAACCACCCGTGATACACATCACCGCACCCGGTCGTGTCGATCATGGGGGATGCGCTAAAAGCCGGTTGGTGTAAATAGCTGCCATCGGTGGCCCAGACATGACTGCCGCTCGTACCGTCGGTGATGACCACGATCTGTGCCGGAGATCGAAGGATTGCGGCGCCCATCGCCTGCAGTTCATCCAATCCGGTGAATCGCTCAGCAAATTCACGCGCCACGATGCGGATGTGGCTCGCCTCGACGAGATCGCGCAGCGATTCGCGCCAGCGTCCGGCCCCGCCGTCGAAGGAAATGGTGACGCCATGCTGTTGGGCGAGCTTCACGGCATGACGTGCCGCAGTTTCGTGACGGCCGTTGAGATGCAGCAGTCGTGCGTTGGTAAAAAGCGACTCATCCACCTCGTCTGGCATGGGTTCACCCGCCGTGGATGACGCATAGACAATCTGCCGTGCGCCGTCACGCTGCCGCACGAGGATGCTGGCACAGGCGGAGCGCCTTCCAGGCATCACGCGCAGATGATGGGTGCTCACACCGAATTCTTCCAGCCCGGCGCGGATTTTCTGACCGGTTACATCATTCCCGCAGTGGTCGATCAGCGCACACGAGTTTCCTTCAACCGCCAGCACGCACAGCGCTGTCGCCACCGGCCCACCACCGTCTTCGGCGTATGCAAGCGCCTGGGTGACGTGTTCATCGGCGCGAAACTCGGGTACGATGGAGAGCGCATCGAGCGTTGCCGCGCCGATGCCGATGACGGTGAAAGAACCGGCAGCCATTCTGCGGGCACGATTCCCGTGAATTCGGGATTGTCATCTTCCTCCGCGTCATTCAACATCCGCGCCTCATGAGCACCACCGCCTCTCCCGATCCGACCGCCCCTTGGCACAAGCAACTCAACGGCTACCATTGGTTTGTCTTCTTTGTGGCCTCCGCAGCGTGGTGCTTTGACTGCCTGGATCAGCAGCTTTTCATTCTGGCACGCGACAATGCAGTCAAAGCGCTCTCCCCTGGCATGGATTCGCTGGCGCAGGGCAAGCTCAGCGGCTGGGCCATGAGCATCTTCATCGCGGGCTGGGCCACGGGCGGACTCATCTTCGGTGCTGTTGGAGATCGTATCGGTCGTGCCAAAACACTGGCGATCACGGTTCTGATTTACTCGCTCTTTACCGGGCTTTCATCGTTCGCGGCCAATATCGAGCAGTTCATGATCTACCGTGCGCTCACCGGCCTCGGCGTCGGCGGTGTGTTTGGCCTCGCGGTCGCGCTGGTGGCTGATGCGTTGCCAGATGCCGCACGGCCGAAGGCGCTCGGCATGTTGCAGGCGCTCTCCGCCGTCGGCAATGTCACCGCTGGCCTGTGCGCCATGTCGCTCGCAGGTGTTGATCCCATGGTCTCGTGGAAATACTTGTTCTGGATCGGCTCCATCCCCGCCTTCCTTTGCATCTTTATCATGCTGCGCTTGAAGGAGCCGGAAAAATGGCTCGCGGCAAAGGCTACGAGCAAAATCGACAGCACCAAGTCGATGGGTTCGTATTTGAGCCTCTTCGGCGACGCCCGTTGGCGCAAGTCCGCGCTGTTTGGCATGTTGCTCTGTGTGTCCGCCGTCGTCGGACTGTGGGGCATCGGTTTCTTCAGCAACAAGCTGGTCTCCGCCGCCATCGCCGACTCACTGGCGGGCCAGAATCTGAGCGCCGCAGCGGTCAGCGAAGCCAAGCAATGGTGGTCTGCGGCCAATCTCATCGTTCTAAACATTGGTGCCTTCGTGGGCATGATCGCGTTCAGCAAGGCCGCGCATCGCTTTGGTCGGAAGCCGGTGTTTGTCGTCGCCTTCCTCGCGGCAATGGCGGCGACGATCTTCTTCTACCAGAAGTTCGAAACGCGTGCGGACATCTGGATGAGCTTCGTGCTGGGTGTCTGCCAGCTCTCGTTGTTCGCGGGCTTCGCGATCTATCTGCCTGAGCTGTTCCCCACCCGGCTGCGCAGCACCGGTGTCAGTTTCTGCTACAACGTCGGGCGCTTCATCGCCGCCAGCGGACCGGTCACGCTCGGTGTGCTGCAGGCCAACCTTGGAGCCAAAGCCATTGCGGTGCTGCCAGCGACGGCCAGCGCCGCCATGAAAGCCACCGCTGAACTCAACGCCTTCCGCACCGCCGGTTGTTACATGAGTTCGGTGTTCTTGCTTGGGCTAGTTGCCTTGATGTTCCTGCCGGAGACCAAGGGCCGTCCGATGCCTGAAGATTGATGCGACATGACTGCTGCTGAACTGCAACAAGCCACGCAAACTGACGCGGAAGCCGTTTCACCCGAAGCGCTCGCGCTCTGGCATGCGAAACATGGTGATTGGGACGCCGCGCACAACATCGCGCAGGACATTCACACCAAGATGGGCTCATGGCTGCATGCGTTACTGCATGTGATCGAAGGCGATCAATGGAATGCGGACTACTGGTTCGCGAAAGCGGGCAAGCCCTCGCATGGACCGCAGGAGATCGACAAACTTTGGGACGAAATCGCCCGCGTTGTGCTATCGTGAGGCCGCATTCAGTGAACAACGATCCTCAAAAACCCCAGCAACGCTTCGAAGACCTGCGTGGCATCCTGCATTACGTGCCGCAGTTCCGGCAGAAGGTGTTTGTGATCGCGTTTGATGGCGCGCTCATGACGCAGCCCGGCTTTGCCAGCATTCTGCAGGATGTGGCGGTGCTGCAATCGCTGAACATTGAAGTCGTGCTCGTGTTCGGTGCGCGGGCACAGGTGCGTGCGCTGGCCGAGAAGCGTGGCATCACGCTTTACAATGACGACGGCATGGGCCGCACGGATGCGGCGGGCATTGAAATCGCCGTGGATGCGATCATGCGGCA